>NZ_JBSFKD010000031.1:0-118822 GCF_053598395.1 Streptomyces sp. NPDC001135 | reverse complement strand
AACTGCTCGACCTCCTGGAAGGACCCCGGGTCCACGAGCAGCTCGATCCGCTCCCGCGCGGTCAGCTTGCCCTTGGCGTGCTGCGCCTCGGTCGCCTTCTCGCTCGGACCCGCCACGGCCTGGGCACGGATCTCGTGCAGCTCGGCGACCCGTCCGCGGGCGTCCGTCGGCTCGCTGGTCGGCTCACCCGTCGTCTCTTCCAAAACGGTCATGTAGCGACCTTACGAAGGATGCCAAGGAAAGCGAGCCGTCGGTTCCGTACAGTCTCCGGCCCGGTTTCCTGGTGCCAGTGAACAGAACCATGGCGGCGTGCAGCCCTTCCGACTGCTCACGGGGCATCAGCGTTGTAGGGAGGACACAAAGACGTCATCCCGGAGCCACCTCGCATTCGCGGGGCGCAGATGCCATCCCCAGAGTGACACGGACCCTCGGACGGGGTCCGCGGACCCACACCACGGACACTGTTGAAACTCGAACTAAATGGGGTTATGGTCGAAGCCGTCAGGTTGTTTAACCTTCAACAGATCACTCGGAATCCCCGGAGCACGACATGGGCTTCTTCAGCCGCAAGGACAGCACCCCCGCGACCACCGCCACGCCAATGGCCGTGGGCCCCGACCTCACCGCTCTGACCGGTGACTACGCGATCGACCCGGCGCACACCACGATCGGTTTCGTCGCCCGGCACGCCATGGTCACCAACGTCAAGGGCGTTTTCCACGACGTCACCGGCACGCTGCACCTGGACGGATCGGACCCCAGCAGGTCCACCGCCACGCTCGACATCAAGATGGAGAGCATCGACACCGGCAACGCCGACCGGGACGGCCACCTGAAGTCGTCCGACTTCTTCAAGACCGACGAGTTCCCGGTCATGACCTTCCGCTCCACCAGGGCGGAGGCCCTGGGCGGTGACGACTACCGCATCACCGGCGACCTCTCCCTGCTCGGGGTCACCAAGCCGATCACCATCGACCTGGAGTTCCACGGCGCCGCGAAGGACCCGTTCGGCAACGAGCGCGTCGGCTTCGAGGGCAAGGCCGAGATCCTCCGCTCCGAATGGGGTCTGACCTGGAACGCGGCACTGGAGACCGGCGGCGTCCTCGTCTCCGACAAGATCAAGCTGAACTTCGACATCTCGGCCATTCGCCATTCCGGCTGACCAGTAGGCGCAGGTGAGCGCCGTGCCGATGGAGCGGACGCGGAGGTGTGAGGACCGTGCGGGGCGGCTTCAGAATCCGCCGCCGAAGTCGCCCCCGCCCCCGCTGTCCCCTCCGCCGAAGTCGCCGCCGTCCCCGAACCCGCCCCCGAAGTCCCCGGGGTCGAAGTCCGTGCCGGACACGTCACCGCCCGTGTGGTCGCCCCCGAAGTCACCGCCGTACCCGGAGCCGAAGTCGCCGTAGCCCGTGCCGTAGTCGGCGGCGTACGACGGCGTGGCCATGATGCTGCCGAGCAGGGTGCCGACGAGCAGGCCGGGCAGGATGCCGCCGCCGAAGTAGCCGCCCGCCCAGGGGCCGTAGGCGGGACCCGCGTCCCAGTAGGGGCGGCGGCCGTAGTCCGTGTCGACCTCGCGGATCACCGGGTCGCGGCCGTCGGCCAGCCGGGTGGCGTCGGCCGCGCAGACGGGGACCTGACGCGCGGCACCGCCGGGCGGGGTCCAGGTGGCGTCGGTCACCGAGGGGCCGTGCCGGGGGTCGAAGAAGCAGGGCGGGCGGCGCTCGGGCAGGGGGCTGCCGTCGCGGCGGGCGGCCAGCCGGGCCAGGGAGAAGCGGCCGTCCTCCAGGGCCTCGGTGACCGTGCGCACGTCCTCCGGGCGGCTCGCCTGCGCCATACGCTGTTTGGCGGTGTCGTAGGCGTCGAGGGCGTGCTCGTAGTCGGCGCGCATCGCGTCGTCGGCGCCGGGCCCGGCCGGCTGGAAGTCGAGACGGTCCAGTTCCTCGCCGAAGGCGGTGATGTCCTCGTCCACGACCACCCGGAGACGGTCGAGGGCGGCCCGCTGTTCTTCCTCGCGGCGCCGGCGGTTGCGGCGGACCAGCGTGTACGCGCCCACGCCGCCCGCCACCACCACCGCGCCGACCGCGATCAGGGCCGCACCCGACGCACCGCCGGCTCCGCCGCCCGAGCCGCCCCAGCTCTTCGGGGCGTGGCCGCCCATGTGGGCCAGGGCCCGGTCGGTGAAGTCGGTGAGCTGGGCCTTGGCCGACTCGCCCTGGACGCTCGCCACCAGGTTCCGCCGGGCCGTCGCCGACATGACGGAGGCGTCGGCGCGGGCGTCGAAGCGGTCGCCGAGGCGGATGCCGTACAGGCCGGTGATACCGGTGGCGGCGCGGAGCTTCGAGAACAGGCCGGCCGTCGGGTAGTCGGCGGGGAGCACCGCGATGAACAGCGGTTTGTCCGCGTCCTTGATGCGTTTCGCGAGCGCGTCGGCGTCCGCCTTCGACAGCTGGGCCGAGGCGGCCGGGTCGACGTAGACCGGGCCTGCGCGCAGGGCCCCGGCGATCGTGGAGACGCCGGTCTGCGCGCTCGCCGAGGGCGCGAACAGGGTCGCCGTGATCAGGGCGAGGGCGGCCAGCAGAAGTGCTGGGAGGCTTCGGGTCCGCAGGACGGCCTTCATGCTTCGAAGCTACCCGAAGCCTCCCGTAATCGGGCGAACGGTACCGGTCTACACGGCCCGGTACGCCTCCGTCAGCCTCTCCACCGCCTTTCCGTACCGGCCGGTCAGCAGCAGGTGGTCGGCGTCGGCGAAGGGTTTCGCCACCGCCGGGGTCATCCGCTCCCCCACCCGGTTCTGGACGATCAGCCGCGCCGTGGTCACCAGCGCGCGGCCGGCCCGGTCGGCGCCCGCCCGTTCGGCCGCCGTCGCCGCCGCGCCCAGCGCCCTCAGGGTGGCCGTACCGCCGCGCGGGACGACGGTGCGCGTGGTCAGGCCCCAGCCGTACGGGAACTGGGGGTCGTACGACGCGTCGCCCACGTTGATCGGCAGTTGCGACTCGGACTTCGGCCAGGTGACCGGCAGCTGTCCGGTGAAGGGGCGCCTGCCGTAGAGGACGTCGGCGACGCCCCCGCCCTCGGTGCCGGGGAGCCAGGAGGCCACCAGGGCGTCGATCGTGCCGAGCCGGTCGCCGATCAGCTGCGGGCGGCCGGAGACGATCAGCACCGCGCACTTCATGGCCGCGCACACCCTGTCCACGGCCGCCCGGTCGGCGGCGGACAGCTGCAGGCCGTGGCCGTTGCCGACGTCGCCGACGCCCTCGGCGTACGGGGTCTCGCCGACGACGACCACACCGACGTCGTGGCCCTCCAGAGGTGCCGAGGCGTCCTTGGAGTACGTGATGTTCCCGCCGGCCTCGCGCATGCCCTGCAGGATGGTCGTGCCCCGGGTGTGGGTGCCGGACGCGCCCTGCCAGGTGATGGTCCAGCCGCCGGTCTGGTTGCCGAGGTCGTCGGCGTTCGACCCGGCGACGTAGACCTTCTCGCTCTTCCTCAGCGGCAGGACGTCGCCGCTGTTCTTCAGCAGGACCTGCGACTCGGCGGCTGCCCGGCGGGCGACCGCGCGGTGGGCCGGGGAGCCGATGGCGGCGGCGCCGCCGGTGTCGGCGTACGGGTGCTCGAACAGCCCCAGCCTGAACTTCTGGGTGAGGATGCGGGAGACAGCGTCGTCGATCCGCTTCTCGCTGATCCGGCCCGCCTTCACCTCGTCGACGAGCGTGCCGCTGAAGTCCTTGTAGGAGTACGGCACCATCATCATGTCGACGCCCGCGTTCACCGCCGTGCGGACGTGGGTGGCGTAGTCGCCGGGGAGCTGGTCGATGGCGTTCCAGTCGCTGATGACGAAGCCGTCGAAGCCCATCCGGTCCTTGAGCACACCGTTGATCATGTCGCCGCGGGCGTGCATCTTCACCGCGCCCTGGCCGTCGCCGGTGATGTCGAGGGAGGAGTACGAGGGCATGACCGTGCCGATGCCCCGCTCGACGGCCGTCTTGTACGGCGCCAGGTGGATGTCCTCCAACTGTTGCCGGGTGACCGTGGTGACGCCCTGGTCGATGGTGTAGGTGCCGGTGGTGGACGAGCCGTACGCGGTGCCGCCGTCGCCGGCGAAGTGTTTGGCGGTGGCGAGTACCTTGTCGTTCCGGCTCAGGTCGCGTCCGTCGGCCCGGCCCTGGAGGCCCTGGATGACGGTCTCCATGGACTGCACGAGGGCGGGGTCCTCGCCGAAGGACTCGTAGGAGCGGCCCCAGCGTTCGTCGCGGCTCACGCACAGGCAGGGAGCGAAGTCCCAGGGGATGCCGGTGGCACGGACCTCGGCGGCCGTCACCGTGCCTGCCCGGTAGGCGAGTTGGGGGTCCCGGCTCGCGCCGATGCCGATGTTGTGCGGCATGATCGTGGCGCCGCTCAGGTTGTTGTGGCCGTGGACCGCGTCGACACCGTAGATCAGCGGGATCTGGAACCGGGTTGCCTGCGACCGGAGTTGGAAGCCGTCGATCATCTTCGCCCAGGCCTCGGGGGTGTTGGGCGTGGGCGTGGAGCCGCCGCCGGAGAGGAGCGAGCCGAGGGCGTACGTCGCGATGTCACCGCCGCCCCCGACGGCCCCGCGCTCGGCCTGGGTCATCTGCCCGGCCTTCTCCTGAAGGGACATGCGGGACAGCAGATCGGCGACGCGCTTCTTCACGGGCAACTTGCTGTTCAGGTACGGCAGTCCGTGCGCGTCGATGACGATCTGCGGGGCCTCGGCGGGTGCCTTGGCGCCGGTGACCGTGAGCCCCAGCGGGATGGTCTTCGCGGGTGCGGCGCCCTTGTTCCTCAGGGTCGCCACCTCGATGGTCCGCGTCGCGCCCGAGGCGGTGCCGGCCGGGAAGGTGAGGGTGCCCTCGGTCGGGGTGTAGTCCTGGCCGGCGGTGGCGGTGCCGCCCTCGGTCTTGTACGTGACCGTCACGGGCTCGTCGACGGGCCGGTCCCCGGTCGTCGCCAGGGTGACCTTCACCTGGGCGGTGTCGCCCGCCTTGACCGGGTGGACGGGCGCGTCGGTGCCGACGGAGGCGCGCAGCGACTGGTCGGCCTTTCCGTACAGCTCGACGTCGTCCATGGCGAAGTCGCCCTTGGTGCCGGCCGGGAGCGTGACGGCGTACCCCCACATCCGGGTGAGGCCGAGGACGTGGTCGATGCCGCCGACGGGCTGGTAGTCGGTGCGGTAGACGAAGTCGGTGAAGGGGATCTCGATCTGCTTCCAGCCGGTGAAGTCGTCGGTGAAGGACGTCGTCCAGAGTTCGGAGGCCTCCCCGTTCGTGCCGCCGTCCTTGATCTCGAAGGCGATCTTCCGGCCGTTGTTCCGGCCCTCCCACCAGAAGCGGATGCCCTGGTGGGCGGACCAGTCGTGGGCCGGCCGGTCGGCGGCGAAGTCGTGGGTGAAGCCGCCGTAGCCGCTGATGTCGTAGGTGCCGGTGAGGACCTTGGCGCCCTCGGGGGCGTCGGCGCGGTCGGCGAGGTGGAGAGCGGGCGGGTCGTCGGCGTCGCTCCCCCAGGGGAAGATGCCGTCGGCGGGCTGGGAGGCGAAGGGGACCTCGCCCTCGAAGCGGTCGACGGGTGCGGGCACCTCCCCCGCCCTCAAGGCAGTGGGGGAGGGTGCGGGGTCGTCGGCGGCGTGGGCGGCGGCGGACAGGGGCAACAGGGCGGCGAGCAAGGCCCCGGAGACGAGCAGGGCGGTTCTCGGCATAGACCTTCCCTCGGCTCTCACGGTTCACTCATGACTTAGCTCACGCCGTGAGTTAACTAACGGCCCACAGACCCGTCAAGACGTCACGTCAGACATTCCACCGCGGCCTCAGCGGACAGGCGGACACCGGGATCCGCGGACACGACGGTCGCCATGCTGCGCTTCCGGGATTCGCGGCCCATGGTAGGGCTATGACCACACCGCAGGATCTGTTCCTCGTCAGTCTCGACGTGCCCGGCGATCAACCCGTCGAACAGGGTGATCTGTCGCTGGCGCTCGCGGGGGCCGAGCTGATCGATCTGCTCGGCGCACGGGCTCTCACCCTGGACGGTGGGCGCATCGTGCCCGGCCCGGTCCTGACCACGGGTGACCGGATGCTGGACGAGGCCGGGGCGGCGCTGGTGCGGGAGGAACCGTACGAGACGGTCGAGGACTGGCTGTGGCGCCGGGGGGAGGGACTGGCCGTGGCCTACCGCGACGTGCTGGACGCCGAGGGGCAACTCTCCGGGAAGCGGCACCGCTGGCCGCACCGTGCCGACAAGGCAGCGGCGGCCGACACCCCGGCCCGGCGGCACGCCGCCGACCGCTGGTGGTCCCGTGAGCCGGTGCTCGCCGGGCTCGGCGCCACCCTGGGCATCCGGGGCGAGGGGCCGCCCGAGGAGGAGCCCGGCGACGAGGCGGTCCTCACCGTCCTGGTGGCGGTCGGTGACGCGGTGACCGAGCTGGAGGCGGTGCGCGAACGGCGGCGCATCGAGAACGTGGCCTTCGACAACATCTGGCGGGCGCCCTGAACCCCGCAAGACCCGGCTGGGCATCAGAAGACCGGCTGTCCGATGCCCAACAGATTGCCCTCACTGTCCCGGAACCAGGCGGCTCGCTCCCCGCGCGCACCCTTGCTCGGATAGTTGCCCTCGATGTCGGCGATGCCGTCCCGGGTGCGGAAGCCGGGCACGTCCACGTCCTCGAACACCACCCCGCGCCGCCTCAGCTCCGCCACGACCGCGTCCAGGTCGTCGACCTCGAAGCCCATCTGGGTGAAGGTGCCGGGCGAGACCCCGGTGGAGCGGAACACCACGAAGTCGATCCCGCCACACCGGTACAGCAGCCCGCCGGGGCGTTCGTCGACGGGCTCGAGGCCGAGCTTGTCGGCGTAGAAGCGCCGGGCCCGCTCCAGGTCCCCGGCGGGCAGCCGGGTGGCCGGGCGGGCCCGGGACAGCGGATCGGCGTTGTCTGAGGTCATGCCTCCACTGTGACTACTCCGCCGGCTCCACGCCCGCCCGCAGCAGACCGTACGTGTACGCGTCCTCCAGGGCCTGCCAGGACGCGGCGATGACGTTGTCGGCCACGCCGACCGTGGACCACTCGCCGGAGCCGTCCGAAGTGGAGATCAGGACCCGGGTGGTGGAGGAGGTGCCGTGCTTGCCCTCCAGGATGCGGACCTTGTAGTCGACCAGTTCCAGCTTGGCGAGCTGCGGGTAGATCTTCTCCAGGGCCACCCGCAGGGCGCGGTCCAGGGCGTTGACGGGACCGTTGCCCTCGGCCGTGGCCACGATCCGCTCGCTCTTGGCCCACAGCTTGACGGTGGCCTCGTTGGCGTGGGTGCCGTCCGGGCGGTCCTCGACGATCGCCCGCCAGGACTCCACGTCGAAGTACTTCAGCGGGCGGCCCTCGACCTCGGTGCGCAGCAGGAGTTCGAAGGAGGCGTCGGCGGCCTCGTACGTGTAGCCGTTGAGCTCCCGCTCCTTCACGCGCTCGACCACCCGGCCGACCAGCTCACGGTCGCCGCCGAGGTCGATGCCGAGCTCCTTGCCCTTCAGCTCGATCGAGGCGCGGCCGGCCATGTCGGAGACCAGCATCCGCATGGTGTTGCCGACCAGTTCGGGGTCGATGTGCTGGTACAGGTCCGGGTCGACCTTGATCGCGGAAGCGTGCAGGCCGGCCTTGTGCGCGAAGGCGGAGACCCCGACGTAGGGCTGGTGGGTGGACGGGGTGAGGTTGACGACCTCGGCGATGGCGTGCGAGATCCGGGTCGTCTCGCGGAGCCTGCCGTCGGGCAGCACCTTCTTGCCGTACTTGAGCTCCAGGGCGGCGACGACCGGGAAGAGGTTGGCGTTGCCGACGCGCTCGCCGTAGCCGTTGGCCGTGCACTGCACATGGGTGGCGCCCGCGTCGACGGCGGCGAGTGTGTTGGCGACCGCGCAGCCGGTGTCGTCCTGGGCGTGGATGCCGAGCCGGGCGCCGGTGTCGGCGAGGACGGTGGAGACGACGGCGTGGATCTGGGCGGGGAGCATGCCGCCGTTGGTGTCGCACAGGATGACGACGTCGGCGCCGGCCTCCGCCGCCGTACGGACGACCGCCTTGGCGTACTCGGGGTTGGCGCGGTAGCCGTCGAAGAAGTGCTCGCAGTCCACGAACACCCGGCGGCCCTGGTCCTTCAGGTACGACACGGTGTCGCGGACCATGTCCAGGTTCTCGTCCAGGGTGGTGCGCAGCGCCAGCTCCACATGCCGGTCGTGCGACTTGGCGACCAGGGTGATCACCGGGGCGCCGGACTGCAGCAGGGCCCTGACCTGGGGGTCCTCGGCGGCTTTGGCGCCGGCGCGGCGGGTGGCACCGAAGGCGACCAGCTGGGCGTGCTTGAAGTCGATCTCCGCCTGCGCCCGGGCGAAGAACTCGGTGTCGCGCGGGTTCGCGCCGGGCCAGCCGCCCTCGATGAAGCCCACGCCGAAGTCGTCCAGGTGCCGTGCGATGGCGAGCTTGTCCGCGACGGTGAGGTTGATGCCCTCGCGCTGCGCGCCGTCGCGCAGCGTGGTGTCGAAGACGTGGAACGAGTCGTCGAGCTCGCTGGTTGCCGTCTCGGTCATGGTCTCAAGGCTCCTGTTGTGAATCTTCGGTCTTACCGGAATGACCGGCTCCACCGTCCCCCCAATGGTCCCTCGCGCTGCGCTCCCGGCTGTAGGTGGGCCGGAAAACGAAAAAACCCCTCGCGGGTGCGAGAGGTCTGCGCGCGGGTCGAGGACGACGGTGGCCACCCGCACCTGTTCGTACGAGGTGGTCACTGCGGACCGGCGCGCCTGCTGCCCATAATCATGGCGAACGAGAGCACGGGGGCAGTCTGGCACAAACCCGCCCCCGGCTCGTCGCCCGTCTCAGGATGCGGGCGTCAGGCTGGACTCCCCGGAGCCCGCCGCGGCTTCCTGGCCGGCCTTCACCCGGGTCAGATCCAGGTCCCTCGTCTCCCGCATGGTGACGTACACCACGAGGGACACGGCGGCACAGCCCGCCACGTACCAGGAGAAGCCGGACTCGGTCCCGGCCTTCTTGAACCACAGGGCGATGTATTCCGCGGTGCCGCCGAAGAGGGCGTTGGCGAGGGCGTACGGCAGGGCCACGCCGAGCGCGCGGACCCCGGTCGGGAACAGCTCGGCCTTCACGCAGGCGTTGATCGAGGTGTAGCCGGTGACGACGACCAGCGCGAGCAGGGCGAGCCCGAGGGCCGGCCAGTAGCCGTCCACGTGCTTGAGCAAGGTCATGACCGGCACCGTGAGGAGGGTGGAGCCGACCGCGAAGGCGATCAGCAGCGGGCGCCGGCCGATCCGGTCGGAGAGGGCTCCCGCGAGGGGCTGGAGGGCGGCGAAGACGATCAGCGCGGTGAACGAGACGAGCGTGGCGGTCTGCTTGGACAGGCCGGCCGAGTTGGAGAGGTACTTGGTCAGATAGGTGGTGTACGTGTAGTACGCGACCGTGCCGCCCATGGTGAGGGCGATGACGAGGAACGCCTCCCGCCTGTGCGCCCACAGCGCGCGCAGGGTGCCGCGCTCCTCGGCGTGCGAGGCGTCCTCCGCGTACACCTCGGTCTCCAGCATGGTGCGCCGCAGGTAGAAGACGACGGCGGCGCCGAGGGCGCCCACGACGAACGGGATGCGCCAGCCGTAGCTGTGCAGGGCGCTGTCGGACATGGTCCGCTGCAGGATGATCTGCAGGCCGAGGCCGGCGATCTGGCCGGCGGTCATGGAGACGTACTGGAAGCTGGAGGCGAACCCGCGCCGCTTCGGGTCCGAGGCCTCCGTCAGATAGGTGGCGCTGGCCGCGTACTCGCCGCCCACCGACAGGCCTTGCAGCAGACGGGCGACGAGCAGCACGAGCGCGCCGCCGTAGCCGGCGACCGTGTAGGTGGGGGCGACCGCGATGAGGATCGCCGACGCCGACATCAGCGTGACGGTCAGCGTCAGCGCCGCCTTGCGGCCCTTGCGGTCGCCGACCCTGCCGAGCACCCAGCCGCCCACGGGCCGCATGAAGAATCCGACGGCGAAGATGCCGGCGGTGTTCATGAGCTGGGCCGTGGGATTGCCCTTCGGGAAGAACGCGCCGGCGAAGTAGGTGGCGAAGCTCGCGTACACGAACCAGTCGAACCACTCGACCATGTTGCCCGCCGAACCGACCCAGATCCTCTTCCACTGTTGTCGTCCCATGGGCCGGTACATGCCCGGCGGTGGAGGAAACGATTCCTTTACCCGGCGCGGGAGTTGGGGCCCGTTACGAGGACCGGCTCAGCGGCGGATGACGCCGAGGTCGGTGGCGGTGGCGACGGCGGCGGTGCGGGACTCGACGCCGAGCTTGGCGTACACCCGGGCCAGATGGGACTTGACGGTGCCCTCCGTGAGATGCAGCCGGGCACCGACTGCCTGGTTGGACAGGCCCTCGGCGACCAGGGTGAGGACCTCGGTCTCGCGCCGGGTCAGGGCGGTCGCAGGGGCGCGCAGCCGGTCCATGAGCCGGTCGGCGACCACGGGGGCGAGGATGGTGCGGCCGGCCGCGGCGGTGCGCACGGCGGCGGCCAGGTCCTCGGGCGGGGCGTCCTTGAGGAGATAGCCGGTGGCCCCGGCCTCGATGGCGGCCAGGGTGTCGGCGTCGGTGTCGTACGTCGTCACGATCAGGACGCGGGGAGCGCCCGGCCGAGCGGTGATGGCGGCGGTGGCCGCGGCGCCGTTCATGCCCTTGCCGAACTGGAGGTCCATCAGGACGACGTCGATCCCGCCCGCGGCGGCACGGGCCACGGCGTCCTCGGCGGTGGCCGCCTCGGCCACCACGGTCATTCCGGCCTCGGTCTCCAGCACGGCACGCAGCCCGGCTCGCACCACCGGGTGGTCGTCGGCGAGGAGCAGTCGGATGGAGGTCTCGGTCACGGGCGGCCCTCGGATTCGGGGTGGGTGCGGATGTGGGTGCGGGTGCCGGTTCGGGTGCCGGTGGACGGGGCGAGGCGGGACGCGGCCCGGGGAGCCGGGCTCGCGGGGAAACCGGCGGTCAGCGCGGTACCGCGGCCGGGGGCGGAGTCGAGCGTCAGGGTGCCGCCGAGGCTGTGGATCCGGGTGCGCATCGCCCTCAGGCCGAAGCCGCCGCTGTGCGGGTCGGGTTCGGGGAGACACGAGGGGTCGAATCCCCTGCCGTCGTCGGTGATGTGCACGGCGACCCGGTCGGCGAACTGGTCGAGGCCGACCACGGCGGTCGTGGCGTCGGCGTGACGGACGGTGTTGGCGAGGGCCGACTGGGCCGTGCGGAGCAGTGCGACCTCCTGGGCGGTCGGCAGTGGCCGCGGGTCGCCGGTGAGGCGGAAGCGGACGGCGATCCCGTGCCGGGCGGCGGTGGTCGCGCACAGCCGCTCCAGCGCGTCGGCCAGGGTGCTGCCCTCAAGGGCGGGCGGGGTGAGGGCGGCGACGAAGCGGCGGGCCTCGGCGAGGTTGTCCACGGACGCCTGCCGGGCCTGGCCGACGAGGCGGGCCGCGTTCTCCGGCGCCTGGGGCAGGGCGCGTTCGGCGGCGCGCAGCAGCAGCTGGATGCTGGTCAGGCCCTGGGCGAGGGTGTCGTGGATCTCCCGGGCCAGCCGCTCCCGCTCGGCGAGCACCCCGGCCGTGTGCTGGGCCTCGGCCAGGTCGGCGCGGGTGGCGGTGAGTTCCTCGATCAGCCGGCGGCGCTGTTCGCTCTCCCGGTACAGGGCCTGGTAGCCCCACACCACGGCCACCGCGACGGCGGCGCCGAGCGCCGGGCCGATGGCCATGGCGGGGGCGAAGGACCCGGTGTGGAAGGCATAGGCCGTGATCGCGGCGAGCGCGGTGGTGGCCACGGCGGTCAGTGCGCCGCGGCGCGGAAGCAGGTGCAGTTGGAGGAAGTACAGCGGGAAGGCGACCCAGACCCCGTCGGCGGACAGGGCCAGCAGCACCAGCCACGTCGCGCCCGCGGCGGCCAGCCACCAGGCGGCGGCCGGGCGCGAGGCGCGGACGCGGGGCAGCAGGGGGCCGGCCGCGTACACCGCCGCGCAGGCCGCCGCGACGACGACGATCCACCCGGTGTGCGGCAGGCCGTCGACGACGGCCCGGACGGCGGCCAGCACCAGCAGGCCCGCGATCAGCAGGTGCAGGCACCACGCCAGGGCCCGGGTGGTCGGGGTCGGGGAGAGGGTGTTCGCGTTCACGGTCCTCCCAGACTAAGGAAGCGAGCGGCGGCCCGGCCTCTGCCGAAAGTTGGAAGCCGCGGGCTCCCTTTCGATCCGGGAAGTACGGTCCCCCGCCAGATGTCCGGGCGGGGGCCCGGCGGCGACGGTGGAGACCGACCGTTTCCCCCGCGCAGAAAGCAGGCCGAGCCGTGTTCGTCGCCTTCCGGGACCTCAGGTTCGCCAAGGGCCGCTTCGCCCTCATGGGCACGGTGATCGCACTGATCACCCTGCTGGTCGGGTTGCTGTCCGGGCTGACCGCCGGGCTCGGCCGGCAGAACGTCTCCGCGATCACCTCTCTGCCCGCCGACCGGATCGCCTTCGAGGCGCCCGGCGGCGGGCAGGACCTGGCGTACGCGCACTCCACGGTCACCGAGCGGCAGTGGCGGCGGTGGGCCCGCACGCCGGGCGTCCGCAGCGCCGAACCGCTGGGCATCACCACCACCGAGGCCACCGCCGGAACCAGGAGCACCGGGGTGTCCGCCTTCGGCGTGCGGCCCGGTTCCCCGCTGGCTCCCGACAGCGGCCGGATCGAGGACGGTTCGGCGGTGCTGACCGTCCCTGCCGCCGACCGCCTCCGGCTGCGGACCGGCGACACCTTCACCCTGGCCGGTCGGAAGCTGACCGTGGCCGCCGTACGGGGTGACGCCTCCTTCAGCCACACCCCTGTGGTCTGGATCAGTCTCGGCGTGTGGCGCAGGACAGCACCACCGGCCGGCCCCGGCACCGCCCCCGGCGCGAGCGTGATCGCCCTCGACACCGCCCCCGGCACCGACGTACGGGCCGCCGACCGGGCCGCGCACACCAGAACCGTCACCAGGGACGACTCGCTGTCCGCGATCGGCTCCTACACCTCCGAGAACGGCTCGCTCCAGCTGATGCGCGGCTTCCTGTTCGCCATCTCCGCCCTGGTCGTCGGCGCGTTCTTCACCGTGTGGACGATCCAGCGCAGTGCCGACGTCGCCGTGCTCAAGGCGCTCGGCGCGTCCACCGCCACCCTGCTGAAGGACGCGCTCGGTCAGGCGGTCGTCCTGCTGGTCGGCGGCACCCTGGTCGGCACCGGCATCGCGGCGGCGCTCGGTGCCGGGCTCGCCGGGGGTGCGGTGCCGTTCCTGCTGACGCCGTCGACCGTTCTGCCACCGGCCGTCGTGATGGTCGTGCTGGGGATGCTCGGCGCCGCGCTGTCCATCCGCCGCATCACCTCCGTCGACCCGCTGACCGCCCTGGGGAGTGCCCGATGAGCCTGAACCTGACCGCCGTCACCCTCACCTATCCCGACGGCGAGGACCGGCTGACCGCCCTCGACCAGGTCACCCTGGACGTCCCCCGGGGCAGCCTGACCGCGGTGGCCGGGCCCTCCGGCTCGGGCAAGTCCAGTCTGCTCGCGGTCGCCGCCACACTGGTGACGCCCGACTCCGGCACCGTCACCGTCGACGGCACCGGCACGACCGGGATGAGCCGCCGTGAACGCACGGAACTGCGCCGCCGCGCGATCGGCATCGTCTTCCAGCAGCCGAACCTGCTGGCCTCACTGACCGCTGTGGAACAGCTCCAGGTCATGGCTCGGCTCGACGGCCGCCGCCCGGCCCGGGCCCGCGGCCGGGCGATGGAGCTGCTGGAGGCGGTGGGCCTGTCCCCCCAGGCCGGGAGGCGCCCGCACCAGCTCTCCGGTGGCCAGCGGCAGCGCGTGAACATCGCCCGCGCCCTGATGAACGACCCCGCCGTGCTGCTCGTCGACGAGCCGACCAGCGCCCTGGACCACGAACGCGGGGCCGCCGTCATCGGCCTGCTCGCCCGGCTCACCCACGAGCGGGGCACGGCCACGGTCCTGGTCACCCACGACCGCGCCCACCTCGCCGCCGCCGACCAGGTCGCCGAGGTCGAGGACGGCCGACTGACCCGGTCCGCGCTCAGGCCCCCGGTACCAGCAGCGAATCGGCGATGAACTCCCGTACGTGGGTGAGGACCTGCTCGCGGTCCGTGCCGCGCAGGCCCACGGCCACGTGGATGGAGAAGCCGTCGAGGAGCGCGCGCAGGCGGGCGGCGAAACGGTCGGCGTCGACGGGGCGGAACTCGCCGCGCGAGACGCCCTCGGCGAGCAGGGCGACCAGGTCCCGGTGCCAGGCGCCCTCGATGGCGGCCTGGCGTCCGCGGGCGTCGTCGTCGGCGTTCTGCGAGCGGCTCCAGACCTCCAGCCACAGCGTCCAGTGCGGATCGCGGTGGCCGTCGGGGACGTACAGGTCGACGTAGGCCTCGAGGCGTTCGCGGGAGGTCCCCGCGCGGGTGAGGAGCCGGCCGCGCTCCGCGCCGAGCCTGCCCTCGCTCCACTCCAGGGTCCGCAGCAGCAGCTCGTCCTTGGAGCGGAAGTAGTAGAGCAGATGCCCGCTGCTCATCCCGACCTCGCGGCCGAGCGCCGCCATGGTGAGCTTCTCCAGCCCGCGCTCGGCGATCATGTCCATGGCGGCGGCGAGCACCTCCTCGCGCGGCGGGGCGGGGCTGCGGCGGCGGGGGGACGGGGTCGCGCTCATGCCGGCACCGTCCGTACGGCGCCGGGCGGGAAGGGGGTCTCGCCGGGGCCGGTGCACGCGTCGGGCCGCGCCGCCGCTGTCACCCCGCAGCCGGGGACGGACGGCTCGGGCCCCACCGCGTACATGCCGCGCGGCACGGCCGACGGGGCCTGCCGCGCACGGTCCCGCCCGTCGCGCTCCGGGCGTTCGGGCAGCTCGGGCAGCGGCCGCGGCGGCGGGCTGAGACGGCGGCCGCGGGCCGCGCACACCAGGACGTTCACCCGTATGTTCTACCCGACGCCCGGACCTCAGCGGACCTTCGGCTGCTGCTGGGTGATGCAGTGGATGCCGCCCCCACCCGCGAAGATCGTACGCGCGTCCACCAGGGTGACGGTCCGCTCGGGGAACAGGCGGCGGAAGATCCCGGCGGCGATCTCGTCGCGCGGGTCGTCGAAGCCGCACAGGACGACGCCGCCGTTGCAGAGGTAGTGGTTGATGTAGGAGTAGTCGGCCCAGTGGCCGTCGGCCTCCAGGACGGTCGGGGCGGGGACCTCCACGACCTCCAGGCGGCGTCCGCGCGCGTCGGTCGCCGACTTCAGGAGGCCGATGACCTCCTTGGTGACCTCGTGGTCGGGGTGGGCGGGGTCCGGCTGGGAGTGCGCCACGACGACGCCCGGCCGGGCGAAGGCGGCCACGATGTCGACGTGGCCGAGGGTGCCGAATCCGTGGGGAGGGTAGTCGCCGGTCAGGCCGCGCGGCAGCCAGATCGCCCTGCTGGTGCCGAGGTGGGCGTGGATCTCGGCCTCGACCTCCGCCTTCGACCAGTGCGGGTTGCGCTCGGGGCCGAGCTGCACGGTCTCGGTGAGCAGCACGGTGCCCTCGCCGTCGACGTGGATCGCGCCGCCCTCGTTGACCAGCTTCGAGGCGTACGTCTTCGCGCCCGCGAGGTCGGAGACATACGCGGCGATCTTGGAGTCGTGCTCCCAGCGGGCCCAGTCCTGCGCACCCCAGCCGTTGAACGTCCAGTCCACGGCGGCCAGTTCGCCCTTGCCGTTGGTGAGGAAGGTGGGTCCGGTGTCCCGCATCCAGGCGTCGTCCAGCTCGCGCTCGACCGTGTCGATGCCGGGGCCGAGCAGCGCCTGCGCGTCCGCCGACTGCCCGGGGCCGCACACGACCGTCACCGGTTCGAAGCGCAGGACCGCGCGGGCCACCGAGGCCCAGGCCATGCGGGAGAGGCGGAGGTCGTCCGGGTCGTCGAAAGTGGGGTTGGGGCCCGGCCACGCCATCCAGGTGCGCTCGTGCGGGGTCCACTCGGCGGGCATACGGAAGCCGTCGGCGGCGGGGGTGGTCATGTGAGGTCCCTGAGGGTTAGAGGAAGTACAGGCGGTTGAGGGAGACGGAGTCGGCTGGCTCGGAGCGCAGCGGGGCGCCGTCGAGGGTGACCAGACCGGTGCGCCGGTCGACGTCCACCGCTCCGAGACGGGCGTTCAGCCGCAGGTCGGCGGGGCCGATGCCCCGGGTGCCGCGCACGGCGACCCGGCGGCGCCGGGTGGGCATGGTGTCGTTGCCCTGGTCCACGGCCGCCCGGGCGACGAACGCGACGGAGATGTCGGCGGCCGTGGCGCCGTACGAGCCGAACTGCGGGCCCAGGACGAGGGGTTCGCAGGTGTCGGTGGCCGCGTTGGGGTCGCCGGTCACGCCGTACGCCGGGAAGCCGGACTTCAGCACCAGCTGCGGCTTGGCGCCGAAGTACTCCGGGCGCCACAGCACGATGTCCGCCAGCTTGCCGGTCTCGATCGAGCCGACCTCGTGCGCGAGGCCGTGGGCGATGGCCGGGTTGATCGTCAGCTTGGCCATGTAGCGCAGGACGCGGGCGTTGTCGTCGCCCTCGCCGTCACCCTCCAGGGGCCCCAGCTCGGCCTTCATCTTGCCGGCCATGGCGAACGTACGGCGGACGGTCTCACCGGCCCGGCCCATGCCCTGGGCGTCGGAGGAGGTGATGCCGATCGCGCCCAGGTCGTGCAGCACGTCCTCGGCGCCCATCGTGCCGGCCCGGATGCGGTCTCGGGCCATGGCGGCGTCGCCGGGCAGGTCCGGCTTGAGGTCGTGGACGGAGACGATCATGCCGTAGTGCTCGGCGACCGCGTCCCGGCCGAAGGGCAGGGTGGGGTTGGTGGAGGAGCCGATGACGTGGGGGACACCGGCCATCTTCAGCACGTTCGGCACGTGTCCGCCGCCGCAGCCCTCGATGTGGAAGGCGTGGATGGTGCGGCCCTGAAGCACCTTCAGGGTGTCCTCGACCGACAGGCACTCGTTCAGGCCGTCGCTGTGCAGGGCGACCTGGACGTCGTGCTCCTCGGCGACCCGCAGGGCGGTGTCCAGGGCGCGGGTGTGGGCGCCCATGTCCTCGTGCACCTTGAAGCCGCTCGCCCCGCCCTCGGCCAGCGCCTCGATCAGGGGAGCGTCGCGCGACGACGACCCCCGGCCCAGGAAGCCGATGTTGACCGGCCAAGCGTCGAAGGCGTTGAAGGCGTGGCGCAGCGCCCAGGGCGAGTTGACGCCGACGCCCCACACCGGGCCGAACTCCTGCCCGATGACCGTGGTCACGCCGGAGGCGAGGGAGGCCTCCATGATGCGCGGCGACAGCAGATGGACATGGGTGTCGACGGCGCCGGCGGTGGCGATGAGCCCCTCGCCGGACACGATGGAGGTGCCGGTGCCGACGACCACGTCGACGCCGTCGAGGGTGTCGGGGTTGCCGGCGCGTCCGATGGCGCAGATCCGGCCTTCCCGGATGCCGATGGACACCTTCCGGATGCCCTGCACCGCGTCGATCACGACGACGTTGCTGATCACGACGTCGCAGGTCTCGCGGACGGCGGCGGCCTTGAGGTGCAGTCCGTCGCGGGCGGTCTTGCCGAAGCCGGCCAGGAACTCGTCGCCGTAGCGCTGGGAGTCGGACTCGACGCGGATGGTCAGGCCCGAGTCGCCGAGGCGGACCCGGTCGCCGGCGCGGGGGCCGTGGGTGGCCGCGTAGGCGTGCGGGTCGATGTGGATCGCCCGGCTCACCTCTCGCCCCTTCGAGCGGCTCATCGCGTGTCGCCTCCGTCCGTCGTCGCTCCCAGGTATCCGCATGCGGCGGCCCTGCGCAGGGCCTCGTCCTTCGCGCCGGGCGCGTCCAGCGGCCCGTCGACCAGTCCGGCGAAGCCGATCGCGATGCGGTCGCCGCCGAGGGGGACGAGACCGACCTCCTCGCACTCCCCCGGCCCGAACCGCACGGACGACCCGGCGGGTACGGCGAGCCGCATGCCGTAGGCCTTGTGGCGCTCGAAGTCCAGGCGGGGGTTGGCCTCGAAGAAGTGGAAGTGGGAGGTGACGGAGACCGGCACGGTCGCGGTGTTGGTGACCGGCAGCCGGAGGACCGGTGCGGGGTCGGTGTGCTGGGGTCCGGGCAGCAGCGCGCCCGGTGCCCGCTCGCCGAGGCCGCCGCCGATGGGGTCGGAGACCACGGCGAGCCGGGAGCCGTCGTCGAAGACGGCCTCGACCATCACCTCGGTGACGACGTCGGCGACGCCCGGCAGCACGTCCCCGGGGCCGAGCACGGAGCGGGCCGCCTCGATGGCCTCGGCGAGCCGCCTGCCGTCCCGGGCCGCCTCGCACACGGTGTCCGCGATCAGCGCGGTGGCCTCCGGCACGTTCAGTCTGAGGCCGCGCGCCCGGCGGGCCCGGGCCAGCTCGGCGGCTCCGAAGAGCAGCAGCCGGTCACGTTCCGTGGGGGTGAGTCTCACGTCGCGGCACCTCCTTGCCATCACCCGGTTAGAGCACCACTCTAAACACAGGATTCGTGAAACAGAAGCATTGACTGCGGGCGAGGCTTCACGGACATTGAACGTCGCTCTAACTCTCTGGCGGTAGTCGAAGGAGACCAGCCATGCCGATAGAACAGCGCGGAGTCGACACGATCCCGGACGCGGAGCGGACCAGCGGTCCGCGCGACCTCGTCTCGATCCTGCTCGGCTCCAACCTCTGCCTCGGGGTGATCATCTTCGGGTGGCTGCCGCCGTCGTTCGGGCTCGGCTGGTGGGCGTCGGTGAGCGCGATCGTGGCGGGAACGGTGGTCGGTACGGCCGTCACGGCCCCGCTCGCCCTCATTTCCCTGCGCACCGCCACCAACCTGTCCACCTCCTCCGGCGCCCAGTTCGGCGTCCGGGGCCGGCTGGTCGGCTCGGTGGTCGGTCTGCTGCTCGCCCTCGGCTACACGGCGCTGACCGTGTGGATCGGCGGCGATGTGATGCTGAGCGTGCTCGGCCGGCTCTTCGGGGTGCCGGCGGACGGGGTGTCGTACGCCCTCGTCTACGCGGTGCTCGCGGCGGCGACCGTCACCGGCGCGGTGTACGGGTACCGGGTGCTGCTCGCCATGTCCCGCGTCCTCGCCATCGGCATGACGGCCCTGCTGGTCCTCGGGATCGTCGCCTACGCCCCGCACTTCACCACGGCCGCGCTGCCCGACGCCGGCGGCTATCTGCTCGGCTCGTTCTGGCCGACGTGGTTCCTGGCGGCGGTGGCCGCCGGCCTGTCCGGCCCCATCGCCTTCATCACCCTGCTCGGCGACTACACCCGCTACATCTCGCCGCGGCGGCACTCCAGCCGCCGGGTGCTGCACGCCACCTGGCTCGGACTCGTCCTCGGCCTGCTGGTGCCGCAGCTGTTCGGCACCTTCACGGCGTACGCGGCCCACTCGGCCACCGACTACGCGGGCCCGCTGGTGGTGGTCTCCCCCACCTGGTACCTGATCCCGCTGCTGCTGTCCGCGTCCGCCGGCTCGGTCGGCAACGCCGGTCTGATGCTGTACTCCATGGGCCTGGACCTGGACGCGATCCTGCCGAGGGCCTCCCGCGCCCGGGCCACCTACACGGTCGCCGTCGTCGCCACGGCCTGCGTCTTCGTCGGCCACTACGCCTGGAACGCGCAGTCCGCGATGACGTCCTTCGTGCTGCTGCTCACCGCCATCGGCACCCCGTGGGCCGTCATCACCCTCATCGGCTTCGCCCGCTGCCGGGGTGTGTACGACGCCGACGCCCTGCAGGTCTTCAACCGCCGCTCGCGGGGCGGTGTCTACTGGTACCGGGCGGGCTGGAACGTACGGGCGACCGTCTCCTGGGCGCTGGGCGCCGTGGTCGGCCTGCTGGCGGTGTCCCTGCCGACGTACCAGGGCCCGCTGCTGCGCCTGACCGGCGGGGTGGACTGCAGCTTCTTGCTGTCGGGGGCGGTGGGCGGGGTGGCGTACCTGCTGCTGACGCTCACGGAACGCGCCCAAGGGGCGCGGGGAACCGTGCGACCAGCCACAGCTGACGCGCGGACGCCCGACACCCCTTCACGGCCATACGAACCGCGCGCTTAACCGATCCTGTGCATCCAGCCGTGCTTGTCCTCCGTCACGCCCCGCTGGATGCCCAGCAGAGCGTCCCGCAGCCGAAGGGTGACCTCGCCGGGGGTGCCGTCGCCGTGGCTCCAGGCGTCCGTCTTGGTCTTGACGTGACCGATGGGCGTGACCACGGCGGCGGTGCCGCAGGCGAAGACCTCGGTGAGGGCGCCGGAAGCGGCGTCCGCGCGCCACTGCTCAAGGGTGACCACGCCCTCCTCGGCGGTGTACCCGAGGTCGCGGGCGACCTGGAGCAGGGAGTCGCGGGTGATGCCCTCCAGGATCGAGCCGGTCAGCTCCGGGGTGACGATCCGGTCGCCGTAGACGAAGGCGACGTTCATGCTGCCGCTCTCCTCGACCTTGGTGCGGGTGACGGCGTCGAGGTAGACGACCTGGTCGCAGCCGTGCGCGGCGGCCTCGGCCTGCGGGAGCAGGGAGGCGGCGTAGTTGCCGCCGGTCTTGGCGTCACCGGTGCCGCCGGGGACGGCACGGACGTGGTCCTCGGAGACCCAGATGGTGACCGGCTTGACCCCACCGGCGAAGTAGGCACCGGAGGGCGAGGCGATGAGCATGAACAGGTACTCGTTCGCCGGGTGCACGCCGAGCGCCGCCTCCGTGGCGAACATGAACGGGCGCAGGTACAGCGCCTTCTCGCCGCCGTGCGCCGGGACCCAGTCGGCGTCCTGGGTGAGCAGGGCGTCCAGCGCGGCGATGAACAGTTCCTCGGGCAGCTCGGCCATGGCCATGCGGCGGGCGGAGGTGCGGAAGCGGCGGGCGTTCGCCTCGGGGCGGAACAACGCGATCGAGCCGTCGGGCTGGCGGTAGGCCTTGAGCCCCTCGAAGATCTCCTGGCCGTAGTGCAGGACGTGGGTGGAGGGGTCCAGGGAGATCGGGCCGTACGGGACGAGCTGGGCGTCGTGCCAGCCGCGGCCCTCGGTCCACCTGATCGTCACCATGTGGTCGGTGAAGTGGCGGCCGAACCCGGGGTTGGCCAGGATCGCCTCGCGCTCGGCGGCGGCGAGGGGGCTGGCGGAGGGCTTGAGCTCGATCGTGGGCGTCGTCATGTGTTGTCCTTCACCGGTTGTAGTGACAGGCCGCTTAACCGCCCCGCACACGGCCGGTGGCCGGTTTTAGGACGTCCGAGCATTCCCTCATACCGCGGCTCCGCGTTCGATTATCGCGCGGGGGCTGCGGCCGACGGAATGGGGGTGAAAGCGACCCAAGGGTTGATGGTGGCACCCGGCGAGGCACAGGAAAAGCCGCCGGGTGCGGATGCGACCCGGCGGCTTCGAGGAGTGGCGCGGGTCAGCCAGCTACTCGTACGGCGAGCGCGTCGCCGATCTGCGAGGTGCTGCGGGCACCCAGCCCGGCGCGCTCGGTGAGGTCGGCGGTGACGGCCGCGTCGATGCGGTCCGCCTCGGAGTCGTAGCCGAGGTGGCGCAGCAGCAGGGCGACGGACAGCACCGTGGCGGTGGGGTCGGCCTTGCCCTGGCCGGCGATGTCCGGGGCCGAGCCGTGCACGGGCTCGAACATCGAGGGGAACTCACCGGACGGGTTGATGTTCCCGCTCGCGGCGACGCCGATGCCGCCGGAGACGGCCGCGGCGAGGTCGGTGATGATGTCGCCGAAGAGGTTGTCGGTGACGATGACGTCGAACCGGCCCGGGTCGGTGACCAGGTAGATCGTGGCCGCGTCGACGTGGATGTAGTCGGTGGTGACCTCGGGGAACTCCTGGGCCACCTTGTTGAAGGTGTTCGTCCACAGGTGCCCGGCGAAGGTCAGCACGTTGTTCTTGTGGACCAGCGTGAGCTTCTTGCGCGGGCGGGCCTGGGCGCGGGCGAAGGCGTCGCGGACCACACGCTCGACACCGAAGGCCGTGTTGACGGACACCTCGGTGGCGACCTCGTGCTCGGTGCCCTTGCGGATGGTGCCGCCATTGCCGGTGTACGGGCCCTCGGTGCCCTCGCGGACGACGACGAAGTCGATCTCCGGCTGGCCGGCGAGCGGGGTCGCGACACCGGGCAGCAGCTTGCTCGGCCGCAGGTTGACGTGGTGGTCGAAGGCGAAGCGGAGCTTGAGCAGGAAGCCGCGCTCCAGGACGCCGGACGGCACCGACGGGTCGCCGATGGCGCCGAGCAGGATGGCGTCGTGCTGCTTCAGCGCGTCGAGGTCGGCGTCGGTGAGGGTCTCACCCGTGGCGTGGTAGCGCTGGGCGCCGAAGTCGTACTCCTTGGTCTCCAGCTTCACATCCTGCGGCAGGACGGCGGAGAGGACCTTGAGACCTTCGGACACGACCTCCTGGCCGATGCCGTCACCCGGGATCACTGCGAGATTGATGCTGCGAGACATGCGTGCACCCTACTCCTCGTCCCAGGTACTGACATGACCCTTCCACCATCCGGACAACCGGAGGGGTGTGCTCCGCGGGTGGGATCCGCGGGCGGCACTCAGTGGCCGGTCTCGCCGCCGTTGTCGCGGCGGTCGAGGGCGCGCTGGAGGGCGGCGGCGGCGTTCTTGCGGTCGGACTCGCTCGTGCGGGACACGTGGCGGACGCGGCGGCGGACGGTCGTCTCGGCCATGGGAATCGACTCCTTCGGCACAGGGAGGATTACGAGACGCCGGAGGGGCGGGGAGCCTGAGGGCCGCAGGGGTTGCCTGCGCGGATGCCCGGCTCACGACCGCCATTCGCTGGATCGAGCGAGACGTTCGGCTCCTACAAAACTAAGGGAGCGGCCCGCTCCTGTCTGCACAATTACTCGGACTTCCTACTATCTGAGACGCTGCACGCCGTCACACCGCTCTGAGCTGGGCTTTCGTGCGTTCGGGTGAGGCCGCACCGAGGGAGCGCAGGGTCCGGATCAGGGCCCGTACGGCGGTGGTGGTGGCCAGTTCCGCCGTCGTGACGTAGCCGACGGAGCGGTACGGCCGGTCCGGCCCGAGGTCGGTGATCTCCACGGCGGGCGGCGCCCCGGTGAGGGAGAGCGCCGGCATGATCGCCATGCCGAGCCCGCTGCCCACCATGGACAGCACCGCGCCGTCGTCCTCGGCGCTGACGGTCGCCGCCGGGATCCAGTCCTGGGCAGCCCACCAGGCGCGGGTGTACGAGCCGCAGTTCTCCGCCCAGTCGACGAGCGGCAGGGCGCGCGGATCCGGCCGCCCCGCCGGATGGACCAGGGAGTACGGCTCCTCCAGCAGCACCCCGCCGACCAGTCCGGCCGGCGGCGGCCCGTTCAGGGTGGCGATCCCGAGGTCGGCCCGTCCGGCGGCGACCTCACCCGCCGTACCGGCACCCAGTTCGCGTACGACGGTGACGGTCACCTCGATGCCGGGGTGCCGCGCGGTGAGCCGTTCCAGGGCGGGCGGCAGCAGATGCAGGGCCGCGCTGCGGAAGGCGGCGATCCGCAGCGGCCCGGAGACCTCGCCGGTGTGCGCGGCGCGGACGTCCGCGGCCAGGGCCTGGAGCATGCCCAGGACCCGCCGTGCGTGGGCCGCGGCCCGCTCCCCCGCGGGCGTCGGCCGTGCACCGAACCGCCCGCGTTCGAACAGCACCGCGCCCAGCTTCCGCTCGATCCCCCGCACGGCGTGGGAGACCGCCGACTGGGTGGCCCCGAGCCGGGCGGCCGCGGCGGAGAACCCGCCCTCGTCGGCCACGGCGACCAGGATCCTCAGCTCCTGAGGGGCAAGGTCGTCTGCTGTCACTCGGGGGCTCCCACCTGCGCATATGAGGCCGGTTCATGGATCGGCCCGTTCCATGAGCCCAACCCTCTGCCCGTCCCCGGCATTCCTCCCTACCGTCCCCTCCATGACCGAGATCGCGCTCACCGTGCAGCAGACCGCCCGCCCCACCGGCTTCCCGACCGAGGAGCACTTCCGCTTCGCCGAGTCCCCGGTGCCCGAACCGGCGCCCGGTACGGCCCTGGTGGAGAACCTCTACTGGTCGGTGGACCCGTACCACCGCGAGATGATGGACGGCGACTTCGCGCTGCACGCCCCGCTGGAGGGCCGCACGCTGGGCCGAGTGGTGGCGTCCCGCAGCCCGGAGCTGCCCGAGGGTGAGATCGTCTTCCACCGCCGGGGCTGGCGCACGCACGCCGTGGTGGGCCCCGAGGAGGTCCGCCGGCTGCCGCACCACCCGGGTGTGCCGCTGTCGGCGTACCTGAGCGTGCTGGGCGGCACCGGTCTGACGGCGTACGTCGCCCTGACCCGGATCGCCCGGCTGCGCGAGGGGGAGGACCTGTTCGTCTCCGGGGCGGCGGGCGGGGTCGGCACGGCGGCCGGCCGCTTCGCCCGGCTGCTCGGCGCCGGCCGTGTGATCGGCAGCGCGGGCAGTCCGCAGAAGGTGAAGTACCTGACGGAGCAGGTCGGTTACGACACGGCCTTCGACTACCGCACGGCACCCGTCGGCGAGCTGCTCGCCGCAGCCGCCCCCACCGGCGTCGACGTCTTCGTGGACAACGTCGGCGGCGACCACCTCGGCGCGGCGATGGGCGCGCTGCGCGAGAGGGGCCGGGTGGTCCGGGTCGGCACGATCAGCCAGTACAACACCCCCGACGCCCCGCCGGTCGTCTTCAACCATTCCGACGTCGTGGAGAAGAGCCTGCGCATCGAGGGCTTCCTGGTGCGCGACCACCGGGACGCGCAGGAGGAGTTGTACGACTTCGCCGTACCGCATCTGCGCAGCGGGGCACTGATGGCGGACGAGACGGTGGTGGACGGGTTCGAGCGGATCGTGGAGGCGTTCCTGCTGATGCTGCGCGGCGGCAACACAGGCAAGATCCTGGTCCGCGCCGCATGACGGCGCGTCAGGTCACGTCCCCTTCGCGCCAGTCGAAGACCAGCTCGGCACCGGACCCGACCGGCCCGGCGAGCCCGGGCCAGAGGTAGACGCCCCCTTCCTCCTCCGGCAGCCGCACGATCCCGTCCGGCGAGAGGGCGTGCACCTGCCCGGCCCACCGCTGCCAGCCCCGCGCCGCGTACAGCAGGGCCCCCTCATCGCTCGCCGCGAGCGCACCGAGGTCGTACGCCCGGCCGATCACCCGCTCCAGCTCCCCCATCACCCGGCCGCCGAACCCGGTGCGCCGTACGTCGCTCCGTACGGCGACGGCTTCGACGTACCCCGTGCGCAGCCAGCGCCCCCGGTGCCGGATGCGCCGCATCACGACGGCTCCGTGCGCGGCGAGCCCGGTGTCGTCGTGGACGAGGACGTGCAGGCCGCCGCACCCGTGATCCCAGTCGTCGTCGGAGAGGTCCCCGGCGAACGCCTCGTCCAACAGGGCGCGGGCGGCGGCGAGTTCGGCGGGTTCGAGGTCGGCGGTGTGGGCGAGACGCAGTCGGACGGTCATGGGTCCGACTATCCCCCGACCCACCCCGCCACCGCCTCCCGGAAGCCGTCCGGGTCCTCCACCCACGGCAGGTGCCCGGCATCCGGCAGGCTCACCCGGAGACGGGGGAATGGAGACGGGCCGGGAAGCCTGCCCGGTGGCAGGCTTCCCGGCCCGTGTTCAGGGGGCCGGGGGTCAGCCCATGTGCGGGTAGGTGTAGTCGGTCGGGGCGACCAGGGTCTCCTTGATGGCGCGGGTCAGGGTCCAGCGCAGGAGGTTCTGCGGGGCACCGGCCTTGTCGTTGGTGCCGGAGGCGCGGCCGCCGCCGAAGGGCTGCTGGCCGACGACGGCGCCGGTCGACTTGTCGTTGATGTAGAAGTTGCCCGCGGCGAAGCGGAGCTTCTCCATCGTGTGGGCGGCGGCGGCGCGGTCGTTGGAGATCACCGAGCCGGTCAGGGCGTAGTCCGACACCGACTCCATCTGCTCCAGCATCTCGTCGTACTTGTCGTCCTCGTAGACGTAGACACCGAGGACCGGGCCGAAGTACTCCGTGCGGAAGACCTCGTTCTCCGGGTCGGTGGAGACGATCACCGTAGGACGGACGAAGTAGCCGACCGAGTCGTCGTAGCTGCCGCCCGCGATGATCTCGCAGGTCGGGTCGGACTTCGCGCGGTCGATCGCGGCCTTGTTCTTGGCGAAGGCGCGGTCGTCGATGACGGCGCCGATGAAGTTCGACAGGTCGGTGACGTCACCCATGGTGAGGTAGTCGACCTCGGCCGCGAACTCCTCCTTGAAGCCCGAGTTCCAGATGGAGGCCGGGATGTAGGCGCGGGAGGTGGCGCTGCACTTCTGGCCCTGGTACTCGAAGGCACCGCGGGTCAGCGCGGTCTTCAGCACCGCGCGGTCGGCGCTCGGGTGGGCGACCAGGAAGTCCTTGCCGCCGGTCTCGCCGACCAGACGCGGGTACGAGCGGTACTTCTCGATGTTGGCGCCGACCGTCTTCCACAGGTACTGGAAGGTCCTGGTCGAGCCGGTGAAGTGGATGCCGGCCAGGTCGCGGTGCTCAAGAGCGACCTTGGAGACCTCGATGCCGTCGCCGGTGACGAGGTTGATGACGCCCTTGGGCAGGCCCGCCTCCTCCAGCAGCTGCATGAGCAGGACGGCGGCGTGGGTCTGGGTCGGGGACGGCTTCCAGACGACGACGTTGCCCATCAGCGCGGGGGCCGTCGGCAGGTTGCCCGCGATGGCGCTGAAGTTGAACGGCGTGATCGCGTAGACGAAGCCCTCCAGCGGGCGGTGGTCCAGACGGTTCCACACGCCCGGGGAGTTCGCCGGAGGCTGCTCGGCGAGGATCTGGCGGGCGTAGTGGACGTTGAACCGCCAGAAGTCGACCAGCTCACACGGCGTGTCGATCTCCGCCTGCTGGGCGGTCTTCGACTGGCCCAGCATGGTGGAGGCGGCGATCGTCTCGCGCCACGGGCCGGCCAGCAGCTCGGCGGCGCGCAGGATGATCGCGGCGCGGTCGTCGAAGGACATCGCGCGCCAGGCCGGCGCGGCGGCCAGGGCCGCGTCGACGGCGTCCCGCGCGTCCTGCTGGGTGGCGTGGCGCAGGGTGCCGATGACGGCCTTGTGGTTGTGCGGCTGCACCACCTGGAACGGCTCCCCGCCGCCCATCCTCTTCTCGCCGCCGATGGTCATCGGCAGGTCGATCGGGTTCTCGGCCAGCTCCTTGAGCTTGGCCTCCAGCCGGGCGCGCTCGGGCGAACCAGGGGCGTAGCCGTGCACCGGCTCGTTGACGGGGGTGGGGACCTGGGTCACAGCGTCCATGAGATCCGGACTCCTTGTACGTGAGCGGGTGTGGGGCGTTGGGGGGCTCAGCCCTTGCTGACCATCGAGCGGAGGAAGAACCGCAGGTTGGCGGGCTTCTCCGCGAGACGGCGCATGAAGTAGCCGTACCAGTCGGTGCCGTAGGCGGTGTAGACGCGCATGCGGTGGCCCTCGGCGGCCAGCCGCAGGTGCTCCTCGCTGCGGATGCCGTACAGCATCTGGAACTCGTATTCGTCGAGCTTGCGGCCGGCCTTGTGGGCCAGCTCCTGGGCGATGGCGATCAGACGCGGGTCGTGCGACCCGATCATCGGGTAGCCCTCGCCCTCCATCAGCGTCTTCAGGATACGGACGTACGCCTTGTCGATCTCGTGCTTCTGCTGGTAGGCGACCTCGGCGGGCTCCTTGTAGGCGCCCTTGACCAGGCGGACACGGCTGCCGGCGGCGGCGAGGCGGCGGGCGTCGGCCTCGGTGCGGAAGAGGTAGGCCTGGATGACGCAGCCGGTCTGCGGGAAGTCCTTCCGCAGCTCGTCGTGGATGGCGAACATCGAGTCGAGGGTGGTGTGGTCCTCGGCGTCCAGCGTCACGGTCGTACCGATGGCGGCGGCGGCCACGACGACCGGGCGGACGTTGGCGAGGGCCAGCTCGTGGCCGTTCTCGAGCGCCTGGCCGAACATGGACAGCTTGACGGACATCTCGACCTTCTCGCCGAGCTCCAGCTCCTTGAGGTGGTCGATCAGCGCCAGGTAGGCGTCCCGGGCGGCGGTGGCCTGCTCGGGGGTGGTGATGTCCTCGCCGACGACGTCCATCGTCAGCTCCAGGCCCTTGGCCGTCAGGTCCTTGATGATCGGCACGATGTCGGCCACGGTCTCGCCGGGGATGAAGCGGTCGACGACCTGCTTGGTCACCGGGGCCGCCGAGATCAGGCGTCGCATCCGGTCGCTGCGCGACGCGGCGAGAATCACGGGACCCAGCACGGGGCACCTCCACAGACAAGCACCAAATACGGCCGTCACCCGACGATTCGGGTACGGCGCGGAGAACCACCGTGAAACCTAAGGATCTCTCCGATCGTGAGCCATCGACAGCTGTCACGCATCCGTGCACTGGATCTCAGACAGATGTATGAAGGCGACCGGGAAATGAGGGACAATGCCCGAGTGGCGGCGGATTTCAAGGCTTTCAAGGGTGACTACCAGGAGCTGGTGGACGAGATCTCGGAGCTGCTGGGCGTCCCGGCGACCCTGGAGAACCGCGACTTCGAGCTGATCGTCTTCGGCGCCTACGACAGCGAGGGCGAGCTGGATCCCTCCGCTCTGGACCCCGTGCGCACCCGCTCGATCCTGACCCGGCGCTCCACGGCGACGGTCCGGACGTGGTTCGAGGGGTTCGGCATCACCCGCGCGACCGGCCCGGTGCGGATCCCGGCGAGCCCGGAGGCCGGGGTGTACCGCGGCCGGATCTGCCTCCCCGTTCGCCATCGGGGTGTCGTCCTCGGTTACGTGTGGCTGCTGGAGAGCGACCCGGGACCGACGGACGCGCAGCTGGCCGCCGCGATGCGGGTGGCCGGCCGGATCGGCGCGCTGCTCGCGGACGAGGCGGAGGCCGGGGCCGGGCTGAGCCGGGAGCTGCGGGCGGTGCTCACCGCGGAGAGCGGGTGGCAGCGGGACATGGCGGTGGCCGAGCTGCGCACCGCGCTCGGCGCCCGCGCGGACGGCCCGGTCACCCTGGTGTGCGTCGCGCCCTGGCCGTCGGCCGACCCGGACGACGCCCCGGCCGCCCGTACGATCCCGCACACGACGGCGCTGTGCACACTGCCGTGGGGGGCGTCCGGGCAGAGTCTCGCGTTGCTGATCCGGCTGCGGACCCCGGACACGAGCACACCCGCGCTGGCGGCCGCCACGCGGGTGCTGAAGGAGGCCGAGGGGGCCCGGGGGGCGTCGGGAGGCGCGGGGCACGGGGCTGGAGCAGTGGCGGGAGCGGCCGGGGCCGGCGCCGGGGCGGCCGGGGCCGGAGCCGGAACGGCCGCTGCCGCCGAGGGATTGCCCGGGTCGGCCCGGGGCACCGCGGGGGCGACCGGGCCGGGACGAACCGCCGCGGGTGCCGTCGGCGGCGCCGCTGCGGGGGCGACCCGGCCGGGACGAGCCGCCGTGGGCGCCGGGTGTGCCGCCGGGGTCGGTGAACCCCGCGTCGGCCTCGGTGATCTGGGGACGGTGTGGCAGGAGGCCGCCGCCGCGGCGCGCGCCGCGCTGGCCGAGCCACGGTTCGGGCCGGTCGCCCAGTGGGCACACATCGGGCCGTACCGGCTGCTGACGTCCCTGCCGCCCCAGGCCGCGCACGATCCCGTGGTCGGCCCGCTCCTCACTCCCGCCCACCGCGAACTGGCCCGCACCGCCGAGGTCTACCTCGACTGCGCGGGCCAGGCGGGCCGCACGGCGGCGGAGCTGGGCATCCACCGCCAGACCCTGTACTACCGCCTCTCCCGGGTGGAACAGCTGACCGGTCTCGACCTGGACGACGGCGAGGACCGACTGCTGCTGCACATGGCGCTGAAACGGGCCAGGCTGTAGCCGGCCGGGGTGTCACGGGCGGTCGGTGAGGGCGGCGAGGGCCTCGCGGAGGGTGGTCGCGGTGGGCGGGCCGTCGGACCACCGGGCGGCGATGTGACCGTCCGGGCGGACGAGCAGGGCGCCGCGCGGGCCCAGGCCGCAGAACTCCGCCGGCTCCCGGGGCAGGGGCTCGACGCGCAGGGGCCAGGGCGCGGCGGTGTGGGGTGTCCAGGCGGCGGGGTCAGGGGTGAGCAGGGTGAACCATTCGCCGAGGGCGTCGAGTGTGGAGCGGTCGCGGGTGAGCCAGAGGTGGGGCATGCGGTGGCCGGGCTCGGGGGTGGGCACGTAGTCCGTGGCCGGGGCGAAGTCCGGGCCGGGAGCCGGCTTCGCGGCGGGGGCGGAGTCCATGGCGGGAGTGGGCGGCTCAGCCGGGGCGGGCGGGGTGGGGCCTTCGGTGAGGACCGCGGCGGAGTCGTAGGCGACGCCGAGCACCAGGCCGAGTTGCGCGAAGAACCGTTCCGACCAGGGAATTTCACTCCCTCCAGGCGGTACTTCACCGGCTTGGAGCTGTGCGCGTCGTCGGCTCTGCGCCTCACGCAGGTGCTGGGCGTTGGCCACTGCCTGGCGGAGCGTCTCGCGGGCGACGGGATGCCGTTCCGGCTCATAGGTGTCCAGCAGCCCCGGCCCTGCCCAGCCCTGGAGCACGCCCGCCAGTTTCCAGCACAGGTTGTGCACGTCGGCCACGCCGGCGTTCATGCCCAGGCCGCCGATGACGGGAACGGCGTGCGCGGCGTCGCCGGCCAGCAGGGTCCGGCCGTGCAGGAGCCGCTCGGCGACGAACGCCTCCATCACCCAGTGCTGGACCCGCAGCACGTGCCGTACGCCGGTGCCGGAGCCGAGGGCGTACGCCACCAGGTCGCCCCAGTCGGTGCCGTCGGTGTCCGCGGGCGTGGGACCGAACCAGGCCCAGCCTCCCTCGGGATACAGCGGCATGAAGGAACCGTGCGCGGTGAAGTAGACGCCGGCGGGCCGCCCGGCACACCAGCGGTCGAGGTCGGCGTCGAACACGACCGTGGTCACCTCCCCCAGGGCGCCGGGGCCGGTGGTGCCGATGCCCAGCAGCCGCCGCACGGTGGAGTGCGCGCCGTCGGCGGCGAGGACGTAACGGGCCCGGACCCGTGTCCGGTCACCGGTCCGGCGGTCGGCCAGAACGGCGAGGACACCGTCCTCCGTCTCGCTCAGGCCGGTGAGTTCGGCCCCGAACCGCACCGGCGCGTCCGCCGCGGCGAGGAGTACCGGTTCCAGCCGGTCCTGTGAGGTGACGACGCCCAGCGCGGGGCTCTCCGGCACCGGCGCGTGCACCCCGGCCATCGCCGCCGCCGCGAAGTCGTCGCCGGTGAGGGTGTCACGGAAACGGACCCGGCCGTACCGCGGCGCGAACGCCCCGGCCGTGATCCGGCCGGTGAGCCCGAGCCCGCGGAAGATCTCCATCGAGCGTACGTTGACCAGCCGGGACCGGGGGAAGGGCGACAGCTCCCCGTGTTTCTCCACCAGCAGGGCTCGCACGCCCCACCTTTCCAGCAGCGCCCGGGCGGTGAGGCCGACGGGTCCCCCGCCGACGATCAGCACGGTCTCCTCGGCATCGGCTAAGGCCATGTCGAGCGGGGTTCCGGGAGCGGGATCCGGCACATGTGGCCAATCTCCCGTACCCGTCGGGCGACCGCAATCCGTGCCCCCGGGACCGGCGGTGCGCGGCCGGCGGGCGGATGACGCTCCTACGCGCGCGGGGAGGGCCCGGGGTGCTCGCCCGGTCGGACTCCGCCGGTGGCAGGCCGCTGCCGCTGTTGCCGGTGATCCGCACGGGCCCCGTCACCGTGTTGCCGTCGACCTCGGTGCCCCTGGTGTCGGCGTGCACGGTCAGCAGGCCGTGGACGGTGTCGCCGGGGCAACGCGCCGGACCGCCGCCGAACCGTACGTCACCGGTGCTGCCGCCCGATGCGCGGTGAAGGAGTGTGACGCTGTCCAGGGCGGCGCCGGGACCGGCGGACCGGCCCGGACGGGTGACCCGCGGTCCTCGACCGGGTCGGCCCGGTCCCCGCGCTCGGCATCCGCTCCCCGCACGAGCCGTCCGGCGGTCCGCGCCAACGCGCCGGAAACGCGAGGGGGTTGACCTCCGACCCCGGCTCCTGGCCCTGGACGGCCCGGGCTCGGCCCTGGGCCCCTCCGGCCGGGCCGGCGTGCCGAACCCGACGGCCGGTCTCCAGGAGGGACCGGGCCCGGCCTGTCCGCTGATCCGCCACCGCCGGGCGGCCGTACGGCACCGCGCGGACCGGGCGCCGCGGGTGCGGGACGGGCGGATCAGCTCGTGCCGAGTCCGTCGATCACCCGCCGCAGACCCTGCGTCAACTGCTCGGCGGTGGTCGCCGAGTCCGGGTCGAAGAGCCACTGGACCATAAGGCCGTTGAGCAGCGTCTGGTAGAGGCGGCCCTCGGTCTCGACCGCCTCCGGGTCGATGTCCGCCTCCGGGACACCGCTGAACATGGCGGTGAGCCCCGCGCGGCCCTCCTTCTGCGCCTCGGCGAGGAGCTTGCGCACCTCCTCCAGCCGCTCGTCCTGGAACATCAGCTCAAAGCTGAGCAGCCAGATCGCCCGCGACTCGGGCACCGTGCGGATGATGCTCGTCCACACCTCCTGGAAGCGCTCCAGTGACCCCGGAGGCTGCGTCACCGTCCCGCCGAGCCCCGGGTCGAACCGCTCCCCCACGCCTTCGATCAGCGAGATGTAGGCCTGCACCAGCAGCGCGTCCTTCGAGCCGTAGTGGTAGCCGATCGACGCCAGGTTGGTGCCCGACTCCTTGACGACGTCCCGCGCGGTCGTGCGCAGGAACCCCTTCTCCAGCAGGCAGCGCTTGGCGCCTTCGAGCAGATCCTCACGATGTCCCATGCGCACCACCCTACCCCCGATCCATACGACCGTCCCAGACAGATGACTTATACAATTGTTCTAGACAAGCGTTTAAGACGCCCGTACAGTCACTGCCATGACGACGAACCCGACGAGCACCACCCCCTCCGGCCGCGCCGACGGCGCCGCCCCCGCCCGCGCCGGACGGCGCGAGTGGACCGCCCTCTCCGTGCTGATGCTGCCGCTGCTGCTGGTCTCGATGGACGTCTCGGTCCTGTACTTCGCGACCCCCGCCATCAGCGCCGACCTGCACCCCAGCGGCACCCAGCAGCTGTGGATCTTCGACGTCTACGGCTTCGTCCTGGCCGGCCTGCTGATGACGATGGGCTCGCTCGGCGACCGCATCGGCCGCCGCAAGCTCCTCCTCATGGGCGCCGCCGCCTTCGGCACCGCCTCGCTCCTCGCGGCCTACGCGAACAGCGCCGAGACGCTGATCGCGGCCCGCGCGATCCTCGGCATCGGCGGCGCGACCCTGATGCCGTCCACGATGGCGCTGGTGCGCACGATGTTCACCGCCCCCGGCCAGCGGGCGAAGGCGATCGGCCTGTGGTCCGGCGTGATGACCGGCGGTATCGCGCTCGGCTCGGTGATGAGCGGCATCCTCGTCGAGCACTTCTGGTGGGGCTCGGTCTTCCTGGTCAACCTGCCCGCGATGGCGCTCCTGCTGCTCCTCGGACCGGTGCTGCTGCCGGAGTCCAAGGACCCGAACCCCGGGCGTTTCGACTGGCTGAGCGTCCCGCTGTCGATGGCCGCCGTGCTCCCCGTGATCTACGGCCTGAAGGAGATCCCCTCCGAGGGCTGGCACCCGCTGTACGTCGTCTCCGTCACCGTCGGCCTGCTCTTCGCGGCCCTGTTCGTCCACCGGCAGCGCACGGCCGCCTCGCCGCTGGTCCCGCCGGCCCTGCTGAAGGGCCGGGGCTTCGCCCCGGCCCTGGTCCTCAACCTCGTCGCCGCCCTCGCCATGATGGGCTCGGCCATCTTCACCACGCAGTACCTGCAGGCGGTCCTCGGCAAGAGCCCGCTGGCGGCGGCCCTGTGGAGCCTGCTGCCCTCGGTGTTCATCGGATTCGCCGGTCCGGTCACCGCACAGCTCGTCCAGCGGGGCGTCAACCGGGGCTACGTCGTCGCCGGCGGCTTCGCGGCCATGGCGGCCGGTTACTCGACGATGGCCTTCATCGGCACCGACTCGCTGTGGCTGGTGCTGACCGGGGCCGGCGTCCTCGCCTGCGGGATGGTCGCCATCTCGTCCCAGCTGGTCGACCTGGCCATGAGCAGCGCTCCGGTGGAGCGGGCGGGCTCGGTCTCCTCACTGCTGGAGACCGGCACCGAGTTCGGCGGCGCGCTCGGCATGGCGGTCCTCGGCTCCATCGGTACGGCGATCTACCGCCACGAGATGCCGTCCACCGCTCCGGCGGGTGCCCGGCAGACCCTGGGTGACGCCCTCGCCACGGCCGCCCACCTGCCCGGCCCGGCCGGCGCGTCCCTCCTCGCCGCGGCCCGCGAGGCGTTCACCAGCGGGATGCAGGGCGCGGCGATCGCCGGCGCGGCCGTGGTGGCGCTGGCGGCGGCGGGGGCGGCGGTGAGCCTGCGCCGGATCGAGATCAGGTCCGAGGAGTAGGGCACAGAAAAACGCCGGGCGGGCTGACGAGAGTCAGCCCGCCCGGCGTTTTCGGGATGCGTCAGACCAGGTTCACCGAGCGGGCGGACGCCGCACCGATCTCGGAAGCCACCTCGGCCAGCACACCGGCGGTGACCGTGTCGTCGACGGTGAGCACCGCCAGCGCCTCGCCACCCACCGCCGCGCGGGCGACCTGCATGCCGGCGATGTTGATGCCCGCCTCACCGAGGATGCGGCCGACGGTGCCGACGACACCGGGACGGTCCTCGTAGCGCAGGACGACCATGTGGTCGGCGAGCGCGAGGTCGACGTCGTAGTCGCCGACCGCGACGATCTTCTGGAGGTGCTTCGGGCCGGCCAGCGTGCCGGAGACCGACACCTCCTCGCCGTCCGCGAGCGTGCCGCGCACGGTGACGACATTGCGGTGCTCGGCCGACTCGGAGCTGGTGGTCAGCCGGACCTCGACGCCCCGCTCCTGCGCGAACAGCGGCGCGTTGACGTAACTCACCGTCTCGTCGACGACGTCCTCGAAGACACCCTTGAGCGCGGACAGCTCCAGGACCTTCACATCGTGCTGGGTGATCTCGCCGTAGACCTCGACGTCGAGGCGGTGCGCGACCTCGCCCGCGAGTGCGGTGAAGATCCGGCCGAGGCGCTCGGCGAGCGGCAGACCGGGCTTGACGTCCTCGGCGATGACACCGCCCTGGACGTTCACCGCGTCGGGCACCAGCTCACCGGCGAGGGCGAGACGGACGGACTTGGCGACCGCGATGCCCGCCTTCTCCTGCGCCTCGTCGGTGGAGGCGCCGAGGTGCGGGGTGCACACGACCTGGTCCAGTTCGAACAGCGGGGAGTCGGTGCACGGCTCCTTGGCGTACACGTCCAGGCCGGCGCCGGCGACCCGGCCCTCCTTCAGCGCCGCGTACAGCGCCGCCTCGTCGACGATGCCGCCGCGCGCGGCGTTGACGATGCGCACGCTCGGCTTGACCTTGCGCAGCGCCTCGTCACCGATGAGGCCGAGGGTCTCGGGGGTCTTGGGCAGGTGGACGGTGATGAAGTCGGAGACCTCCAGCAGCTCGTCCAGGGACAGCACCTTCACGCCCATCTGCGCGGCCCGCGCGGGCTGCACGTAGGGGTCGTAGGCGACGACCTTCATGCCGAAGGCGGACATGCGCTGGGCGACCAGGGCGCCGATGCGGCCGAGGCCGACGACGCCGAGGGTCTTCTCGGCCAGCTCGACACCGGTGTACTTGCTGCGCTTCCACTCGCCGTTCTTGAGCGCGGCGTTGGCCTGCGGGATGTTGCGGGCGGAGGCGAGGATCAGACCGCAGGCCAGCTCGGCGGCGGTCACGATGTTGGAGGTCGGGGCGTTGACGACCATCACGCCGGCCTTGGTGGCGGCGGAGACGTCGACGTTGTCCAGGCCGACGCCGGCGCGCGCGACGACCTTGAGCTTCTTCGCCGCGGCGATGGCCTCGGCGTCGACCTTGGTCGCGGAACGGATCAGGATCGCGTCGACGTCGGCGATGGCGGGGAGCAGTTCGGCCCGGTCCGCTCCGTTGGTGTGCCGGATCTCGAAGTCCGGGCCGAGTGCGTCGACGGTCGCGGGCGACAGCTCTTCAGCGATGAGTACGACGGGTTTCGAGCTCACGTGAGTCCTCACAAGTCCAATGCGGACGGCCGTCCCGACGGCCGCAGGCGGTGGAGGGGGCTAGCCGCGGAAGACGCACGACGCTGTGGGCCTGACGCGTGTTGTGCAGCAGTCTAGTGGCGCCGCGGTCGTCGGTTTACGCCACCGCGGAAGTATCACCCGGACGAGAAACTACATTTTGTAGTCCCGTCGGCGGTTGTGGAACAGGGGGCCGGAGCGGCATGCTCCGGCCCCCTGACGTGAGGCTTACGCCTCCTCGTTCACCCAGCTCATCAGCTTGCGCAGCTGCTTGCCGGTGGTCTCCAGCAGGTGCTCGGAGTCCTGCTGCTTGTACGCGTTGTACTTCTTCAGGCCGCCGTGGTACTCGTCCATCCAGTTGGTGGCGAAGGTGCCGTCCTGGATCTCGGCGAGGACCTTCTTCATCTCGGCCTTGGTGGCGTCGGTGATGATGCGCGGGCCGGTGACGTAGTCGCCCCACTCGGCGGTCTCGGAGATGGACCAGCGCATCTTCTCCAGGCCGCCCTCGTACATGAGGTCCACGATCAGCTTCAGCTCGTGCAGGCACTCGAAGTAGGCGATCTCCGGCTGGTAGCCGGCCTCGGTCAGGGTCTCGAAGCCCGCCTTGACCAGCGCGGCCGTACCACCGCAGAGGACGGCCTGCTCGCCGAACAGGTCGGTCTCGGTCTCCTCGGTGAAGGTCGTCTTGATGACGCCGGCGCGGGTGCCGCCGATGCCCTTGGCGTACGACAGGGCCAGCGCGAAGGCGTTGCCGGAGGCGTCCTGCTCGACGGCGGCGATGCAGGGAACGCCGCGGCCCTCCTCGTACTGACGGCGGACCAGGTGGCCCGGGCCCTTCGGGGCGACCATGCAGACGTCCACGCCGGCCGGGGGCTTGATGAAGCCGAAGCGGATGTTGAAGCCGTGGCCGAAGAACAGCGCGTCGCCGTCCTTCAGGTGCGGGGCGATGGACTCCTCGTACACCTGGGCCTGGATCGGGTCCGGGACCAGGATCATGATGACGTCGGCCTCAGCGGCGGCCTCGGCGGGGGTCACCACGCGCAGACCCTGCTCCTCGGCCTTGGCCTTGGACTTCGAGCCCTCGTGCAGACCGACACGCACGTCGACACCGGAGTCACGCAGCGACAGCGCGTGGGCGTGGCCCTGGCTGCCGTAGCCGATGACCGCGACCTTGCGGCCCTGGATGATGGACAGGTCGGCGTCAGCGTCGTAGAACAGCTCGGCCACTTTGGGTTCTCTCCTTGGTGTGCAGGTTGTGCGTCCCACCGTATGCCGGTGAGGGGAAGGGAAGTTTCTCAATCTCGGCATCCGGGCGGACCGATCGTCGCCGACCGCCCGGTTCCAGCCTTGCGCGGCGCGCTCGAGTTCAGCTTTACGCGGTTCGGTCGAGCGCGCGAAGCGAACGGTCGGTGATCGAGCGGGCGCCGCGGCCGATCGCGATGGTGCCGGACTGCACCAGCTCCTTGATGCCGAACGGCTCGAGCATCTTGAGCATGGCGGACAGCTTGTCACCCGATCCGGTGGCCTCGATCGTGACGGCCTCCGGGGAGACGTCGACGGTCTTGGCGCGGAACAGCTGGACGATCTCCACGATCTGCGAGCGGGTCTCGTTGTCGGCGCGCACCTTCACGAGGACGAGTTCGCGCTGGACGGCCTGTCCGGGCTCCAGCTCGACGATCTTCAGCACGTTGACGAGCTTGTTGAGCTGCTTGGTCACCTGTTCCAGCGGCAGGTCCTCGACGTTCACCACGATGGTGATGCGGGAGATGTCGGGGTGCTCGGTGACACCGACGGCGAGCGAGTCGATGTTGAAGCCGCGCCGCGAGAACAGGGCGGCGATGCGGGCCAGGATGCCCGGGGTGTTCTCCACCAGGACGGAGAGCGTGTGCTTGGACATGGTCTTTTACGTCTCTCTCGCTCAGTCGTCTTCGTTGTCGCCGAAGTCGGGGCGGACGTCCCGGGCGGCCATGATCTCGTCGTTGGAGGTGCCGGCGGCGACCATCGGCCACACCATCGCGTCCTCGTGGACGATGAAGTCGACGACGACCGGGCGGTCGTTGATGGAGTTCGCCTCTTCGATGACCTTGTCCAGGTCCTCCGGGCGCTCGCAGCGCAGGCCCACGCAGCCCATCGCCTCGGACAGCTTCACGAAGTCCGGCACGCGCGTGCCCTTGGCCTCCGGGTTGATGTCGTCGGGACCGCTGTGCAGCACCGTGTTGGAGTAGCGCTGGTTGTAGAAGAGGGTCTGCCACTGGCGGACCATGCCGAGGGCGCCGTTGTTGATGATGGCGACCTTGATCGGGATGTTGTTCAGCGCGCAGGTGGTCAGTTCCTGGTTGGTCATCTGGAAGCAGCCGTCGCCGTCGATCGCCCAGACGGTCTGCTCCGGCTGTCCGGCCTTCGCGCCCATGGCGGCCGGGACCGCGTAGCCCATGGTTCCGGCGCCGCCGGAGTTCAGCCAGGTGGCCGGCTTCTCGTACTGGATGAAGTGCGCGGACCACATCTGGTGCTGGCCGACGCCCGCCGCGAAGATCGTGCCCTCCGGGGCCAGCTGCCCGATGCGCTCGATGACCTGCTGCGGGGAGAGCGAGCCGTCCTCGGGCTGGTCGTAGCCGAGGGGGTAGGTCTCGCGCCAGCGGTTCAGGTCGCTCCACCAGGCGGTGTAGTCGCCCTTGTGGCCCTCGCTGTGCTCCTTCTGCACCGCCTGGACCAGGTCGGCGATGACCTCGCGGGCATCCCCGACGATCGGCACGTCCGCGGCGCGGTTCTTGCCGATCTCCGCCGGGTCGATGTCGGCGTGGACGATCCTGGCGTAGGGGGCGAAGCTGTCCAGCTTGCCGGTGACACGGTCGTCGAAGCGGGCACCGAGGGCGACGATCAGGTCGGCCTTCTGCAGCGCGGTGACGGCGGCGACCGCACCGTGCATGCCCGGCATTCCCACGTGCAGCGGGTGGCTGTCGGGGAACGCGCCGAGCGCCATCAGGGTGGTGGTGACGGGCGCTCCGGTGAGTTCGGCGAGGACCTTCAGCTCGGCCGTGGCGTGCGCCTTGAGGACGCCGCCGCCGACGTAGAGGACGGGCCGCCGGGCGGAGGTGATCAGCTTGGCGGCCTCGCGGATCTGCTTGGCGTGCGGCTTGGTCACCGGGCGGTAGCCGGGCAGGTCCATGGTGGGCGGCCAGGAGAACGTCGTCTTCGCCTGCAGGGCGTCCTTGGCGATGTCGACCAGGACCGGGCCCGGGCGGCCGGTCGAGGCGATGTGGAACGCCTGCGCGATGATCCGCGGGATGTCCTCGGCCTTGGTGACCAGGAAGTTGTGCTTGGTGATCGGCATGGTGATGCCGACGATGTCCGCCTCCTGGAAGGCGTCCGTACCGATCGACTTCGAGGCGACCTGGCCGGTGATCGCGACCAGCGGCACGGAGTCCATGTGCGCGTCGGCGATCGGCGTGACCAGGTTGGTGGCACCGGGACCACTCGTCGCCATGCAGACGCCGACCTTGCCGGTGGCCTGCGCGTAGCCGGTGGCCGCGTGGCCGGCGCCCTGCTCGTGGCGGACCAGCACATGACGGACCCGGGTGGAGTCCATCAGGGGGTCGTACGCCGGGAGGATCGCACCGCCGGGAATGCCGAATACCGTGTCCGCGCCGACCTCCTCGAGGGAGCGGATGAGGGACTGCGCACCCGTGACGTGCTCGACGGGGGCGGACTGCTGTCCTCCGGATCGGGGCCGCGGCTGCGGATGGGCCCCGGTGGCCTGCTCGGTCATCGGCATTCTCTTCTCGATGCTGAGGGTTTTTGCGAGGTTTGTACGGAGTTCACGTGCTGTACGAGCGGCACTCGTGCAACAAAAAACCCCTCGTGCCGCAAGGCAAGCGAGGGGAGCGCGCCGGTGAGGTCGCTGGGCATTCCGGATCGTCCTCCGGTGGGTCCCAGCTCAGCCGACGCGCTGTCCAAGTACGAGAATTCGGGTGCGCATGGCACTGACCCTCCCCCCGGCACGCACCACGTGTCAAGTGGGTGGGACGGGCGTCTCATTATGTGAGCGGCAGGCACGGCCACCTCCCAGGACGGCGGGCACCCTCCCTGTGTACACCCCCGCGCCCCTCTCCGTGGCCCGTTCACCCACGGGGCGCACCGGTCGGTGTGCGCGCGCCCGCTCCCTCCGCCCCGACGCGTCCCTGCGGTTCGCGCACGACGCCCGCGAACGCCGGTTCGGCCGATGCGTGGGGCACCGGATAGTGGCCGGATCCGAGCGCCCGGCGCAGCCGGTACTCGTCCAGTGGCCCCGCGAACGCCGTGCCCTGTCCGTGCGTACAACCCATCGCGCGGAGCGCCACGGCCTGCTCCGGCAGGTCCACGCCCTCGGCCACGGACTGCAGCCCCAGATCGCCGGCGATCCGCAGCAGACCACTGGTGATCTTGTGCAGCCGCGCGGACTCCACGACGCCCTCGACCAGACTGCGGTCGAGTTTCAGCACGTCCACGGGGAGCCTTCTGAGCGCCGTGATGGCCGCGTGGCCGCTGCCGAAGCCGTCCAGCGCGATCCGCACTCCGAGACGGCTGAGGGCGGTCAGCCGGCGCTCCAGCTCGTCCAGGGAGATACACGGATCGGTGTCGGACAGCTCCAGCACCAGCGCGCCGGGCGGCAGCCCGTGCCGGGTCAGCAGCGCCTCCACGGAGCCGAGCGGCATCGACCGGTCCAGCAGCCGCCGGGCGCCCATCCGGACGGCCACCGGTACGACGAGCCCGGTCGCGGCCCGCTCGGCGGCCTGCTCGACGGCCTCCTGCAGGATCCACCGCTCCAGCTCGGCCGTCTTGTCGCCGTCCTCGGCCACCCGCAGGAACTCGGCCGGGGTGAACAGCACCCCCTGCGAGGAGCGCCAGCGCGCCTGCGCGGAGACCGCCGTGATCCGGCCGCTCTCCAGGCACACCACCGGCTGGTGCAGCAGGGCGAACTCGCCGTCGTGCAAGGCGGCACGCAGCCGGGTGGCCAGCTCCGCCTTGCGTACGACGTCCTGCTGCATCTGCGGCTTGTACAGCTCGACCCGGCCCTTTCCGGCCGCTTTCGCGCGGTACATCGCGAGGTCGGCGTTGCGCAGCAGCTCGCCCGCGCCGAGGCCCGGTTCGGCGAAGGCGACGCCGATGGAGGCGTTGACCCGCACGTCCTGGCCGTCGATCGCGTACGGCTGGGAGAGGGTCACCCTGAGGCGGTCGGCGAGTTCCAGGATGTTCCGCTCCCGGGCGGCGCGGTCACGGGTGCCGTCCCCGACGATCAGGGCCGCGAACTCGTCGCCGCCCAGCCGGGACGCGGTGTCCCCCTGCCGGACCGCGTCCTGGAGCCGCCGGGCGGCCTGGACCAGCAGTTCGTCCCCGGCCTGGTGGCCGATGGTGTCGTTGACGGCCTTGAAGCCGTCCAGGTCGATGAAGAGCACGGCCGTGTTGCGCAGGGCGGCGCCGCGGTCGGTGGCACGGCGGCCGGACAGGGCCTGCTGCACACGCCGGGTGAACAGCGCGCGGTTGGGCAGGTCGGTCAGCGGGTCGTGCTCGGCGTTGTGCTGCAGCTGGGCCTGCAGGCGCACTCTTTCGGTCACGTCCCGGCTGTTGAAGATCAGCCCGCCGTGGTGGCGGTTGACCGTGGACTCCACGTTGAGCCAGCCGCCGTCGCCGGACCGGAAGCGGCACTCGATGCGGGTGGTGGGTTCCTCCAGCGGGCTCGCGGCGAGGAAGCGGCGCACCTCGTGCACCACACAGCCCAGGTCCTCCGGGTGGATGAGACCGGCCAGCTCGCTGCCCACCAGGTCCTCGGCGGGCCGGCCGTAGACCCCGGCGGCGGCCGGGGAGACGTACCGCAGGACGCCGTTGGGCGCGGCGATCATGATGACGTCGCTGGAGCCCTGCACCAGGGAGCGGAAGTGGTTCTCCTTCTGGGCCAGCTCCTGGGTGAGGGTGATGTTGTCCAGCAGCATGATGCCCTGCCGGATGACCAGCGCGAGCACGACGGCACCCGCGGTGATCAGCACCACGTGGTCGGGTCGGCGCCCGTTGAGGACGTTGTACAGGATGCCCAGGGTGCACACGGCGGCGGCGAGGTAGGGGGTGAGGGCGGCGAGGGAACCGGTCAGCGGACGGCCGGCCGGATACCGGCTGTGCTCACCTCCCGGGCCGGGCGCGGGCAGGGGGTGGTGGACCGTGCCACGCTGTCCGGGCAGGTGCTCGTGGACCACGCGCGTGTGCCCGTCCGGTACGTGCGCCTCCTGGGCGCCCTTGCGGCGGGGTGCGGCCCAGGGGGCGTAGGCGAGCAGCAGCGAACCGGCGAACCAGCCGGCGTCCAGCAGCTGCCCGGAGCGGTAACTGCTGTGCAGCAGCGGCGAGGTGAACAGGGCGTCGCACATCACGGTGACCGCGAGCGCGCCGATCGCCGTGTTCACGGCGGTGCGGTTGCCCGGGGTGCGGCGGAAGTGCAGCGCGAGCACCATGCTGACGAGGGCGATGTCGAGCAGCGGGTACGCCAGCGACAGCGCGGTGTGCGCCACGCTCGGTCCGTCGAACCGGGCCGCCTGGGCGAGCGCGAGGCTCCACGACAGCGTGAGCAGCGAGCCGCCGATCAGCCAGGCGTCCAGCGCCAGGCAGATCCAGCCGGCCTTGGTCACCGGCCGTTTGGCGAGCACCAGCAGGCCCACGATGGCGGGCGGCGCGAAGCACAGGAAGAACAGGTCGGCGTAGCTGGGGCTGGGCACGGGCTGCCCGAGGACGACCTCGTACCACCCCCAGACCGCGTTGCCGAGGGCCGCCATCGCCGAGGAGAGCGAGAACAGCAGCCAGGCCGAACGGAAGCGGACCCGCGGGCTGCGGGCGTACAGGAAGCACGAGACGGCGGCGGCGCCCGCCGCCGCGCTCAGCCCGAAGTCGCCCATGAACAGCGCGACTTCGTCCGCGCCCCAGTCGCACGCGGCCCCGACGGCGTAGGCCGCGCAGACCAGGGCCAGGACGAGCTGCTCCATCGCGCGTGTGCCCTCGCCGGCGGCCGGCCGGCGGCGCGGCGGCGCCTGCTGCGGATGCGGGGCCCGCACCGCTGCGTCCAGGGCGGTCGTCACGGAGGGCGGCGCACTCACCGGGGCCTCCCGGTCCGCGCCGCTCCCGCGTCCCGACGGTACCGGTGCGCTGGGTGCGCATGCCTCCGGCGCCCGCTGTGCCTGCGCTGGTGGTGGCTGTGGTGGCTGGTGTGGTGGCCGCGTCTGCGCGTGGCCGTGCGCCAGGGTCGCCGTCGGCGGCTCCGCCGCGTCGGATCGTTCGTCCATAGGCCGTGCATCGCCCGTCGCCCCCCTCACGAATCTGAACTGTGCATCCCCGGCGCCGAACGTTCGGCGGCGCAGCCCCTGTCGGGACGATACACCAGGATCGTCACTCAGGGACATAGCTTCTCTACGCTCCGTGACGACCAGCGGGGATGCCGGTACGCGCCGCGTCCGAGGGGTTGCGGAGGGTGCCGGAAGCGGTCCTACGACCCCGTCGTCAGGACCACGTTCCGCAGCGGCTCGTGGTTCACGAACCGGGTGAGCTGGTCGGTGAGCAGCCGCTTCGCGCGGGGCAGGAAGGCCGAGGAGGGGCCGCCCACGTGCGGGCTGATGAGCACGCCGGGGGCCTGCCAGAGCGGGTGCCCGGGCGGCAGCGGCTCGGGATCGGTGACGTCCAGGGCCGCCGTGAGGCGACCGCTCTCCAGCTCCGCGAGCAGCGCCTCGGTGTCGACGACGGGACCCCGCGCGACGTTCACGAGCAGCGCCCCGTCCTTCATTCCCGCCAGGAATTGCTCGTTGACCAGCCCACGCGTCTCCTCCGTCAAGGGCGTGGAGAGGATCACGACATCGGCGTGTGGGAGCAGTTCCGGCAAATCGGTGAGCGGGTGCACCGGACCGCGCGCCGTGGTGCGCGGGGAGCGCGCCACGCGCGCCACCCGCGCGAGCTCGAAAGGCGCGAGCCGGTCCTCGATGGCGGCGCCGATGGCGCCGTAGCCGACGATCAGGACGGACTTGTCGGCGAGCGCGGGGTGGAACGCGCTCTGCCAGCGCTCCTCCTGCTGGGCGCGCACGAAGCCGGGGATGCCGCGCAGGGAGGCGAGGGTCAGGGTGAGCGCCAGCTCGGCGGTGCTCGCCTCGTGCACGCCGCGCGCGTTGCACAGCCGCACGCCCGGCCGGATGACCGACAGCCGGGCGGTGACGTCGTCGACACCGGCCGTCAGTGTCTGGATGACCTGCACGTTGGTCAGATGCTCCAGCGGACGCACCCTGACCGACCACCGCTTCATGTAGGGCACCACGTACAGGACGCAGTCCGCCGGGTCGCCCGGAAAGGGCTGGTCACCGTCCTCGCCCCCGTCCCAGAACAGGTACCGGGGCCCCTCGGGAAGTCCCTCGATCTCCTCCGGCGCCATGGGGAGCCACACGTCAGCAGTCATGGCAAGGAGGCTATGTCAGGTACGCGCGCGTGCAGAGGTTAGGTTGGGGGCCTGGCAGAGGGAGGTTCACGAGCAGGTGGAGCGCAGGACGATCGGCGCGGGGGCGCTCGGGGTGGGGGCCGTCGGACTCGGGTGCATGCCGATGAGCTGGGCGTACAGCGGGTCGCGGCAGCGGGGCGACGAGTCGCACAGAACCGTGCACCGGGCGCTGGACCTGGGATCGAACCTCCTCGACACGGCTGACATGTACGGCCCGTTCACCAATGAGCTGCTGCTGGGCCGGGTGCTCAAGGAGCGGCGCGCGGACGCCTTCGTGTCCACGAAGGTGGGGCTGCTGGTGGGCGAGCAGCACATCGTGGCCAACGGCCGCCCCGGGTACGTGAAGCGGGCCTGCGACGCCTCGCTGCGGCGCCTGCAGACGGACGTGATCGACCTCTACCAGCTGCACCGCGCCGACCCGGAGGTCCCCGTCGAGGAGACCTGGGGCGCGATGGCGGACCTCGTCCGGGCGGGCAAGGTGAGGGCACTGGGTCTGTGCGCGGTCGGCGCGCGCGGTGGCCGGCGCTCGGGGGCCGGGCTGTACGACGGCACGCTGCGCCAGCTGCAGCGGGTGCAGCAGGTGTTCCCGGTGGCCGCGGTGGAGGCGGAGCTGTCGGTGTGGTCGCCGGAGGCGCTGCAGGCGCTGCTGCCGTGGTGCCAGGCGCGGGGTGTGGGTTTCCTCGCGGCGATGCCCCTGGGCAACGGCTACCTGACCGGCACGCTGAGGCCGGGCGAGGGCTTCGAACCGGACGACCTGCGGGCTCGCCATCCCCGTTTCACGGCGGAGATGATGGCGGCCAACCAGCCGATCGTCGCGGGACTGCGCCGCATCGCCCGCCGCCACGGCGAGCACGTCACCCCGGCCCAGGTCGCCCTGGCCTGGGTCCTGGACCAGGGCCGCCACGTGATCGCCCTCCCAGGCACGAAGCAGGAACGCTGGGCCGCGCAGAACGCGGCGGCGGTCGACCTGCACCTGACCGAGCAGGACCTGACAGAGGTGTCCCGCCTGCCGGCGGCACGGGGGTCGTGGGACTGAGGGGACGGTGCGGGCGGGGCCGGTGAGAGGGTGGGGGCTGCTCGGATCCGGGGGCGTCGGCCGCGTTCGGTGCGGGGGATCGGGAACCCGGGGTGGGCGGTGTATGAGAAGGAGCACCTGCTGCTGGATCACCGCGTCGAAGGGATCATGATCGTGCAACGTCGAGCTGTTTCGGCCGCGTTGGCCGTAGCCGCCCTCCTGCTGACGGCCGGCTGCTCCTCCGACGGAGGGGGGTCACCGAGCGGCGCCGGACGGACGTCCACGGGTACGGCATCGGGGACACCCCCCTCCGGCCGGGCCACCGAGTCGGCCCCGCCGGCCAAGGGCTCGGTGAAGGTACTGCGCACCGTGGCCGAGGGCCTGAGGACACCATGGGGGCTGGCCCCGTTGCCCGACGGTGGTCTGCTGGTCTCCTCCCGCGACGACGGGACGCTCACCCGGATCGACGAGAAGACGGGCCGCAAGACAGAACTGGGCAAGGTCTCCGGTGTCTCCCCGGCCGGCGAGGGCGGTCTGCTCGGCATCGCCCTCTCCCCCGACTACGCCTCGGACCACATGATCTACGCCTACTTCACCTCCGCATCGGACAACCGCATCGTCCGTGTGCTGTACGACGAGCGAAAGCCGGCCGGTGAGCAACTGGGCGCTCCGGACACGGTGTTCAAGGGCATCCCCAAGGGCCACATCCACAACGGCGGCCGGATCGCCTTCGGTCCGGACGGCATGCTGTACGCGGGCACCGGTGAGAGCGGCGAGCGGGGCCTGGCCCAGGACAAGAAGTCCCTGGGCGGCAAGATCCTGCGCCTGACCCCGGAGGGCGAACCGGCTCCGGGCAACCCCTTTCCCGACTCCCCGGTGTACTCGTACGGCCACCGCAACGTCCAGGGTCTGGCCTGGGACGGCAAACAGCGCCTGTTCTCCTCGGAGTTCGGCCAGGACACCTGGGACGAGCTGAACGCGATCAAGCCCGGCGGGAACTACGGCTGGCCGAAGGCCGAGGGCAGGTCCTCCGATGCCGCCTTCCAGAACCCGGTGGCCCAGTGGCACACCGACGACGCCTCCCCCAGCGGCATCGCCTGTGTGAAGGGCGTGATCTGGATGGCCGGTCTGAAGGGCCAGCGCCTGTGGCGCGTCCCGCTGCGGGGCACGGAGGCCTCGGCGGCACCGCAGGCCTTCCTCACCGGGACGTACGGCCGGCTGCGGACGGTGGTCGCGGCGGGCGGCGACAGGGTGTGGCTGGTGACGAGCAACACGGACGGCCGCGGACGGCCGAGGAAGGGGGACGACCGGGTGCTGGAGGTGCAGGTGGGATAGCGCTCGGCGCCCGCCGGACCGCTCACGCCTCTCCACGTCCGCGTTCCGGTCCGTCATCCGGTCGGGCTTGGGGTTCGTCTCCAGGTCCGTCTTCGGGGCCCGCTTCCGGCCCGGGTCCCGCCTCCGGCCCCCTCTCCGGCTCCGCCGCGGCCGGCGGCGGTCCCGGCAGCCGTATGACGGCCTTCCCGGACGCCAGGTCGATGGCTCCCCGGCCGGGGTCGTTGTCGCCGACGTCCTCGCGGGTCAGCTCCAGCCGGTTCTGTTCGTCCCGGGTGTGTTTGCGGCCGGGTGCGAACAGTTCCTCGAAGGCGTTGAACACGGCCTCTCCCCCCGTTTCTCCCCGCACGGCTTTTCCCCAGCCTAGGTCTCAGCCCGTCGATCCGGCAGTGAGCGTCCGGGCCGGGAAAAGGCCCAGCCGATGCGCCACCGCGGCTGCCTCCCCCCGGCCCGAGACGCCGAGCTTGCTCAGGATGTTGGAGACGTGGACGCTCGCGGTCTTCGGTGAGATGAACAGTTCCTCGGCGATCTGGCGGTTGGTGCGGCCGGCCGAGACCAGGCGGAGGACGTCCCGCTCCCGGCTGGTGAGTCCGAGGTCCGCGGCCGGGTCGGCCGGGCCGAGGGCCTGCCGTGGGGCGCGGGTCAGGGGGAGGCGGGCGCGCTGGGCGAGCCGGGTGACGGCGTCGGCGAGAGACCGGGCGTCGAGGTGGGCGGCGACCGCCTCGGCCAGCCGGAGCAGTTCGCCCGCGCGGTCGCGTTCGTCCTCGCCGCCGTCGGCGAGAAGGGCTCCGGCGAGGCGGTGGCGGACCCGGGCGAGTTCGTAGGGGCGGTCCAGGCACTCGAAGGCGGTGACCACCGGCGACCAGTCGTCGGCGGTGTCGGCGCCCTGGGCCCGGCGCAGTTCGGCGCGGGTCCACTGTTCGTAGGCCTGCCAGAGCGGGGCGGCGGTGGTGAGTGTGCGTACGGCTTCGTGGAGGCGGTCGAGGATCTCGGCGCGGCCGGGCTGGGCGGCGGGCAGGGTGCGGGCTTCGGCCTCCGCGGTGGCGGCGGCCCGCAGCAGCGTCCAGCCGTAATGGTGGCAGCCGGGCGGGAAGCCGGCGTCGAGGGCCTGGAGCAGTTCGGCGCGGGCGTCGGCGAGGCGGCCCTCCTCGGCGGCGACCACGAGGGAGACCCGGGCCAGCGGCAGGAGGTGCTGGAGCATGGGGTCGTGGGTGCCGTAGTGGGCGCGGGCGGCGGCGAGTTGCCGGCTCGCCTCGGCGAGGTCGCCGCGGGCCAGGGCGAGGTCCGCCAGGCGCAGGGCGCCGGCGCCGCGGGGTTTGGCGCTGTGAGCGCCGCGGGGTTTGCCGCCGGGGGCGCCGCGGGTCGCGTGTGCGGCGGCCTCGGCGGCCTCCGCCCACTGGCCGAGCGAGTACAGCGCCTCGGACAGGTTGCCCCATATCCAGGCCTCGGAGTCCAGCAGGCCGTACCGACGGGCGAAGTCGATGCCTTCGCGCTGGAGTGCGGCGGCCTCCCGATCGCGGCCGAGGCTCTGCAGCTCGCACGGCAGGTTCACATAGGCGCGGCCGGTGACATGGTGCACTCCCTCCGCGAGGGTGTCCCGCAGCACCTGCCGCATCTCCGCCAGGCCGGTCCCGGGATCGCCCGCGTCCACCTTGAGGCCGCCGAGGGTGAGGCGGGCGTGCAGTTCGATGTCGCGGGCGCCGACCATGCGCGCGTACTCCACGGCGCGCTCGGCGGCGGCGAAGGCCTCGGGCCCGGGCCGGTGCAGCATGGACCAGCTGGCGACGAGGGCCAGCACCTCGGCGTGCACCTCGGACGGGGGCAGGCCGCGCACCAGGTCCTGGGCGGTGGCCAGTTCCTGCCATCCGTCGCCGCGTGCCAGGGACTGGACCACCCGGGAGCGCTGCACCCAGAACCAGGCGGCGCGCAGGGGGTCCGGCTCGTCCTCGAGGAGGCGCAGCGCCCGCTTGATGATCTTCAGGGCGCGTTCGCGTTCGCCGCCGAAGTGGCCCGCGACGGCGGCCTCGGCCATCAGGTCGAGGTAGCGCAGTGGAGTGGTGGCGGGGTCGCAGCCGCACGGGGGGTAGACCTCGGTGTAGTCGACCGGGCGCAGGGCGGAGCGCACCTCCTCGGGGGCGCTGTCCCACAGCTCCATCGCCCGTTCCAGGAGCCTGAGTTGCTCGGTGTAGGCGTGCCGGCGGCGGGCCACGACGGACGCGTCGAGGACGGCGGGAAGGGCCTTGGCGGCGTCGTGGGCGTGGTACCAGTAGCTGGCCAGGCGCATCACGCGCGCGTCGGCCGGGACGAGCGTGGGGTCGGCCTCCAGGGCCTCGGCGTAGCGGCGGTTGAGCCGGGAGCGTTCGCCGGGCAGCAGGTCGTCGGCGACGGCCTCGCGGACCAGGGAGTGCCGGAAGCGGTAGCCGTCGCCGGTCCGCGAGGCGGTGAGGATGTTGGCGCCGACGGCGGCTCGCAACGCCTCGATGAGGTCGTCCTCGCTGAGTTGGGCGACGGCGGCTATCAGCCGGTACTCCACGGTGGAGCCGCCCTCGGCGACGACCCGGGTGACCCGCTGGGCGCTGTCGGGCAGGGTTTCGACCCGGACCAGGAGCAGGTCGCGCAGGGAGTCGGTGAGGCCGGCGCCGCAGCCGTCGCAGCCGGCGACGGCGAGTTCCTCGACGAAGAAGGCGTTGCCGTCGGAGCGTTCGAAGATCTCGTCCACCTGGGCGGGGTCGGGTTCGGCGGCGAGGATGCCGGCGATCTGGCGGCCGACCTCCTCGCGGGTGAAGCGGGCGAGTTCGATGCGGCGGACGGTGCGCAGCCGGTCGAGCTCGGCGAGCAGGGGGCGCAGCGGGTGACGGCGGTGGATGTCGTCGGAGCGGTAGCTGGCGAGGACCAGGAGCCGGCCGGCGCGCAGGGTGCGGACGAGGTAGGCGAGGAGGTGGCGGGTGGAGGCGTCGGCCCAGTGCAGGTCCTCCAGGACGAGCACGACCGGCTGGGCGGCGGCGATCCGTTCGAGCAGCCGGGCGGTGAGTTCGAACAGGCGGGCCGTGCCCTGTTCGTCGTGGCGGCCGGCGCCGGCCTCGCCCAGGTCGGGCAGGAGGCGGGCCAGTTCCTCCTCCTGGCCGCGCGCGGCGGCGGTGAACTCCTCGGGCAGGGCGTCGTACAGGGCGCGCAGCGCGGTGGAGAAGGGGGCGAACGGCAGCCCGTCGGCGCCGATCTCCACACAGCCGCCGACGGCGACGACCGCGTGCCGGCCGGCGGCCGTGGCGAACTCCTCGACGAGGCGGGTCTTGCCGACCCCGGCCTCTCCGCCGAGCAGCAGCGCCTGCGGCTCGCCGGCGCGGGCGCGGGCGAGCGCGTCGTTCAGGGTGTCCAGCTCTTCGGTGCGGCCGACGAACACGGGACTGACGGACCTGGTCTCCACGGGCCCGAGCATCGCACGAGGTGGGGACGGCAGGGCACCGGTTTTCCACAGTTGCGGTGCGATCGTCGTACCGGTGGTCGGGAGGGTCGTAGCAACGGACGGAAGGGTCGTACGACTGGGGTGGGCAGTCGTACGACCCTGGTCCGTACGGTCCGGAAGGCGGCCGACCCCCGTACGGCCACCCTCCGTCCCGGCCCGGTCCGCCGGTGCGGTGTTCACGCGGTGCGCGGGATCCGCTGCCGGCGGGGGCGGTCGGTATGGGACTCGGCGGCGGCGGCGCGGCCGGCCGAGCCCTCGTCGCGGGCGGCGCGGTTCACCCGGGCGACCTCGCGGGCCAGGCGCTCCCGCTCGGCCTCGCGGATCAGCTGGGCGGAGCGCATCTTGTGGTACTCGAACTCGATCACGGCGGGTCCTTCGAGGAGAGTCGGTGTCGTGCGTCGCGTTCTGCGATGCCTCCACCTTCGTCTCCCAGGGGGGTGCGCCACATCGGGAGAGTTCCGCATCTTCGGGCGGCGTACGGACCGTCACGCGCGCGTAAGGGGCCTTAGGGAGTCCGTAAGGTGCGCGTGGACTTCCTAAGGCCCCTGGGATCCGTGCCCTTCTCAGCCGGTCGAGGGCAGGGCGAGCAGGGCGTCGGAGTACTTCAGAACCGCCAGCAGCAGGCCGATGACGCCCAGCGAGACACCCGCCCAGGCGACCGACCTGATCCAGGGGGCCTGCGGCCGGCCGGGGGCGCCGAAGGCGGGCCGGACGAGCACCACCACGCCGGTGAGCAGCGCGGCGAGGGCGAACAGGCCGGCCCACAGGGCGGTGCTGTGCCAGGCGTTGCCGTAGACCGCCTTGATCTGGGTGGCGACGCTCGCGGTGGAGGACGTCCGCAGCTGGCCGATGAGCTGCTCGCGGGCGCCTGCGACGGTGCCGATCCAACCGCCGCTGAGCGAGACGAGGCCCAGCGCGGCGGAGACGACGGCCCCGGCGCCCTGGCCGACCCCGGAGGGCGCCTCGTCCTTTACGGGTTCCCGCTCCCCCGCGGCCTCCTCCCCCGCGGCCTCCCCCTCGACGGCCTCTTCCTCGGCAGCCTCCTCATCGGCGGCGTCCGCCTGGGCGGAGCCCTCCCCAAGGGTCTCCGCCTGAGCGGCTTCCTCCTCGGTGGTGGCGGCCTCCACCGCCGTCTCGTCGCCCTGCGCCTCGGTGCCGGCCTCGGCGCCTTCCTTTGTCTTCGTAGCCATGCCCGGCACCGTACGGACGCTGTCTGAGAGGTCCCTTAATGATCGTTGTGCGCGGTACGCGCGCGTGCCGTACGCCACTCGGCGGCCAGCACCGACCAGATCTCGGTGCTGGTGCGCACGCCCCGGTGCGGGTAGTTCTCGCGGAGCACACCCTCGCGGGTCATGCCGAGCCGCCGGGCCACGCTGACGCTGGGCTCGTTGGCGGAGGACGCGTACCACTCCACGCGGTGCATGCCGCGCTCCTCGAAGGCCCAGTCCAGCAGCACCCGCATGCTGCGCGTGACCAGTCCGCGCCCGGCCGCCGCCGGCTCCAGCCAGCAGCCGGCCTCGCACACCCCGCTTCGGGTGTCCCACACGCGGAACAGCACACCGCCGACCAGCTTGCCGTCCAGCCAGATGCCGTGCAGGCCGCCGGCGTCGACGGCACGCTTGTCGGCGTACGACTTCAGCCAGCTGTGGGCGCCGTCCAGGTCGGACACGGCGTCCGGCAGCCCGATGTGCCGGCCGATGAAGTCCCGTCCCCGGTCGATGTTGGCGAGGAGCTCCTCGGCGTGCCAGACCTCCAGGGGCCGCAGCTCGGCTCCGTCGTCACCCAGGGATATCGCGTACATCGCGCTGCTCGTCCTTCCGCAGTTCGTCGACCGAGACCCTGCCGAGCCTCTCATGCGCGGCACGGCACTCGGGCGGTTCGATGCTGATGCGGGGCAGCAGACGCTCCAGCCGGGCGGGCAGCCACCAGTTGGCGGCGCCGAGCAGATGCATCAGCGCGGGGACGAGCAGGGTGCGCAGCACGAAGGCGTCCAGGGCGACGGCGGAGGCCAGCGCGATGCCGAACATCGCGATCACGCGGTCGCCGCTGAGCACGAAGGCGAGGAAGACCGAGATCATGATGACGGCGGCCGAGTTGATGACCCGGCTGGTCTCGGCGAGGCCCACACGGACGGCGCGCCGGTTGTCGCCGGTCTCCAGCCACTCCTCGTACATCCGGCTGACCAGGAAGACCTGGTAGTCCATGGAGAGTCCGAAGAGGACGGACACCATGATCACGGGGAGGAACGGCTCGATGGGTCCGGCGCGGCCGAGGCCGAGGAGTTCGCTGCCCCAGCCCCACTGGAACACGGCGACGACGATGCCGAAGGCGGCGGCCACGGCGGCGATGTTCATCACGGCGGCCTTCAGCGGGATGCCGAGCGAACGGAACGCGACGAGCAGCAGCAGACAGCCGAGCCCGATCACCGCGCCGACGAACAGCGGAAGTTTGCCGATGATCACATCCGCGAAGTCGTCGTAGCCGGCGGTGACCCCGCCGACCTGGATGTCGAGGGAGGTGCCGGTCTCCGCGCGGGGCAGCACCTCGGTGCGCAGCCGGTCCACGAGGTCGCTGGTGTCCTGCGACTGAGGGGCGGAGTCGGGGACCACGGTGAGGTAGGCGGTGGTGCCGCCGGTGGCATGGACGACCGGGGTGACGGAGGCGACGCCACGGGTGGCGCGCAGGTCGTCCTCGAGGTTGTCCAGGGCGAGCTTGTCGGCGCCGCCGTCCACCCGGGTCACCAGGGTGAGCGGTCCGTTCACGCCGGGCCCGAAGCCGTCGGCGAGCAGGTCGTAGGCCTTGCGGGTGGTGGAGGCGCGGGGGTCGTTGCCCTGGTCGGAGGTGCCGAGGTGGAGGGAGAGGGTCGGCAGGGCGAGCAGCGCGACGACGGCGGCGGCGAGCGAGGCGAGCAGCTTGGGACGGCGTTCGACGAGCGCCGACCAGCGGGCGGCGAGGCCGGTGGGCAGCTCCGGGCCCGGCCCGTGCTCGGCGAGCCGGCTCCGCTCACGGCGGCTGAGGGCCCGGTGGCCGATGTACGACAGCAGGGCGGGCAGCAGGGTGACCGAGGCCGCGACGGTGAGCACCACCGTCAACGAGGCGGCGACGGCGACCCCGTCGAGGAAGTCCAGCCGCAGGGTCAGCATTCCCAGCAGGGCTATGCACACCGTCGCACCCGCGAAGACGACGGCGCGTCCGGTGGTGGCCACGGCGTTCACGGCGGCCTCGGTGACGCTCAGTCCGCGTTTCAGTCCGCGCCGGTGCCGGGTCACGATGAACAGCGCGTAGTCGATACCGACACCGAGGCCGATCAGCATGCCGAGCATGGGCGCGAAGTCGGCGACGGTCATGGCGTGTCCGAGCAGCCCGATACCGGCGTAGGCGGTGCCCACGCCGACCAGTGCGGTGGCGATGGGCAGCGCCGAGGCGGCGAGCGAACCGAAGGCGAGGAAGAGCACGACGGCCGCGACGAGCACGCCGACCACCTCGGCGGTGTGCTCGCGCGGGGACGCGGTGAGCCCGATCGCGCTGCCGCCCAGCTCCACCTGGAGTCCGTCGCCCTGGGCGGCCTTGGCGGTGCGCACCACGGCCCGCGCCTCGGACGCGCCGATGTGGTCGGCCGGCTGGGTGAAGGTGATGGTGGCGTAGGCCGTGTGGCCGTCGGCGCTGATCCGGTGCGCGCCGTGGTCGCCGTGGGGGCCGGTCACCGAGGCCACGCCGGGCAGTGCGGCGATCCGGTCCAGGGTGCGGGTCATGGTCTGTTCGACGTCGGCGGCGCGGACGGTGCCGGCTTCGGTGTGCCAGACAACGGTGTCGCTGTCCCCGCCCAGGCCCGGGAAACCGTCCTCGATCAGCTGCGCCGCGCGGCCGGACTCGGTACCGGGGACCTCGTAGTCGTTCGAGTACGCCGTACCGGCCACCGCGGCGGCCGCGGTGACCCCGCCGAAGGCGAGGAGCCACAGCAGCACGGCGGTCAGCCGATGCCGGACACACCAACGGGCGAGGTCTGCCACGGACGTGCTCCCAGATGACGATGTGTGGATCTTTGACCGGGAACGATCGTCCATGAGGTGAACAGCCCGCAAAGAACATATGAGTAAGCGCAGGACACTCTTGCAGGCGAAAGTGATCGTTTGCGGTGATCGTGGGCTTATTCACAAGAGTGCGAGGGACGTCACAGGACACTTCCGCGAACCCTGTCGCCCCGGGCGGAACTTCGCCACCGTCAGTCGGACTGGTCTCCGAGCGCCATGACCATGGTCCCCGCGACCAGCAGCCACAGAGCCCTGCGGGTACGGCCCTTGGCCCCGAGCGCCGCGGCGAGCGCGCACACGACGGCGCCGAGGGCATAGGCGGTGGGGACGCGGGGCGGTGCGGAACCGGTGAACCGGACCAGGGCGGCGGCCAGTCCGGCGAGTGTGAGCAGGACCCCGGTGGCGGCCGCGGTCCAACGGGCCCGACGGGCCTTTCCGATCGGCTGCTCCGCGTCCTCTTCGGCTATCGCGGGTCCGGCATCGGAATCGGTGCGTCCACTCATGGCGGGCGAGCGTAGCGCGTCCGGCGGCGCGCGTGGGGAGCGGGGCGCCCTCAGATGCGTACGGCCCCGGAGGACGTGCCTTCCGGGGCCGTACCGAGCGATGGGGCTCAGCCCTCGCTCACGCCCAGCTTCTCCAGGATCAGTTCCTTGACGCGGGCCGCGTCGGCCTGACCCCGGGTCGCCTTCATGACCGCGCCGACCAGGGCACCGGCCGCGGCCACCTTGCCACCGCGGATCTTGTCCGCGATGCCCGGGTTCCCGGCGATGGCCTCCTCGACGGCGGCGGTCAGCGCGCCCTCGTCGGAGACGACCTTCAGACCGCGCTTGTCGACGACCTCGTCCGGGGTGCCCTCGCCCGCGAGGACGCCCTCGATGACCTGGCGGGCCAGCTTGTCGTTCAGGTCACCCTTCGCGACCAGCTCGGCGACCCGGGCCACCTGCTGCGGAGTGATCGCCAGCTCGTCCAGCGCCTTGCCGGACTCGTTGGCGCTGCGCGCCAGTTCGCCCATCCACCACTTGCGGGCGGAGGCCGCGTCGGCACCGGCGTCGATCGTGGCGACGATCGGGTCCAGCGCACCGGCGTTCAGGATCGCCTGCATGTCGGTGGCGGAGATGCCCCACTCGGCGAGCAGCCGGGTGCGGCGGGCCAGCGGCATCTCCGGCAGGGCCGCGCGGATCTCCTCGACCCACGCGCGCGAGGGCGCGACCGGGACGAGGTCGGGCTCCGGGAAGTACCGGTAGTCCTCGGCCTCTTCCTTCACGCGGCCCGAGGTCGTGGACCCCGTGTCCTCGTGGAAGTGGCGGGTCTCCTGGACGATCGTGCCGCCGGACGAGAGCACGGCCGCGTGCCGCATGATCTCGAAGCGGGCCGCACGCTCCACCGAACGCAGCGAGTTGACGTTCTTCGTCTCGCTGCGCGTGCCGAACTTGTCGGAGCCCTTGGGCATCAGCGACAGGTTGACGTCGCAGCGCATCTGGCCCATCTCCATGCGGGCCTCGGACACGCCGAGGGCACGGATGAGCTCGCGCAGCTCACGGACGTACGCCTTCGCCACCTCGGGGGCGCGCTCGCCGGCGCCGACGATCGGCTTGGTGACGATCTCGATCAGCGGGATGCCGGCACGGTTGTAGTCCAGCAGGGAGTGGGACGCGCCGTGGATTCGGCCGGTGGCGCCGCCGACGTGGGTCGACTTGCCGGTGTCCTCCTCCATGTGGGCGCGCTCGATCTCCACGCGGAAGGTCTCGCCGTCCTCCAGCTGTACGTCGAGGTAGCCGTTGAAGGCGATCGGCTCGTCGTACTGGGAGGTCTGGAAGTTCTTCGGCATGTCCGGATAGAAGTAGTTCTTCCGGGCGAAGCGGCACCACTCGGCGATCTCGCAGTTCAGCGCGAGACCGATCTTGATCGCGGACTCGACGCCGGTCGCGTTGACGACCGGGAGCGCGCCGGGCAGGCCGAGGCAGACGGGGCAGGTCTGGGTGTTCGGCTCGGCGCCGAGCGCCGTCGAACAGCCGCAGAACATCTTGGTCTTGGTGCCGAGTTCGACATGGACCTCGAGGCCCATGACGGGGTCGTACGACGCCAGCGCGTCCTCGTACGACACCAGGTCGGTCGTGGTGGTCACGGTGAAAACTTCCCTCTCAGCCCAGCAGGACGTCGTCGTCGCCCAGCCGCTTCAGCTCGCGGTAGAGGATCGCGAGGCCGGTCACGATCGCCACGGCGGAGACCGTGGCGTCGATCAGCCGCAGCGTGTCGTGCTCGGCGCGGGCCTTCTTGATCTGCTTGGTGACACCGATCGCGCCGAACGCGGTGGTGGCCATCGACAGGTACGTACCGGACTTGGACTTCTTGAAGTCCTTGGCCTTGGACAGCTTGCTCACAGCGACGGAGCCTCCTCCAGCAGCGGGTGTCCCCACTTTTCCACGAAGGCGGCCTCGACGGCGGCGCCCACCTTGTACAGCCGGTCGTCCTGCATCGCCGGGGCGATGATCTGCAGGCCCACCGGGAGGTTGTCCTCCGGGGCGAGACCGCAGGGCAGGGACATGGCCGCGTTGCCCGCCAGGTTGGTCGGGATGGTGCACAGGTCCGCGAGGTACATCGCCATCGGGTCGTCGGCACGCTCGCCGATCGCGAAGGCGGTGGTCGGCGTCGTCGGCGAGACGATGACGTCCACCTGCTCGAAGGCCTTCTCGAAGTCGCGCGTGATGAGCGTGCGGACCTTCTGGGCGGAGCCGTAGTACGCGTCGTAGTAGCCGCTCGACAGGGCGTACGTGCCGAGCATGACGCGCCGCTTGACCTCGGGGCCGAAGCCGGCCTCGCGGGTCAGCGAGGTGACCTCCTCGGCCGATCGGCCGCCGTCGTCGCCGGTCCGCAGGCCGTAGCGCAGGCCGTCGAAGCGGGCGAGGTTGGAGGAGCACTCGGACGGCGCGATCAGGTAGTACGCCGACAGGGCGAGGTCGAAGGACGGGCAGTCCAGCTCGACGATCTCGGCGCCCAGCTCCTTCAGCAGCTCGACGGACTCGTCGAAGCGCTGGATGACACCGGCCTGGTACCCCTCGCCGCGGAACTGCTTGACCACGCCGACGCGCATGCCCGCGACGCTGCCGTTGCGGGCGGCCTCGACGACCGGCGGGACCGGGGCGTCGATGGAGGTGGAGTCCAGCGGGTCGTGCCCGGCGATGACCTCGTGCAGCAGGGCCGCGTCCAGGACCGTACGGGCACAGGGGCCGCCCTGGTCGAGGGAGGAGGAGAACGCCACCATGCCGTAGCGGGACACCGCGCCGTACGTCGGCTTCACGCCGACCGTGCCGGTGACGGCGGCCGGCTGGCGGATGGAACCGCCGGTGTCGGTGCCGATGGCGAGCGGGGCCTCGAAGGAGGCGAGCGCGGCGGAGGAACCGCCGCCGGAACCACCGGGGATCTTGGTGAGGTCCCACGGGTTGCCGGTCGGGCCGTAGGCGCTGTTCTCGGTGCTGGACCCCATGGCGAACTCGTCCATGTTGGTCTTGCCGAGGATGACGACGTCGGCGGCCTTCAGCCGCTTGGTGAGCGTCGCGTCGTACGGCGGGATCCAGCCTTCCAGGATCTTCGAGCCGACGGTCGTGGGTACGCCCTCGGTGGTGAAGATGTCCTTGAGGGCGAGCGGGACGCCGGCCAGCGGACCGAGCTTCTCGCCTCGGGCCCGCTTCTCGTCCACGGCACGGGCCTGCGCGAGGGCACCCTCGCGGTCGACGTGCAGGAAGGCGTGCACCTTCTCGTCGACGGCCTCGATGCGGGCGAGGTGGGCCTCGGTGACCTCGACGGCCGTGAGCTCGCCGGAGGCGATCCTCTCGGCGATCTGCGCGGCCGTGAGCTTGATGATGTTGCTGTCCGTCATGGCGGTCACTCCTCCCCCAGGATCTGCGGCACCTTGAAACGCTGCTGCTCCTGGGCGGGGGCGCCGGAGAGCGCCTGCTCGGGGGTGAGCGAGGGACGGACCTCGTCCGGCCGCATGACGTTCGTCAGCGGGAGCGGGTGCGAGGTCGGCGGTACGTCTTGGTCGGCGACCTCGCTGACGCGGGCGACCGCGCCGATGATGTCGTCCAGCTGTCCCGCGAAGTGGTCGAGTTCTTCGGGCTTCAGCTCCAGACGCGCCAGCCGGGCGAGGTGGGCGACCTCCTCGCGCGTGATGCCAGGCATGCAGCGATCCTCTGGGGTGAGTGTGTGTGGTTTGGGGCCGGGGGTCGGCGCCACATTTCTGCCGTCCGCCCGGAGGGCGGGCCGCGCGGCGTCCGGCGCGTGCGATCGCAAGGCGCCGGAGCGCCCTCGTGGCGGAGCCACGTGGGCGATTCGGCAACGCGGCGAGCGTGCGTGCCAGGCGTCACGGCGGCAGGCGGAAATGTGATGCCAGTCCCCAATCCTATGGGGCGGGGCCCGGTGCCCGTGAAACGGTTTCGCCGGGCTCCGCCGTCAGCGGTGCCGCCCGTCCCAGGCGTCGCTCTTCAGGAAGTGGTTGTCGTACAGCTCCTGGACCTCCAGCAGGCTCTCCGGGGTGACCTCGCCGAGGCGGATCCGCTGCAGATGGCGGAAGTACTCGAAGCGCTCGACGCCCGGGGCGATGACGATCAGGATGTCGGCCGGGCTGCCGGGGGCGGCGGCGAAGGCATGGGGCCGGTCCGGCGGGACGATGACCAGGTCACCACGCTGGGCGGTGACCACGTCCTCACCGGACAGCAGCTCGGCCTCGCCGTCGAGCAGGAAGAACATCTCGGCGGAGTTGTGGTGCACGTGCGGGCGGGCTCCGTCGGCACCCTCGGCGAGGGTGACCCGGACGGTGGACAGCGCGCCTGCGCTGGCGCTGCTGTCGGCGAGGAGCTTGACGGTGGTGGGCGCCTGACCGACCACCTCGGCCTCCGCGTCCCTGACCAGCACGGTGTCGTCGAACTTCGGCACGAAAAGCGACATCTTTCGATCTCCCCCTGAGAGCTGTCGTCAGACCGCGAAGAGCAGTCCGGCGCTGATCAGTACAACGATCGCGGTGGCGAAGTGGATCCCGAACGCGACGGCTTTCGTGCCGCCGTTGCGCAGGACTATCACGGTGTCGCCGAACGGTACGAGTGCCACGGCGACCATGAACCACGCCTCCGCGCGGGCTCCGGCGAAGGCCAGCAGGGCCAGGCCCAGCACACCGAAGGTGCCGTCCCTGAGGCCCTTGACGGACAGATAGGCGCGGGCGTCGCCGCGCGGGTCGGCGGGAGCGCCGTAGCCGGCCGCGGCCGGGCCGGGCTGGAACAGGAACCGGTAGCCGAGGAACACGCAGAACAGGTCGAGCAGGACGGCCAGGGTGTAGGCGGTGACAGTCATGTCTCTTCTCCTCGTTGCCCGCTTTTCTAGCAGTGCTAGCGACAAGAGCGAGGCTAACAGAGCACCGGCAGGTTGGCTAGCGCTGCTAGAATTTCAGGCATGACGATCCAGACGCGCCGGGAGCGCGAACGAGCGGAGCGTGAGCGGCTGATCGTGACGGCCGCGCGGGAGCTGGCCGAGGCCGAGGGCTGGGACGCGGTGACCACCCGCCGGCTGGCCGCCGAGATCGAATACAGCCAGCCGGTCCTCTACAGCCACTTCGAGAACAAGGGCGCGATCATGGCGGCGGTCGCGGTGCAGGGCTGCGCCGACCTGGCGACGGAGCTGCGGCAGGCGCGGACGGCGGCGCCGGGAACGCGCGAGGCGCTGGCGGCGGTGGCGGAGACGTACACGTCCTTCGCACGGCGCCGGCCCGCCCTCTACGACGCGATGTTCACCCACCTGGTGGACCTGCCGTTCGCCACGGAACAGGCCCCCGCCCCGCTGCGGGAGGCGTTCGGTGAGCTGCTGGTGGTCGTGGAGCCGATCACCGCCGAGGGAGAGGACCCCGGCCTGCTGACGGAGACGTTCTGGGCGGCGCTGCACGGTCTGGCGACGCTGATGAGGAGCGGACGGTTGCCGGAGGGGGCGCACGAGCGCCGACTCGCGCTGCTGATCGGGCACTTCACGAGGGGCTGAGGGGTGCGCCCCGAAGGTGCGCGGGGCTGTATCGACATGCGGCTCCGCCGCGTGGGCGCGAACGGCCACAACCAGCCCGCACCCGCCGACGGCGGTCAGGCTCCCGCCGAAGACGCGTTATTCGGCGGCAGGCAACGCGGCACGCGGCCGCTGCCACCCCCGGGACCCACGGGCCCGCAACCACGCCGTCGTCTCCTCGGGCGGCATCGCCGCGGCAACGAGCCACCCCTGAACGGCGTCACACCCGAGGTCCCGCAGCCGCTCCCAGGTCTCGTCGTCCTCCACGCCCTCGGCGACCACAAGGAGCCCGAGCGAATGCGCGAGGTCCACCGTGCACCGCACGATCTCCGCGTCCTCCGTGTCGACCGCCAACCGCGCCACGAACGACCGGTCGATCTTCAGCTCGCTCACCGGCAGCCGCCGCAGATGCACCAGCGACGAATACCCCGTGCCGAAGTCGTCCAGCGACATCTTCACGCCGTGCCCGGTCAGACCCGCGAGGGTGTCCGCGGCCCGCTGCGGGTCCTCCAGCAGCACATGCTCGGTTATCTCCAGCTGCAGCGCCCCCGCGGGGACCCCGTGCCGGGCCAGCCGCGCGGCGACCGACCCCGCGAACCCGGGCGTGTGGACGTCGCGCGGGGAGACGTTGACGGCGACCGGGACCCGCAGCCCCTGCGCGCGCCACTTGGCGACCTGGCCGAGCGCGGTCTCCAGGACGTATTCCGTCAGATGGGGCATCAGGCCGGAGGACTCGGCGATCGCGATGAACTCGTCCGGCGGAACCTTCCCTCGCTCGGGATGCACCCAGCGGACCAGCGCCTCCAGCCCGGCGACCTGGCCGTCGAAGCGGACCTTGGGCTGGTAGTGCAGCTGCACCTCGTGCGCGTCCAGCGCCCGGCGCAGATCGCCCAGCAGACCGAGCCGGTCCGGGGTGTTGGAGTCCCGCTTGGACTCGTACACCTCCACACCCGTACGGTCCCTTTTCGCCTGGTACATCGCCACGTCCGCCCGCCGCAGCAGCCCTTCGGCGTCCAGGGCGTGGTCGGGGAAGACGGCGACGCCCGCGCTGGCCTCCAGGACGAGGGTGAGCCCGTCGAGGTCCAGCGGGGAGCTGAGCGCGACGACCAGGCCGCGGGCCACGCGCGTGGCCGACGTGGTGGAGTCGGCGACGGGCAGTAACACGGCGAACTCGTCACCGCCGAGCCGCGCCGCCTCCGCTCCACGCGGCAGGGCGAGCCTCAGCCGGTCGGCTATCTGCAGCAGCAGCCGGTCGCCGGCGAGATGACCCAGGGTGTCGTTCACCGACCGGAACCGGTCGAGATCGATCAGCATGAGGGCAGAACGCGCACCGATGCGTTCGGCGTCGTCGAGAGCCGTCCAGATCCGCTCCAGCAGCCACTGCCGGTTGGGCAGTCCGGTCAGCGGGTCGCGCAGCTGCTCCTCGGCACGCGCGCGGGCCATCCACAGGCTGGAGTCGAGGGCGATCAGGGGGATGGCGAACAGCGGGAGCAGGATCGGCTGGGCTTCGGCGACGACGCACAGCAGCGGTGCGATCCCGAGCAGCGCGACGGCGACCAGACCCTGTCTGACCAGGGCGGTGCGGGCCACGGTGGGCACCTTGCCGCTGCGCGGGGCGTACAGGTACCACTGCAGGCCGCGGCTGACCGCGAGGTAGGCGACCGCGGCGAGGACGACCTCGGGGGCGGTGGCGATGCTCCAGGTGTCCGGCCGCCAGGGCGTCTCGACGCTCGGGACCCGGCCGAACACGCCGAGCAGCAGTGCGCCGGCGGCGATGCCGAGGAGGTCCACGGCGCCGTGCAGCACGCCCTGCCGCCAGCGGTGGCGCCGGGCGACACCGACCAGGACGACGACGGTGAGGCTGACCATGCCGGCGGGCACCCAGCCGTAGAGCAGCAGCACGGACAGGGTGAGGGCGGCACCGGAGCCGGTGCCGCCCCACCAGCGGGCGCGGCCCAGCATGACGAGATGACCGACGATGACGCCGGTGAGCAGGGCCAGCGACCAGCCGACCGTGCCGCTCGGGAAGAGGGCGTGGTGGCCGGTGAAGGCGCGGTAGAAGCCGGCGCCGAGGACGAACGCGGCGGCGGCCACGACGGCCGCCGGCAGCGCGGGCCAGGACAGGTGCCGTTCGGAGTCGGTGTCGGTGTCGGTCAGGCCGGGGGCGGGCTCGATGGCCAGAGGTATGGGCGGGTGGGCGTCGGTGGCGGTGCCCGGTCCGGCCGCACGGGCCTGACCGCCCGAACGCCCGTGGCCCCGCACCGTCCACCGGGTCCCCCGCCAGGCGCCCGCGCGACGGCGCAGGCGCAGCCGTGAGTCGGGGGCGACGCTCTCGGTCGGTTCCATTCCCGTCCCTCTCACAGCCGGCGGTGCCCACGCCACGCGGCCCGATGTCCGACACCCATCAGCAGCTCCGCGTTGAAGAAACCTTCCCTGCGCCCTGAGAGCGCACGGGGATGCCCCAACCGCAGCTGGGCACGGCAGGTGCACACCTCAACAGTAGGCCGCGGAAGGCTTCCACGGGCACCGGTCGTCGACGGTTGCCCGAATGCGCCCGGGCCACCCGTATGCAACTGATATGCGCCGAACGGGTGGCCTTCAACCGCTACTCCCCGGTCGGAAGCGCGACTTCGGCCGCCGCGTCCGGGCCCTGCTCCAAGAGGACACCGAAACCGTCCTCGTCCAGAACCGGAACCTTCAGCTGCATGGCCTTGTCGTACTTCGACCCCGGGTTGTCCCCCACGACGACGAACGAGGTCTTCTTCGACACCGATCCGGTCACCTTGGCGCCCCGGGTCTGCAGCGCCTCCTTGGCACCGTCCCGGGTGAAGTTCTCCAGGGTGCCGGTGACGACGACCGTGAGGCCCTCCAGCGGGCGCGGGCCCTCCTCCTCACCGGTCGACTCGTCCTCCAGCGGGACTCCGGCGGCCTTCCACTTGCGGATGATCTCGCGGTGCCACTCCTCGGCGAACCACTCCTTGAGCGCGGCGGCGATGATCCCGCCGACGCCGTCGGTGGTCGCCAGCTCCAGCTCGGTGGCCTGTTCGATGCGGTCGATGGAGCGGAACTCGCGAGCGAGGGCCTGCGCGGCCACCGGGCCGACGTGCCGGATGGACAGACCGTTCAGGAACCGGGCCAGCGGGCGGGACTTGGCCGCCTCGATGTTCTCCAGCAGTGCGAGGGTGTTCTTCTTCGGCTCGCCCTTCTGGTTGGCGAAGACCGTGACGACCTTCTCCTCGCCCGTCCTGGGGTCCCGCTTGGGCAGACCGCTGTCGGGGTCCAGGACATAGGCCTTGATGGGCAGCAGCTTCTCCACCGTCAGGTCGAACAGGTCGCCCTCGTCCACCAGCGGCGGGTCGGCCGGCTCCAGCGGGCGGGTCAGGGCGGCGGCGGCCACCGCACCGAAGTGCTCGATGTCCAGGCACTCACGGCCGGCGAGGTAGGTGACGCGCTCGCGCAACTGGGCCGGGCAGGTGCGGGCGTTGGGGCAGCGGAGGTCGACGTCGCCCTCCTTCATGGGCCTGAGCGGTGTGCCGCACTCGGGACACTCGCCCGGCATCACGAACTCCCGCTCGCTGCCGTCCCGCAGGTCGACCACCGGGCCGAGGATCTCCGGGATGACGTCACCGGCCTTGCGGATGACGACCGTGTCCCCGATGAGGACGCCCTTGGCCTTGACGACCTCCTGGTTGTGCAGGGTGGCGAACTCCACCTCGCTGCCGGCGACCGTGACCGGCTCGACCTGGGCGTACGGCGTGACACGGCCGGTGCGGCCGACGCCCACCTTGATGTCGACGAGCTTGGTGTTGACCTCCTCCGGCGCGTACTTGTAGGCGATCGCCCAGCGCGGCGCCCGCGCGGTGGAGCCGAGGCGGCCCTGGAGCCGGATCTCGTCGAGCTTGACGACGACACCGTCGATCTCGTGCTCCACGGAGTGGCGGTTCTCGCCGTAGTGGGCGATGAACTTCCGTACGCCGTCGAGGTCGCCGACCACGCGGTTGTGCGGGGAGGTGGGCAGGCCCCAGGTCTTCAGCAGGTCGTAGGCCTGGGAGAGACGAGTCATGCCCGTGAAGCCCTCCAGGGCGCCGATGCCGTGGACGACCATGTGCAGCGGGCGGGTGGCGGTGACCCGCGGATCCTTCTGGCGCAGGGAACCGGCGGCGGCGTTACGGGGGTTGGCGAACGGCTTGTCACCGGCCGCGACCAGGCGTTCGTTCAGTTCGAGGAACTTCTCCATCGGGAAGTAGACCTCGCCGCGGATCTCCACGAGGTCCGGGATGTCGTCGCCCTCGAGGCGGTCCGGGATCTCCGTGATCGTGCGGACGTTCGGCGTGATGTCCTCGCCGGTGCGGCCGTCACCGCGGGTCGCCGCGCGCGTGAGCCGGCCGTTCTCGTAGGTGAGGTTGACCGCGAGGCCGTCGACCTTGAGCTCGCACAGGAAGTGGTAGTCCTGCGCGCCGAGTTCGCGCGCGATGCGCTCGGACCAGGCGGCCAGCTCGTCGTCGTTGAAGGTGTTGTCCAGCGACAGCATGCGCTGGCGGTGCTCGACCGCGGTGAACTCCGTGGCGTACGACCCCGCGACCTTCTGGGTCGGCGAGTCCGGGGTGCGCAGCTCCGGATACTCCTCCTCGAGGGCTTCCAGAGTCTTCAGGAGCCTGTCGAACTCCGCGTCGCTGATGACGGGAGCGTCCTTCACGTAGTACCGGAAGCGGTGCTCCTCGATCTGCTCAGCGAGCTGCGCGTGCTTGTCACGTGCCTCGGCGGGCACTGCCGTCTCCGCCTGCTGCTTGTCGCCGGCCACCGTGTCGTCCTCCCGTTACTCTGGGTTGTCCGCGAGGGATCTCGCCGCCCGGACGCAGTGGGCGAGCGCCTGGCGTGCGTAGGCGGGGGAAGCTCCCGCCAGACCGCACGCCGGGGTGACCGTGACCGCCTCCGCGAGCAGCCCCGGGTGCAGACCCAGCCTGCGCCACAGCGTCCTGACACCCATGACGCTACCGGCAGGGTCTGACAATGGCCCTCGAGTGCCGCTCACGACACCGGTGAACAGCCGGGTGCCGCCCTCGACGGCTTCACCGATCGCGTCGTCGTCACGTTCGGTGAGCAGGGCGAAGTCGAAGGAGACCGCGGCCGCGCCGGCCCGCCGCAGCAGGGCGAAGGGCACGTCGGGGGCGCAGGAGTGCACGACCACGGGTCCTCCGTCATGGGCCCCGACGACGTCGCGCAGGAGGGCCTCCACGACCTGCCGGTCCACGGCCCGGTGCGTGCGGTAGCCGCTGGCGGTGCGGACCTGTCCGCGCAGGACGGCGGTGAGGGAGGGCTCGTCGAGCTGGAGGACGAGCCGGGCGCCCGGCACCCGGCGCCGCATCTCCGCGAGGTGGAGCCGCAGCCCCTCGATGAGCGAGGCGGCGAGATCACGGCAGGCTCCGGCGTCGGAGAGCGCGGCCTCGCCGTTCTTCAGCTCCAGCGCGGCGGCCAGCGTCCAGGGACCGACCGCCTGCACCTTCAGGTCGCCCTCGTAGCCCTGGGTGAACTCCTCCAGGGCGTCCAGGTCCTCGCCCAGCCAGGAGCGCGCCCGCTTGGTGTCCCGGCCCGGCCGGTCCCCGATCCGCCAGCCGCTGGGCTCCACGCGCGCGTACAGCTCGACGAGCATCCCGGCGGTACGGCCGATCATGTCGGCGCCGGGTCCGCGCGCGGGCAGCTCGGGCAGGAAGGGAAAGTCCTCGAAGCTGCCGGTGACGGTCTTGGCGGCCTCGCGGGCGTCGTCACCGGGCATGGACCCGACACCGGTGGCGCCGGCGAACCTGAACTGGCTGTTTTCGCTCACCGGGGAAGCCTACGGAACCTCGCGGCCGGGGTCAGCGTCCCGGTCGCACCGTCAGGTCGTTGACCTCCGCGTCCCGGGGCAGGTCCAGAGCCATGAGGAGCGTCGTGGCGACCGACTCGGGGGCGATCCACCGCGAGGCGTCGTACTCCTTGCCCTCCTGCTGGTGGACCTTGGCCTGCATGGGGCTGGCCGTGCGGCCCGGGTAGACCGAGGTGACCCGGACGCCGTTCGCGTGCTCCTCCTGACGCAGGGAGTCGGCGAGAGCCTTCAGGCCGTGCTTGGAGGCGGCGTACGCGGACCAGCCGGCGTGGGCGTTGAGACCGGAGCCGGAGTTGACGAAGATCACATGGCCGCGGGCGGCGCGCAGCTGGGGCAGGAAGTGCCGGGTCAGCTCGGCGGGGGCGACGAGGTTGACGTTGAGCTGGTGGCGCCAGGACTTGGGGGTGAGGTCGCCGACCCCGCCCAGGTCGACGACTCCGGCGATGTGCAGCAGCGAGTCCACGCGGTCCGGGAGCGTCTGGTGGGAGAACGCCCAGGACAGCCTGTCCGGGTCCGCGAGGTCGCCGACCAGGGTGCGGGCGCCGGGGAACTCGGCCGCCAGTTCCTTCGCGCGGCCCGCGTCGCGCGCGTGCAGGACGAGTTCGTCCCCGCGCGCGTGCAGACGGCGGGCGACGGCCGCGCCGATGCCGGATCCGGCCCCGGTGATCACATGAGTAGCCATGCCCGCCATGCTCGCATCAGCGGGTGCCCTGCTGCTCCTCCAGGTAGGCCAGCGCGCCGGCCGGCTCCTCGGCGAAAAAGACCAGTTCGGACAGCGGGCGGGGCAGGAAGCCCTCGTCCTCCATGCGGCGGAACTGCTGCTTCAGGCCGTCGTAGAAGCCCGCGGTGTTCAGCAGGACGACCGGCTTCCCGGTGCGGCCGTGCTTCTTCAGCTCCAGGATCTCGGTGGCCTCGTCCAGCGTGCCGGTGCCGCCCACCATGATCACCACGGCGTCGGACTTCTCCAGCAGCAGCTTCTTGCGCTCGGCGAGGTCGGCGGCGATGACCATCTCGTCGGCGCCGGGCCGCGCCTTGTTCGCGAGGAACTCCACGGACACGCCCAGCAGCCTGCCGCCCGCCTCGTGCACCCCGTCGGCGACGACCTTCATCAGACCGACGTCGGAGCCGCCCCACACCAGGGTGTGACCGGCCTTGCCGATCAGTTCCGCGAACTCGCGCGCGGGGCGCGTGTAACGCTCGTCGAGGTCGGCGGCGGACAGGAAGACGCAGATGTTCATGGGCCCACCGTACGGCCCCTGTCCCACGGTCTTCGTGGCGGGCGGGAAGAACCACGGGCCCGCCGGTGCTGTCCGGGTATGACCCGAGGACACACGATCACCATCGAACAGGGCGAGCAGCACGTGCGCGTGGTGCACGGCGACCAGGTGCTCGCGGAGACCGACCGGCCGCTGGTGCTGCGCGAGACGGGCTGTCCGGTGCGGTACTACATCCCCGCCGCCGACGTACGCGTCGGTCTGCTGACCCCCTCCGACACGCACACCGTGTGCCCCTTCAAGGGCACGGCGTCCTACTGGTCGCTGCCGGACGCGCCCGATCTGGTCTGGGCGTACCCGGACCCGAAGCCGGATGTCGCCGCGATCAAGGATCACTTCTGCTTCTACGAAACCGACGTGTCGTGACCGATGAGTCGATGCCGGTGCGGCAGTCTGCAGGGGCATGGACAAGAAGACGACTTCCCGTGACGGCACGTCCCTCGCATACGAAGTGATCGGCCAGGGGCCCACGGTGATCCTGGTGAGCGGCGCCATGTCCACCGGGGGCACCGTGGCGCCCCTGGCGCAGCGGCTCGCGGGCCGCTGCACGGCCGTCGTCTATGACCGCCGGGGCCGCGGGGAGAGCGGTGACACGAAGCCGTACGCCGTCGAGCGCGAGGTCGAGGACCTGGCCGCGGTGATCGACGCGGTGGGCGGCGAGGCGGCGCTGTTCGGGGTCTCCTCGGGCGGCGCGCTGGTGCTCCGGGCGGTGGCGAGCGGGCTGCCGGCCGTCCGGGCCGCCGTCTACGAGGTGCCCTACGCCGACTTCCTGCGGGGCGGCGCCGAGCGGGAGGCCACGTACAAGGAGCAGCTGAACACGGCGCTCGCGGACGGCCGGCGCGGGGACGCGGTGGAACTGTTCCTGCGGCTGACGGGCCTCGGCGAGGAGGTCATCCAGGGGGCCCGGCAGTCACCGATGTGGGCCGGCATGGAGGCCGTCGCGCCGAGTCTCGCGTACGACGACGCGGTCATGGGCGACGGCCTGCTCCCCCGGGACCGGATCGCCGCGATCTCCGTGCCCGTGCTGGTCGTCGCGGGCGGGGCGAGCCCGGAGTGGATGCGCGAGGCGTCCCGGGAGGTCTCCAGAGTGGTGCCCGAGGGCACGTACCGCGAGCTGGCGGGGCAGACCCACATGGTGGAGCCGGACGTGCTGGGGCCGGTGCTGGCCGACTTCCTGACGGAGTAGCGACGGCCGCACCGCCGGGCTACACCGCCGCGGCCGTCGAGCGCGTGGTCGACGCGATCGTCGCCGAGCCCACCACGCGCGTGCCGTCGTACAGGACGATCGCCTGGCCGGGGGCGACGCCGCGGACCGGCTCGGTGAAGGTCACGCGCAGCTCGCCGTCGACCGGCTGCACGGTGACCTCGGTCTCGCCGCCGTGGGCGCGCAGCTGGGCGGTGTAGACGCCGGGGCCGGTGGGGGCGGTGCCGCACCAGCGGGGCTTGATCGCGGTCAGGGCGGTGACGTCCAGGGCGGCGGCGGGGCCGACGGTGACCGTGTTGGTGACCGGGGAGATGTCGAGGACGTAGCGGGGCTTGCCGTCGGGGGCCGGGGTGCCGATGCGCAGGCCCTTGCGCTGGCCGATGGTGAAGCCGTACGCCCCCTCGTGCGTGCCGAGCCTGGCGCCGGACTCGTCGACGATGTCGCCCTCGGCCTTGCCCAGCCGCTGGGCCAGGAAGCCCTGGGTGTCGCCGTCGGCGATGAAGCAGATGTCGTGCGAGTCGGGCTTCTTGGCCACGGCCAGGCCCCGGCGCTCGGCCTCGGCGCGGATCTCCTCCTTGGTGGTGACCGTGTCGCCGAGCGGGAACATCGCGTGGGCGAGCTGCCGCTCGTCCAGCACACCGAGGACGTACGACTGGTCCTTCGCCATGTCCGAGGCGCGGTGCAGCTCGCGGGAGCCGTCCTCGTGGAGGATCACCTTGGCGTAGTGACCGGTGCAGACCGCGTCGAAGCCGAGGGCGAGGGCCTTGTCGAGCAGGGCGGCGAACTTGATCTTCTCGTTGCAGCGCAGGCACGGGTTGGGGGTGCGGCCGGCCTCGTACTCGGCGATGAAGTCCTCGACGACGTCCTCGCGGAAGCGGTCGGCGAGGTCCCAGACGTAGAACGGGATACCGATGACGTCGGCCGCGCGGCGGGCGTCCCGCGAGTCCTCGATGGTGCAACAGCCCCGCGCGCCGGTCCGGAAGGACTGCGGGTTCGCGGAGAGCGCGAGGTGGACGCCGGTGACGTCGTGGCCGGCTTCCGCGGCACGCGCGGCGGCGACGGCGGAGTCGACTCCACCGGACATGGCGGCGAGGACGCGGAGGGGGCGCTGCGGGGTCTCAGTCATAGCCCCTCCAGGGTACGGGGCGGCGGGAACCGGGGCCGCCGGATATCCGTTGACGATCACAGGGGGGCGGAACGGGGCGCGGAACAAGGTGCGGGACGCGTGCGGAAGGGGAGGGCATGAGCGACGCGGATCGGCGGCTGGGGCGGCGGGCCCTGCTCGTCGGCGGCGCGGCGGCCGCCGTGGGCACGGCCGTGCTGGCCCGCGAGGAGCTGTCGCACCTGTGGTGGCGGCTGCCGGGGGTCGAGAAGCCCCGGGTGGCGGGGGCCGTGGACTTCCGGGGCGCGCGCTGGGTGCCGGCCTCCCCGGCCAACTACCGTCGGGCGGACCGGCCGGACGACTATTCCGTGGACCGGGTCGTCATCCATGTCACGCAGGGCGGCTACGCGAGCGCGGTGAAGGTCTTCCAGGACCCGGCGCACGGGGCGGCGGCGCACTACATCGTGCGCAGGGACGGCCGGGTCACCCAGCTGATACGGGAGCTGGACGTGGCCTTCCACGCGGGCAACCGCGCGTACAACGAACGCAGTGTCGGCATCGAGCACGAGGGCTTCGTGGACGACGCCTCCTCCTTCACGGACGCCATGTACGCGTCCTCGGCGCGGCTGACGGCGGCGATATGCGGGCGGTACGGCATACCGGTGGACCGCGAGCACATCATCGGGCACGTGGAGGTGCCGGGGACGGACCACACCGATCCGGGGCCGCACTGGGACTGGGAGAGATACCTGAAAAAAATCAAGGCGTAGGCCCTTTTTTGTCCGGTAGGAGCGGTTCTATCCTGATTGTCAGACCTACGGGACGAGTGAGGGAGTTCAAGCGGAGTAGCCGACTTCAGCGAGAGATACATGATCTCTTCAACGAGAGGTACACAAGTCTCCGCTGGTGCCGACATCGACGCTCGGGCTGAGAGGCCAGAAGGTCGCAAGGACTGGACCCGACGGCGACCCCCATCACCTGATCCGGACAATGCCGGCGAAGGGAACCCGCCTCGTAGGTCGCTTTCGTGTTCCGGCGCCCCCGGCGTCCGCGCGCCCGCGTCTCAGCTGAGCCCAGCCGCCCGCGCCCGCTCCACCGCCGGGCCGATCGCCTTCGCGACCGCCTCGACGTCCGCCTCCGTGGAGGTGTGCCCGAGGGAGAATCGCAGGGTGCCGCGGGCCAGGTCCGGGGCGGTGCCGGTGGCGAGCAGCACATGGCTGGGCTGGGCGACGCCCGCGGTGCAGGCGGAACCGGTCGAGCACTCGATGCCCTGGGCGTCCAGCAGGAGCAGCAGGGAGTCGCCCTCGCAGCCGGGGAAGGTGAAGTGCGCGTTGGCCGGCAGACGGCCCCCCGGTGCCGGGTCGCCGCCGAGGATCGCGTCCGGTACGGCCGTACGCACGGCGTCGATCAACCGGTCCCGCAGGGCGCCGATCTCGCGGGCGAACCACTCGCGGCGCTCGGTGGCGAGCCGGCCGGCGACGGCGAAGGAGGCGACGGCGGGGACGTCGAGGGTGCCGGAGCGGACGTGCCGCTCCTGGCCGCCGCCGTGCAGGACGGGCACGGGGGTGTGGTCACGGCCGAGCAGCAGCGCGCCGATGCCGTAGGGACCGCCGATCTTGTGACCGGAGACGGTCATCGCGGCGAGGCCGGAGGCCGCGAAGTCGACCGGGACCTGACCGAGGGCCTGGACGGCGTCGGCGTGCATCGGGATGCCGAACTCCGCGGCCACCTCGGCGAGTTCGCGGACCGGCAGGACGGTGCCGATCTCGTTGTTGGCCCACATCACGGTGACCAGGGCGACGTCGTGGGGGTTGCGGGCGATGGCCTCGCGCAGGGCCTCCGGGTGGACGCGGCCGTAGGAGTCGACGGGGAGGTACTCCACCGTCGCGCCCTCGTGTTCGCCGAGCCAGTGGACGGCGTCGAGGACGGCGTGGTGCTCGACGGGGCTGGCCAGGACGCGGGTGCGGGACGGGTCGGCGTCGCGGCGGGACCAGTACAGGCCCTTGACGGCGAGGTTGTCCGCCTCGGTGCCGCCCGAGGTGAAGAGGACCTCGCTGGGGCGGGCGCCGAGCGCTTCCGCGAGGGTTTCGCGGGATTCCTCGACCGTGCGGCGTGCCTGGCGGCCGGATGCGTGGAGGGAGGAGGCGTTGCCCGTGATGCTCAACTGGGCGGTCAGGGCCTCTGCCGCCTCCGGGAGCATGGGGGTGGTCGCGGCGTGGTCGAGGTAAGCCATGGTGCCCTGATTCTACGGCCCCCTTGCGGCTCGCCTTGGCTGCGAGGCTGCCGTTGGCCGGGGCGGCTTGCGTTGGCTGCGAGGTTGCGCTGAGGTGGGGCGCCTTGCGTGGGCTGTACCTGGGCTTGGCGGCGAGGTGCCCGGCACGGTCGGCCGTGCCCACCCGTTCCGCCCTGCGGAACGACTGCCCACGGTGGGGAGGGTGCGGTGGCCGGCTGCGGCGCGTTGCCGGCGGCGTAACGACAGCCCACGGCGGGGCGGGCGCGGTGGCCGGCTGCGGCCCGTTGCGGGCGACGCAACGACTGTCTACGGCAGGGCGGCCGGCTGCGGGCACATCGCGGACGGCGGCACGACCGCCTACGGCGGCGACGGCGCGGGGGCCGGTGGTGGCGGGTCGGCTGCCAGGGTGCATCCGCGGCGGAGACGGCGGGAGTGCCCGGCCTCTGTGGTGCCGCGCGGCGGTGGTGGGGGGTGTGCCGGGCCGGTGCCCCGTCGTCCTCGGGGCCGGGGCTCGGTGCCGGGTGGGGTCACAGGCTCCAGGAGAGCGTGTGGGACAGCTGCATCGAGACCACCAGGACCACCAGGTCGGCGGCGCCCAGGGTGAGGCCCAGCCAGGCCCGGCCGCGGCGGGTCGTGCCGCGCCAGAGGGACACGGCGGCCAGGACGATGGCGACCGGACCGAGGAAGATGTTGAGGGCGAGCAGGCCGAGAAGGCCGAGGATGAAGGACGCCACGGCCATGCCGTCGGCGTCGCGGGCGGTCGGCCGGGTGTCGTCGCGGCTCGTGACCGGTGCGGTGAGTTGCATGGTGCTCAGCTCCTGGAAGTCGTGGCGGACGGTCAGTTGGCCTGCGTACGGCGCCGGCGGCCGTGGCGCTCGCGGATCGCGAAGACGCCGAGCCACACGGCGATGACGGCGGCGACAGCGGCGGTGACGGTCAGCGGCGCGTGGGCGACGGTGCCCAGCACGACACCGAGCAGCATGAGTGCGGCGACGAGGAACAGCATGGGATGGGATCCCCCCTCCGGGATACCTCGTATCGGGCCGGTGTGAAGTTTCGGTGAACAGTTGTAGTAACAGTTGTTCACTGACTTCTACTCTAGCGCGTTCCACGGCTTTTCAATTCCGGAGAACAGTTGTTAACTGGATGACATGAGTCACACCCTCGGCATACGGCAGGCCCAGAAGCAGAAGACCCGGCAGGCGTTCCTCGACGCGGCGCTCGCGCTGCTGGAGGAGCAGAGCCTGAGCAGCCTGGGCCTGCGTGAGGTCACCCGGGCCGTCGGCGTCGCTCCGACCGCCTTCTACCGGCACTTCCGCTCGACCGCCGACCTGGGGGTGGCGCTGGTCGACGAGGCGCTGGGCAGCCTGCACCCGATGGTGCGGACGACGGTGTCCACGGCGGGCGACAGCGAGGAACGCATCGTGCGTGCCATCGAGTTGATCGCCCGCCACGTGGACGCGTACCCCGCACATGTCCGGTTTATCGCCCGGGAACGACATGGCGGGGTACAACCGGTGCGGGAGGCCATCCGGGCCCAACTGGTCCGGTTCGCCGAGGAGGTGAAGGCCGAGCTGGCCAAGGACCCCGAGGCCGCGGGCTGGAACGACGACGACCTGCTGATGCTCGCGCATCTCTACGTCGACCAGATGCTCATCACCGCCTCCCTGTTCCTGGAGGCGCTGGAATTCCCGCCGCAGGAGCGGGAGCGCGTCACGCAGCTCGCCACCCGGCAGCTGCGGCTCATCAGCATCGGCCGCAGCCACTGGACGGACTGAGAGAACGGACACAGAGACCCGAGGGGACCGGGTCAGCCCTGCCGGACCTGCCCGCCCTGCTGAGCCCGGCCTCCGGCCTGCCCCCCCGGCCGGACCGCCACAGCCGCCGCCCTGTCCGCCCCGGCCGCCTTGCCCGCCCTGTCCGCCGGGCGCACCGCCCGGCATGCCCGTGGGCGTACCGCTGGGCGTGCCGGTCGGCTTCGCGGTCGGCGCGCCCGACGGCGCCCCGGACGGTGCGCCGCTCGGGCGATGGCCCTTGGCACCGCCGGTGGGCATGCCGGACGGCGCCTGACAGCCCTGCTGCCGACCGGCGTTGCCGCTGCCGGGCGAGGAGGACGCGTCACCCGAGCCGCACACGGCCAGCAGCAGCGGGGTCAGCGCCAGCAGGGCGACGGCGGGGACGAGACGGCCACGCTTCATGGGAGTCAGCTCCGGTGAGGATGAGAAAGTCCTGAGGGGCCGACTCAACCAACCGTGCCTTGGGGGTCCTTGAGCCCGTTCTGTCCGTCAGCTGTCAGTTCCGGGGCGGGCCCCTCCTGGTACAGGGCCGTGACGGAACGGGCCGCCGCCAGCAGCTCGGCGCGGGCCTCGGGCGGGTCCACCAGCTCCACCTGGTCGGAGAACCCGAGGAGTTGGCGCACCGCGCGCAGCACCGGGTAGGTCAGCCGGGCGGTGACCCAGTCGCTGCGGCCGTCGTCGTCGGGCAGCGCGGTCAGCTCGGCGGCCATCACCCGCTGGAACATGTCGAGCCGCTCGCGCCGGACGCGGACGGTGACCTCGATCCCGCCCTGCCGTTCCTCCACCTGACGACGCAGCGCCTCCCAGGCATCCGCGAGTTCGACCCCGGGCCGGCGCCGTACCGGCTCGTCCAGCGGACGGGCCGAGCGGATCCGGTCGCCCCGGAACAGCCGCGGCGCCCCGCGCCGGTCGGCGACCAGGTACCAGACCCCGGCCTTGGCGACCAGGCCGTACGGGTCCACGGTGTACGTCCGCGGCTCCCGCTCCCCGCTGTGCCGGTAGCGCAGCTTCAGGCGCCGGTCGGAGAACACCGCGTCCTGGAGCACCTCGAGGTCGACGGACCGCGGGGGGCCGCTCTTCCAGCGGGTGGCGTCGACCAGGATGCGGCGGCTGGTCACCTCGGCGGCGGGCCGGTGCGGCGCCGGCAGCGCGGCCATCACCTTGCGCAGGGCCGAGCCGAGGGCCGTGTCGAGCCCGAGCGCGGCATGGGCGCCCTGTGCGGCCAGGATGAACAGGGCGCGGGACTCGTCGGCGGTCAGTCCGGTGACGTCGGTGCGGTAACCGGCGAGGAGTTCGATGCCGCCGTGCCGGCCGCGTTCGGCGTACACCGGGACGCCGGAGGCCGACAGCGCCTCGATGTCCCGGTAGATGGTGCGGACCGACACCTCCAGCCGGTCGGCGAGTTCGTGCGCGGGGACCCGGCCCCGGGTCTGCAGGAGCAGCAGGATCGACAACAGCCGGTCGGACTTCACCCGCCCAGAATCACGCCCGGACGGTTTCCCGCGCAAATGTTGACGGCGGGTGTCAGGTTATTGCGCCATCCTCGGCGTACCGACCTACCGAGAGGCACACCATGACCACCGGGACCACCAGCGAGTTCATCGACCCGCGCCCCTTCTACGTCCGCGCCACGGACCAGGTGGCGGCCCTGATCAAGACCGTACGGCCGGACCAGCTCGACGGCCCGACGCCCTGTACGGAGTTCGACGTCCGGGCCCTGCTGAGCCACATCGTCGGCGGCACCCGGCGGATCGCCGTGGTCGGCGAGGGCGGCGACGGGCTCGCCGTGCAGCCCGTCACCGACGGTGTCGAGGACGACGGCTGGGCAGCGGCCTACGACGAGGTGCGTGTCCGCGTGCTGAAGGCCTGGGAGAGCGACGAGCGGATGACGACCCCGGTCCGGGTGCCGTGGGGCGAGGTACCGGGCCATGCGGCGCTGTCCGGCTATGTGATGGAGATCGTGACGCACACCTGGGACCTCGCCGAGGCCGTCGGGCATCCGCACCGGCTCGACCCGGAACTGGCCGGGTTCGCGCTCACCACCGCCCGCCAGGTACTGCCGGACTCGCGCCCCCGCGACGAGGAGACCCCCTTCGACACCCGCCGCCCGGCACCCGGTGACGCCGGCCCGTACGAGCAGCTCGCCGCCTGGCTCGGCCGCACACCCCTCACCCGGGCCTGACCGCGCCGTACGACCGGACCGGGAACCGCAGCCGGGCCGGATGCGCGGCGACCCCGCCGGCCGGAGGGGTCCGCTCAGCCGAGTCCGGCCCGGGCCAGCTGGCGGGACTGGGCGACCAGGTTGTCCTCGCTGTCCCAGACCTCGGCGTCCTCCTCCAGGAAGCCACCGGCCAGGTTGCGGGTGGTGATGGACACCCGCAGCGGGCCGGGGGCCGGGCGGCGGCGGATGTGGACGGTGAGCTCGACCGTGGGCACCCAGCCCTTCAGGCCGAGCTCGAAGGCCGTGGGCGGCAGGGCGTCCACCGCCAACAACAGCGACAGCGGATCGGCGTCACGGCCGTCGGCCAGGCCGAACCAGGCCCGCATCTCGCCCTTGCCGGAGGGCGCGCCCAGCGCCCACCCCAGGGTCGACGGGTCCAGCTTGAGCATCAGGCGGTCGGCGATCGCCGAGCCGCCCTCGACCGGAGAAGGTCCGTCCTCGGGGCCGAAGCACTGGTCGAGGGGCGGGATCGCGGGCGGCGTGGCGGTCGTACGGACGTCGTCGGGGAGGGCGGCGAGGTCGCCGTAGGAGGCGAGGACGCGGATGCGTTCGACCTCGTTGCCCTCGTCGTCGTACTGGAGGAGGGAGGCCTGGCCCGTGGAGAGGGTGCGGCCCGTGCGCACCGTTTCCGTGCGGATGACCGCCGGGCCGGGCCGGGACGCGGTCAGGTAGTACGCGGAGACGGTGAAGGGGTCCGGGTGCGGGAGGGTGTCCGCGAGGGCCCGGCCGAGCACAGCCAGCAGGTAGCCGCCGTTCACGGCGTTGAAGATGGTCCAGCCGGCCGAGAGGTCGATGTCGTGGACCCCGGGCTCGCGCCGGGTGACCGCCGTGTCGCGGTCGAACTCGCTGTCGCCGATCTCGGCCCGGGTGGCAGGGGCGGAAGCTGCTTCTGGCATGGGTGAACGGTACAACAGGAAACTACTAAGCGGTAGCTTTTTGCGGCCACATCAGGCCGCTCGGGGCCCCTCGATCCCTCTGTCGGGTGAGGTTCCGGCAATTTCTCGGTAAGTGTGCCGACTCGTCCACAACCTCAGGGCCCTGATTCCCATCTATGGGGACATGAGCCTCACCGGGACTCCGTTCCTCTACACGACCATTGTGCTGGCCGTGGTTGCACTGATACTGCCGCTCGTTTTGTGGTCACGAGTGCGCGGGCCCAAGGCCCTGCGCGCCGCGGCCCGCGTGCTGATGCTGCTGTTCGCCCAGGGCACCGCCGTCACACTGATCTTCGTTCTGGTCAACAACCAGAACAACCTGTACGACAACTGGGCCGACCTGCTCGGTACCGGCAACCACGTCCAGCAGGCCCGGGACCTGGGCCGGGACGGCACCGGCGGCATAGCGGTGAAACGGTTGCCCAAGGTCAAGCAGACCTTCACCGCGGCCTCCGGGCCCGGCATGCACGCGGCCGGCGGGGTCCGCGTCACCCAGCTCAAGGGGCGGGTCTCGGGTGTGAACGCCGAGGTCTACGTCTGGCTGCCGCCGCAGTACAACGACCCGGCCTACCGCCACAAGAAGTTCCCGGTGGTGGAGGTACTGCCGGGCTACCCCGGTTCGGCGAAGGCCTGGTTCGGTTCCATGAAGGCGCACGAGCAGCTGCTGCCGCTGATGCAGAGCGGCCAGGTGGCGCCCTTCATCATGGTCGCCCCGCGCACCAACCTGCTGGCCGGCGTGGACACCGGCTGCGCGAACATCCCCGGCCAGGTCAACGCCGACACCTGGCTCAGCATCGACGTGCCGAAGATGGTCACGGACAACTTCCGGGCCCAGCCGGCGCCGCAGGGCTGGGCCGTGGCCGGGTACTCGGCGGGCGCCCACTGCGCGGTCAAGCTGGCCGTGGCGCACCCGGACCGGTACCGGGCCGCGGTCAGCCTGTCCGGCTACAACGACCCGATCGGCGAGCGCAACTCCCTGGCCGCGCAGAACCCCACCCTGCGCGCCCAGAACAACCCCTTCCTGATCCTGAAGAAGGCGGCCGTGCCGCCGCGGATCGCGCTCTACGTCTCGGGAGAGTCCCGCGACGGCTACGAGGCGGGCGTGGCCCTGGAGTCCGTCGCCAAGGCGCCGACGACCGTGCACGTGGTGTTCCTGCCGCGCAGCGCCGGCGGCCACAACATGGCGCTGTGGCGGCCCCAGGTCGGCGATGTGTTCCGCTGGCTGACCCTGCAGATGGGCCAGAACCACGCCAAGGGCCAGGACCAGTCCCTCGCCGGCACCACGGGTTCTGCCGGCGGGAACGCCGCCGGTACCACCGGCACTACTCCTCGGTCACCGTCGACCGGCGGTTCCACGCACGCGGAGCTCGCCAGTGGAACCGCATCGCGAGCAGGCGCAGCACAAAAGCGGTGACGGCCGCGAGCCCACTGGTGAGGGGGGTCAGGGCGTCGTAGTGGAGGCACAGCACCACCATGGTGGAGCCCACGATCGCTGGGACCGCGTACAGATCGCGGTCCCAGCGCAGCAGTGAGGGCACCTCGTTGGCGAGCACGTCGCGCAGCACACCGCCCCCGACCGCGGTGGCGAGCCCGAGCGTCGCCGACGCGGTCAGGTTGAGGCCGTAGCTGTACGCCTTCGTCGTCCCGCTGACGCAGAACAGGCCGAGGCCGGCCGCGTCGAAGACCAGCACCGCCGACTGGATGCGTTCCACGTGCGGGTGCAGGAAGAAGACGACCAGCGCGGCGAGCAGCGGGGTCAGGAAGTACCCGAGGTCGGTGAAGGCGGCCGGGGGGACGGCCCCGATGACCAGGTCGCGGAACAGCCCTCCGCCCAGCGCGGTGGCCTCGGCGAGCACGGCGATGCCGAACACGTCGAAGTTCTTCCGGACGGCCAGCAGGGCGCCGGAGATCGCGAACACGAAGATGCCGATGACATCGAGCGTGTGCTGGACGGAGGGACTGAAGAGTTGCTGGAGCTGCACCTCGGTATTCTCACCTGCCGACGGGCGTGAACCTTACAAAGCCAGGCTCACAGGGCAGGCCTGCCTGTGGTGGACAGCCAGGTGTCGAACAGGTCGTCCAGCTTCTGCCCGCTGACGCGCTCGGCGAGGCGGATGAAGCCGGCGGTGTCCGCGTTGCCGTACCGGTGGAGCCTGGTCCAGGCGGGCAGCAGGGTGAAGAAGGCCTTGTCGCCGATGCGTTCGCGCAGTGCCTGGAGGGTCATCGCGCCGCGCTGGTAGACGGCGGAGGAGAACATCGTGTCGCGCTGCGGGTCGTCGACCTTGATCTGCCAGAAGCCGGAGTCGGCCGGCCGGGCGTCGTAGGCGGCGAGGAACGAGTCGTGGGCCGAGCGGGTGCCCTGGTGCTCCGCCCACAGCCACTGGGCATAGGTGGCGAAGCCCTCGTTGAGCCAGATGTCCTTCCACCGCGCCACGCTCACCGAGTCGCCGAACCACTGGTGGGCCAGCTCGTGCACGATGGTCGTCTCGCTGCGCACGGCCGAGTAGGCGGGCTTGCTCTGCACCTCCAGCGAGAACCCGGCCTCCGGCATGTCGTCGACGATGGCGCCGGTCTCCTCGAACGGGTACGGCCCGAAGACGCGCGACCAGTAGTCGGTGGCGGCGGCGGTGACGGCGTACACGTCGACGTTGTTGCTGTTCCTCAGGACGGGGTCGATCGCGACGTAGAGCGGGATGCCGCCGGGGGTGCGGCCGGTGCGCACGTCGAACTTCCCGATGGTGGCGGTGGCGAGGTAGGTCGCCATCGGCTTCGACTCGCGCCAGTGGGTGTACGTCGAGCCGCCCTTGTCGTACGTCGACAGGAGCCGGCCGTTGGAGACGCCGGTCAGGCCCTTGGGCGCCTTGATCCGGATGTCGTAGGTGGCCTTGTCGGAGGGGTGGTCGCTGGACGGGAACCAGGTGGACGCGGCGTTGGGCTCGCAGGCGACGAAGACACCGTCGGCGGTCTTCATCCAGCCGTACTTGGAGCCGAACACGATGGGCCCGCCGAGGGGCTGGGGTATGCCGCCGTAGGTGACGGTGACCTCGAAGGTACGTCCGCGCCGCAGGCTTCGGCGTGGCGTGACGGTCACCTCGTCGCCGTCCCGGGTGAACCCGGCCCGTCTGCCGTTCACTTCGACCCCGGTGATCTGCAACTGCTGCAGGTCCAGGTCGAAGGAGGAGAGGTTCTGGGTGGCTCGGGCGGTGAGGGTGGTACGGCCGTCCAGGCGGCCGGTGCCGGGGGCGTAGGCGACGTCGAGGTCGTAGTGCAGGGCGTCGAAGCCGCCGTTGCCGAGCCGCGGGAAGTAGGCGTCGCCGATGCCGGGGGCGCCCGGGGTGGGGGCGGGGGAAGCGCCGATGACGAAGAAGGAGGCCGCCGCGGTCGCGACCGCCCCCAGACGTGCCGAACGGGAGAGTGCCATGGTCGTCCCTTTCGAGCGTGTACCGATCAGTGGTCGGACACGGACGACTCTGCACTCTCCCGTTCAGGCATGTGCATGACTTTGCCCAGTTGTCATGCGCTACTTGTCGGTTGACTCCTGGGAGTCACTCTCCTCAGCGCTGTCCTCCGAGGCGCTGTCCTCCGGGGCGCTCTCGTCCGAGGCGCTGTCCTCCGCGGCACTCTCCTCCGCGGCCTCCTCGGCCAGTTCCGCCGCCACCGCCGCCGACGTCTCCGCCGACTCCGCGAGGACCTCGTCGGCGACCAGCTCCGCCGCCTCCTTCGCGGCGGTCAGCAGCACCGTGTCCTGCGGGGCCTGGTCCTCGAAGTTCTCCGGGTGGTGGCAGGCGACGCGCTGACCGGGCTTCAGCTCCTTGAGCGCCGGCTCGGTGGTCCGGCAGATCTCCGTCGCCTTCCAGCACCGGGTGTGGAAGCGGCAGCCCGAGGGCGGCGAGATCGGCGAGGGCACATCGCCCTTGAGCAGGATGCGCTCGCTCTTCGCGTTCTTGCGCGCCGGGTCCGGGATCGGCACCGCCGACATCAGCGCCTTGGTGTACGGGTGCATCGGCGCCTTGTACAGCGAGTCCCGGTCGGCCAGCTCGACGATCTTGCCGAGGTACATCACCGCGATGCGGTCCGAGACGTGCCGGACGACCGAGAGGTCGTGCGCGATGATCACGTACGTCAGGCCGAGCTCCTCCTGGAGGTCGTCCATGAGGTTCACGACCTGCGCCTGGATCGACACGTCCAGCGCGGAGACCGGCTCGTCCGCGACGACCAGCTTCGGCTTCAGGGCGAGCGCGCGGGCGATGCCGATGCGCTGGCGCTGACCGCCGGAGAACTCGTGCGGATAGCGGTTGTAGTGCTCGGGGTTGAGACCGACCACCGACAGCAGCCGCTGCACTTCCTTCTTGATCCCGCCCTCGGGCTCGACGCCCTGGAGCCGGAAGGGGGCCCCGACGATCGTGCCGATGGTGTGGCGCGGGTTCAGCGACGAGTACGGGTCCTGGAAGATCATCTGCACGTCGCGGCGCATGGGACGCATGCCGCTCACGCCGAGGTGCGTGATGTCCTTGCCCTCGAACTCGACGGTGCCGGCGGTCGGTTCGAGCAGCCGGGTGATCAGCCGGCCCATCGTCGACTTGCCGCAGCCCGACTCGCCCACCACACCGAGGGTTTCGCCGGAGCGGACCTCGAAGTCGATCCCGTCGACCGCGCGCACGGCACCGACCTGCCGCTGGAAGAGGCCCTTCTTGATGGGGAAGTGCTTCTGCAGCCCGGTCACCTTGAGCAGGATCTCGCCGGGAGCGGCGTCCTTGGTGAGCGTGGCCGTACCGGCGGACTTCTCTTCCGCGCCGTCGCTCTGTGCAGGGATGCTCCCTGCTTTGTCCTCTGCGTTCTCACTCACAGCTTCGGCGCAATCTCTTCGGTCCAGATCCGTTCCCGCTGCTCCTGCGACATGTGGCAGGCGGCCCAGTGCTTGTCGCCGACCTCGGTCAGCTCGGGGCGGACCGTGCGGGTCAGGTTGTCCTTCGGGAGGTCCGCGTACGGGCAGCGCGGGTTGAAGGCGCAGCCGGACGGGATGTTGATCAGCGAGGGCGGCGAGCCCTTGACCGGGATCAGGCGCTCCTGCTGGTCGCGGTCCAGGCGCGGCATCGAGCCGAGCAGACCCCAGGTGTAGGGGTGGCGGGGCTCGTAGAACACCTTGTCCGCCGGACCCCGCTCGACGCACCGGCCGCCGTACATCACCAGGATGTCGTCGGCGAGTTCGGCGACGACGCCCAGGTCGTGGGTGATGATGATGACCGCGGAGCCGAACTCCTTCTGCAGGTCGCGGATCAGGTCCAGGATCTGCGCCTGGACCGTCACGTCGAGCGCGGTGGTCGGCTCGTCCGCGATGAGCAGCTCGGGGTTGTTCACCAGCGACATGGCGATCATGGCGCGCTGGCGCATACCGCCGGAGAACTCGTGCGGGTAGTTGTCGACCCGCTTGTCCGGCTGCGGGATGCCCACGCGGTCGAGCATCTCGACCGCACGACGCTTGGCGGTCTTCTTGTCGACGTCGTGGTGGGTCCGGTAGGCCTCCACGATCTGCGCGCCGATCGTGTAGTACGGGTGCAGCGCCGACAGCGGATCCTGGAAGATCATCGCCATCTCGCGGCCCCGCATCTTGCGCACGTGGTCGGGGTCGGCGGACAGCAGCTCGGTGCCGTTCAGCCAGATCTCGCCCGATATCTGCGCCTTGCGCTTGCCGTACTGGCCGGCGGTGTGCAGGCCCATGATGCCGAGCGACGTCACGGACTTGCCGGAGCCCGACTCGCCCACGATGCCGAGGGTCTTGCCCTTCTCCAGCTTGAAGCTCAGTCCGTCGACGGACTTCACGAGGCCGTCGTCGGTCGGGAAGTGCACCTTCAGGTCGCGCACTTCCAGGAAGGAGGTCGGCGCGGGCGAGGAGCCGGTGGGCTCGCCCACGGCCGCTCCGGTCTTGCTGAGTTCGGTCATGCGAGCCTCACTCGGGGGTCGATCACGGCGTACAGGATGTCCACCGCGAGGTTGGCGATGAGCACCGCGAGGGAGGTGATCAGGGTCACGCCCAGGATGATGGGCAGATCCTGGTTCTTGATGGCGGTCAGCACGGCCTGGCCGAGGCCGGGGATGCTGAACGTGGTCTCGGTGAGGATCGCGCCGCCGATCAGGGCGCCGAGGTCCATGCCGAGCATGGTCAGGATGGGGGTCATCGTGGAGCGCATGGCGTGCTTGCCGATGACGACCGGCTCCGTGAGGCCCTTGGCGCGGGCGGTACGGATGTAGTCCTCACCGAGGATCTCCAGCATGGTGGCCCGGGTGATTCGGGCGTACATCGCCGCGTAGAGGAAGGCGAGGGTGACCCAGGGCAGGATCATGCTTCCGAAGTAGCCGGAGACGCTGTCGCCGAGCGGGATGTACTTGGGGCCGAACCAGTTCACTCCGAACACGAAGATCGCCGAGGCGAGCATGCCCGTGAAGTAGATCGGCAGGGACACGCCGCTGAGGGCGACGACCATCGCGCCGCGGTCCCAGATGCTGCCCCGCTTGAGGGCGGAGAGCACACCCGCCGCGACACCGAAGACCAGCCACAGCACGGCGGCGCCGAGCGCGAGACCCAGGGTCACCGGGAAGCGGTCGGTCAGCACCGGCCAGACGGCCTGCTCGCTGCGGAAGGAGTAGCCGAAGCACGGCGCGGCGCAGTGCGTGACGTCACCGCCGGCCGAGTAGGTGCGGCCGACGAAGATGCCCTTGAAGAAGTGCCAGACCTGGACGTAGATCGGGTCGCCCAGACCCAGCTTCTCGCGCACCGCCTCGACGGCGTGCGGGTCGGCCTGCTTGCCCACGAAGCTCGTGGCGATGTCCACGCCCGCCCACTTGGGGACGAGGAAGAAGATGCTGAAGACCACCAGGATGATGACGACCAGCATCACTGCGGCGGCGAACAGCCGCCTGATGAGGTAAGCGAGCACAGCTAACGGCCCGCCGCGGACCGCGGGCCCCCGGAGATCTTCCGGTGGGCCCGCGGCTCGCCGCGCCGGCCTTCACCTGCCTTTCGTGCCGTACGGCGGGTGTGCCGGGTTTACTTCGTGGACTTCAGGCCGAGGTTGACGAAGTCGTAGTAACCGCTGTACGCGTTCGTCGTGTACACGTTGGCCAGACGCGAGGAGCGGATGTTGAGCAGCCGCTCGAAGGTGAAGGGCAGGTAGTACGCACCCTCCGAGACCTTGTGGTTGATCTCCGTGGCGAGCTGGGTCTTCTTCGAGTTGTCCAGGGTGGTGGTGTACTGGTCGAAGAGACCGTCGATCGTCTTGTCCTTGATCAGGGCGTAGTTGTTGTTACCGCTCTGCAGGATGTACTTGCTGCTCCACAGCGGGATGCCGTAGCCCTGGACGGTCGGGAAGTCCGGACCCCAGCCCATGATGATGATGCCGAGCTTCTTCTTCGCCACGTTCGAGGGCGAGCCGATGATGCCCGGGGACTGCGAGCCGTCGTACTGGTAGATGTCGGCGTTGATGCCGACCTTCTTCAGCGCGGCCTGCATGGACTCCGCGGTGGCCACTTCCTGCGACTTGTTGTTGCGGACCGCGATGGTGGTGGAGAAGCCGTCCGGCTTGCCGCAGGCCTTCAGCTCCTGCTTGGCCAGGGCGACGTTGCCGTTCTTGTTCTTGGTCGCGATCTGGTACGGGTCGTACTTCTGGCCCTCGCCACCGGCGACCGACGGCGGGAGCATGTTGGTGCCGATGTCACCACCGGCGATCGGGCCACCGCGGGCGGTCTGCAGCGACACGTGGTCGGCGGCGTAGATCACGGCCTTGCGGCAGTGGATGTTGTCGAACGGCTTGACGCTCTGCGGGAAGACCGCGTAGCGGATGAAGCCGGAGACCGGGTTGTCCAGGTTGTCCTTGTGCTGCTTCAGGGCGATCTGGCGGCCCTGCGGGCCCAGGCCGGTCTGGCTGGCGTCCAGGTCGTAGTCGCCGTTGATCAGCTGCTGGTCCGAGTTGACCTGGTTGGTGGAGATGTCCATCGTGATCTTGTCCGGGTACGCCTTGCGGACCGGGTCGGAGGACGCCTTCCACTGGTCGTTGCGGACCAGGACCAGGTTCTTGCCCGGGGCGTAGGACTCGAACTTGTACGGACCCGAGGAGAACGGGTGCAGACCGTACTTGGACTTGGTGTCCTTGTCCTGGCGGACCGGGGAGCCCGCGGTCATCGCCAGCGTCTGGAGGAAGTCCGAGTTGGGCGCCGGCAGGTGGAAGACGATCGTCTTCGCGTCCGGCGTCGAGATGGCCTTCAGGCCCAGGTGGTCCTTCGCGGAGTCCTTGTACGGACCCTTGTAGGTGTTCTTCGGGTCCAGCATCTGCTGGAGGTAGATCGGACCGCCGGACAGGACGTCCTGCGCCCAGACGCGCTCGATGCCGTACTTGATGTCCTGGGAGGTGATCGCCTTGCCGTCCTCCCACGTGACACCGTCGCGCAGCGTGAACGTGTAGGTCTTGCCGCCGTCCGAGACCTTGCCCATGTCGGTGGCGAGGTCCGGGGTGAGCGTGGCGCCCTCGGCACCGGGCGCGGTCTTGTAGGTGACCAGCTGGCGGCTGTAGTAGCGCGAGAAGTCCCACATGAACCCGTAGTAGCCGCGCGTGGTGTCCCACGAGTCGGCGTCCTGCGTGCTCACGAACTTCAGCGTGCCGCCCTTCTTGACCTGATCGGCCTGGGCAACCTTGTTGACCGCCGCGTTGAAGCCGGCCGCGCCGTCCTTCGAGCCGCCGCCGTTGCCTCCGCCGCACGCCGCCGTGGTCAGCAGCCCGGCGACCACTGCGGCAGCGGCAAGGGCCTGCTTGCGCCGCCCTGAGGTGCGTTGGGTGTTCACGATCTCGGATCCTCCGGATTTGATGAGAGACCCCGTGGAAGAGCTCACGGGACGCTTGGGGTACGGCACTTCAGCGGGAAGCCTTCGGGTCGAGCGCGTCCCGCACGCCGTCGCCGAAGAGGTTGAAGGCCAGAACCGTGATGAAGATCGCCACGCCAGGGATCACCATGTACATGGGGTCCGAGTCGTAGTAGTCGATCGCGCTCGAGAGCATCTGTCCCCAGGAGGAGGTGGGCGGCTTGACGCCCACACCCAGGAAGCTGAGCGCCGCTTCGGTCAGGATGTTCGTGGGGATCATCATCGTCGTGTACACGATGATGGGCGCGACGAGGTTGGGCAGCAGTTCCTTGAAGAGGATGTAGAACCGCCCGGCGCCGAGCGAGCGGGCCGCCTCGACGTACTCGCGTTCACGCAGCGAGAGTGTCTGGCCGCGCACCACGCGGCCGATGTACGGCCAGCCGAAGAAGCCGATGACCAGGATCATCACGAACACACGCACGCCCGTGCCGGTGAGTCCCAGCATCTGGTTGGGCATGACGGAGACCAGCGCGATGATGAACAGCAGCTGCGGGAAGGCGAGGAGGCCGTCCATGACCCGGCTGATGACCGAGTCCACCCAGCCGCCGAAGAAGCCCGCCAGGATTCCGAGGATGGTCCCGAGGATGACGGCGACCACGGCGGACAGGAAGCCGACGAGCAGCGAGATCCGGGCGCCGTAGAGGATGCGGGCGAAGATGTCGCGGCCGTTGACCGGTTCGACACCGAGCAGGTGGTCGCCGCTCATGCCGCCCATCGAGCCCTTGGGGGTGCTGAACAGCGGGTCGATCAGGCCCTGGTGGTAGGCGTCCGGGTCCTGGCCGACGAGGTTCGTGATCACGGGTGCGAGCAGGGCGATCACGATGAGGAGAAGCACGACTACGCCGCCCGTGAGGGCCAGCTTGTCCCGCTTGAGGCGTTCCCAGGCGATCCGGCCCAGGGAGCGGCCCTGAACGGCCTTCGCGTCGGTGGCCGCGACCGCCGCTTCCTCTGCCGCACCCGGGGCCGCTTCCGCGGTCGGCTCGTGCAATGGTGCCGTCATCAGGCTGGGACCCCTCTCAACCGGCGGTAGCCGGCCCGCACTTGCCGCTGGTAGCGGCATCAAACAGTCCGTCGTACACAGGGGCGAACCCCTTGAAGGGGGAGTCTTCAACGCTTGCGCGATCAGCCGCCAGCCTTGACAGGGAATGGATGCGCAACCGTGATGCAAGCAGGCGTTTCCTGTTATGCGGACAGAGAGTTACGGCGACCGGACGGGGCCGGGCAGAGCAGCCGGATGGGCAAAACGGGACTTATGGGCAATGAGCCCAGGTCAGTAGCTGCCGTGCACCGGTGGATAGCCGTATCCGGCGGCGGGTGCCTGCCGCTGCGGGGAGGCCTGGAGCTGGGGCTGTGGCACGGCGTGGGCCTCGCGGTCGTAGAACGGGCGGGCGTTGGCCCGCATCCACATCACGACCGGGTCGTACTCGTCGGTCATCGCGACCGTCGACACCGGCAGGCCCTCCGGGACCGCCCCGACGGACTGCTGCATCATCGCGCGCACCGAGTCGACCGCGGCCGGCGAGGTGTCGTACACGTCCAGGCCGATGGCGAGGTACGGCGCGCCGAGCGCCGGCTGCACCCAGGCGCGGCGCAGGGAGCGCAGGGCCGGGGTGCGGTGGGCGTTCTGCGTGAGCAGGGCGTAGAACTGCGGGATCTCGATGCCGGGTTCGGTCAGCCCGAGAGGTCCGGCGGGCTGGCGGTCCAGGCCCGTGGCGATGCGGCGCAGATCCAGCCAGGGGATGCCGACCCCGCCGCCCGGGGCGTGCGGGTTGAGCCAGAGGCCGTACTGGTCCGGATAGAGGGTGCGGGCCACGTCGAGTCCGTCGACGACCTCGTACGACCGGTTCCAGCCGCTGACCGAGAGCTCCTGGGCGGAGGTGACACAGGGGGCGTACTGGAAGCCGTCGACCTCCATGTTTCCGTACTGGGCGTCCGGGGAGCCGGCCTGGCCGTGCCACAGGAGCATCCAGATCTGACCGGAGGAGGGGGTGGCGAGGGCACGGAGCAGGGCCTCGTAGGCGTCGTAGCGTCCGGGCGTGACCTGGCGCAGCATGTGCTCGACGCTGCCGCTGTGGCTCGCGCTCACCTGTCGTGCCCTTCTCTTCTTTGTGCCCCGCGTGTGGAGACAGCTTAAGCGCCCACGGGGGTGCCGCCTTGGGTACGTGCGCGGGTGCGGGTGCGTGGGGGGCTTGTCGCGCAGTCCCCCGCGCCCCTGAGGTCCGCTGCTCCCTGCCCGCTGATCAGTGACCGTACTGATAGAAGGGGCGGACGTTCGACTTGAGCCAGCCGGCCACCGGGTCGTCGGTCACGTCCAGGAGGACCAGGTTGACCGGCCACTTGACCGGGACTTTGCCGAGGGCTCGGCCCAGGGCCTGCAGGGGGAGGGCGCGCAGGTCGCCCTCCCACTGGGAGAGTTCGACGCCGACGAACATCACCGGGTCGTCCGTCTCTATGGCGGCCAGGCAGCGGCGGGCGGTGAGGACCACGCCGGTCTCGGCGAACTCGGCGGACGCGGTGGAGAGGAAGTCGACCGGGTCGTCCTGCCAGTCGGGTTCGAAGAGGCGGACCCGGCCGCCGGTGCCGGGGCCGTCGAGCGGGGTGCGGCCGGTCCGGCACAGCTCGGCCACCGCCTCGGGCGGGAGCGGGATGCCGACCAGGGCGTCGGGGTTCACGGCGATGCCGACCTGCGCGGGCAGACCACGGGCGAACTCCACGGCGGGGGCGATGGTGTACGACATGTGGGAGCCCGCCGCCTGGCGCAGCTGTTCCTCGGAGCTGAACACCGGGACGTACACCTGACCGCCGATGTCCAGCGTGGGCAGGTCCAGCGGGCCGCTGTCGGGGCCGCCGCCGCCCGGCAGCGGGATCCACAGGAGACTGCGGCCCAGGACCTCGATGATCCGGCCGGCCGCGGCGGGTATGCCGAGGGAGGCCGAGAGCACCTCCTCCAGCTCGTTGCCGGGCCAGCCGCCGTGCGGCTGGGGGTGCGCCTGTGCCGGGAAGTCCGCGGGAATGTCCGCCGGGAAGTCCATCTGCCTACCGCCTGCTGGAAACCACTGCTGTGACCAAGAAGGCTAGCGGGTGGCGGTGACAGTCCCTCACCCTGTGCACGTCGTCCCCCTCCTTTGGTGCATGCGAGGTCATCCGGTGAACGCGATCCGCCGCAGGGTGTCCGCCGCCGCGCGGTCCAGCAGCACCGCGGAACCGCAGCCCGCGGGCGGCTCGCCCCGCTCGACCGCGTCGAGCAGCCGGGCGGTCGTACGGCGGTGGCGGCGGAAGGCGTACCGGGAGACGCCCCGGCCGCGGGACCGCTGGCCCTCGCGGGCGGTACCGGGCGCGACGTCGAGCAGGAGCAGATGGAGGGTGCCGCCGCGGCGGCGCGCCTCGCGGGCGAGCCAGGCGCGCACCCAGGGCTGGGTGCCGCAGTCGTGGACGACCAGGCCCTCCCCGGTGCGCAGGGCGCGGCGCAGGCCGGCGTAGTGGGCGAGGCGGACCAGCGGGCGGTAGAGGGTGTACGGGAGCGCGCGGGGCAGTCGGGCAGCGAAGCGGTCGCGCATGTCCTGGGAGTCGATGCGGCGGCCGGCGACCGCGCGCCGTATCAGGGTGGACTTGCCGCTGCCGGGCAGGCCGGTGACCACCACCAGGTCCCCGGGGCCGAAGAACAGCGTGTGCGGGCCGCGGCCGGCGCGGTCGCGCAGGTCACGGACGACGGGGGCCGGGGCGGGACGCTGCCTCGGCACCGTGGTGCGGGTGGTGGCGGTGGCACACACCGCGGTCCTGTTCACCGTGGATCTTCCTCCCCTGTCGGCCCGGTAATGTCCGTTCCCGCTGCACGTAAAGAGAAGGTAATGAACGACGGTGGTGGAGAGGTCCGTGTCCTGCCACAGGTCGGTTACAAAAGCCGGCTCGCCGTGCAATGATGTGGCCGCCAACTGCATACCGGCCGCTTGAATCCGCGCGGGAGAGTCCCTGGCAGCACTGCCGCCGGGGCGCCGAAGGAGCAAGTCCCTCCCTTGAATCTCTCAGGCCCCGTTACCGCGCGGGCGAGGCACATCTGAAAAGCGGGCCGCTGCGACAGTGGCTCCACCCAAGGTGCAAGCCGTGATCGTCCCTGTGGCGGTCCTGGCGAACCTCTCAGGTTCCGATGACAGATGGGGAGGAACGTTCCTCGCCCGTCCTGCTTTCCTGGGAGACGACCGTCCGATGAGCAGTACCGAACCCCTTGAGCTGCGTCATACCGCGCTGGACGCGCTGCATCGCTCGCTCGGCGCGACCATGACCGACTTCGCCGGCTGGGACATGCCCCTGCGTTACGGCTCCGAGCGCGACGAGCACATCGCCGTACGCACGAAGGCGGGCCTCTTCGACCTCTCCCACATGGGCGAGATCACCGTCACCGGCGCCGAGGCCGCCGCCCTCCTCAACTACGCCCTGGTCGGCAACATCGCCTCCGTCGGCGTCGGCCGCGCCCGCTACACCATGATCTGCCGGGCCGACGGCGGCATCCTGGACGACCTGATCGTCTACCGGCTCGCCGAGACCGCGTACATGGTCGTCGCCAACGCCTCCAACGCCCAGGTGGTGCTGGACGCGCTGACCGAGCGCGCCGCCGGCTTCGACGCCGAGGTCCGTGACGACCGGGACGCGTACGCGCTGATCGCCGTCCAGGGCCCGGAGTCCCCCGGCATCCTGAAGTCCCTCACCGACGCCGACCTCGACGGCCTGAAGTACTACGCCGGCCTGCCCGGCACCGTCGCCGGCGTCCCGGCGCTGATCGCCCGCACCGGCTACACCGGCGAGGACGGCTTCGAGCTGTTCGTGAAGCCGGAGCACGCCGTGCAGCTGTGGCAGGCGCTGACCGAGGCCGGCGAGGGCGTCGGTCTGGTCCCCTGCGGCCTGTCCTGCCGGGACACGCTGCGCCTGGAGGCGGGCATGCCGCTGTACGGGCACGAGCTGACCACCGCGCTCACCCCCTTCGACGCCGGGCTCGGCCGGGTGGTGAAGTTCGAGAAGGAGGGCGACTTCGTGGGGCGCGCCGCGCTCGCCGAGGCCGCCGCCAGGGCCCAGGAGAACCCGCCGCGGGTCCTCGTCGGGCTGATCGCCGAGGGCCGGCGCGTGCCGCGCGCCGGGTACGCCGTCGTCGCGGACGGTCAGGTGATCGGCGAGATCACCTCCGGCGCCCCCTCCCCCACCCTGGGCAAGCCGGTCGCCATGGCCTACGTCGACGCGGCACACGCGGCCCCGGGCACCCCGGGCGTCGGCGTGGACATCCGGGGCAGCCACGAACCGTACGAGGTCGTGGCGCTGCCGTTCTACAAGCGCCAGAAGTAGACACTGGGCGCGGTCACCGTGTGACCCCGCGCACGTTTCCGCTGCTCACCAGCGGTTTCACTAGTCCCCCCTTCATCAGCACTCCCGCGCGTACAGGAGAATTCAGGCCATGAGCAACCCCCAGCAGCTGCGCTACAGCAAGGAGCACGAGTGGCTGTCGGCCGCCGAGGACGGCGTCTCGACGGTCGGCATCACCGAGTTCGCGGCCAACGCGCTCGGCGATGTGGTCTACGCCCAGCTCCCCGAGGTCGGCTCCACGGTGACCGCGGGCGAGACCTGCGGCGAGCTGGAGTCGACCAAGTCGGTCTCCGACCTGTACTCGCCGGTCACCGGTGAGATCACCGAGATCAACGAGGACGTCGTCAACGACCCGTCGCTGGTGAACTCGGCCCCCTTCGAGGGCGGCTGGCTGTTCAAGGTGCGCGTCACGGAGGAGCCGGCCGACCTGCTCTCCGCCGACGAGTACACCGCCCAGAACGCCGGCTGAGGAGTCGTAGCCGTATGACCGTCCTGAACACGTCCCTGCACGAGCTGGACCCGGAGATCGCCGCCGCGGTCGACGCCGAGCTCGTCCGCCAGCAGTCCACGCTGGAGATGATCGCCTCCGAGAACTTCGCGCCGCTCGCGGTGATGGAGGCGCAGGGCTCGGTGCTGACCAACAAGTACGCCGAGGGCTACCCGGGCCGCCGCTACTACGGCGGCTGCGAGCACGTCGACGTCGCCGAGCAGATCGCCATCGACCGGATCAAGGAGCTGTTCGGCGCCGAGTACGCCAACGTCCAGCCCCACTCCGGCGCCTCCGCCAACCAGGCGGCCCTGTTCGCGCTGGCCCAGCCCGGGGACACCATCCTCGGTCTGGACCTGGCGCACGGCGGCCACCTGACCCACGGCATGCGCCTGAACTTCTCCGGCAAGCAGTTCAACGTGGTCGCCTACCACGTGGACACCGAGACCGGCCTGGTCGACATGGCCGAGGTCGAGCGCCTCGCCAAGGAGCACCGCCCGAAGGTGATCATCGCGGGCTGGTCCGCCTATCCGCGTGAGCTCGACTTCGCCGAGTTCCGGCGGATCGCCGACGAGGTCGAGGCCTACCTGTGGGTCGACATGGCGCACTTCGCGGGCCTGGTCGCGGCCGGTCTGCACGCCAACCCGGTGCCGTACGCCGACGTGGTCACCTCCACCACGCACAAGACGCTGGGCGGTCCGCGCGGCGGCATCATCCTCGCCCGCGGCAAGGACTTCGCGAAGAAGCTGAACTCGTCCGTCTTCCCGGGCTTCCAGGGCGGTCCCCTGGAGCACGTGATCGCGGCGAAGGCGGTCTCCTTCAAGGTCGCCGCCTCGGAGGAGTTCAAGGAGCGCCAGCGTCGTACCGTGGAGGGGGCCCGGATCCTCGCCGAGCGCCTGACGGCGGCGGACGCCCGTGAGGCCGGGGTGAACGTCCTGTCCGGCGGCACGGACGTGCACCTGATCCTGGTCGACCTGCGCGCGTCCGAGCTGGACGGGCAGCAGGCCGAGGACCGCCTCCACGAGGTCGGTATCACGGTCAACCGCAACGCGGTCCCGGACGACCCGCGCCCCCCGATGGTGACGTCCGGCCTGCGGATCGGTACGCCGGCCCTGGCGACCCGCGGCTTCACGGCCGAGGACTTCGCCGAGGTCGCGGACGTGATCGCGCAGGCGCTGAAGCCGTCCTACGACGCGGAGGCCCTCAAGGCGCGCGTGAAGGCGCTCGCCGACAAGCACCCGCTGTACCCGGGCCTGAACAAGTAGGTCCGGACAAGTAAGTCCCCGGTGGGGCACTCGGAGGAGAGTGCCCGAGGGTGCCCCACCACCCCTGTACCGCTTTCTTGAGGAGTGACCGTGGCCATCTCGGTCTTCGACCTGTTCTCGATCGGCATCGGCCCGTCCAGCTCCCACACGGTCGGCCCGATGCGTGCGGCGCGCATGTTCGCCCGCCGCCTGCGCAATGAAGGCCTGCTGGACTCGGTGGGCTCCGTCCGGTGCGAGCTCTACGGCTCCCTCGGCGCCACCGGCCACGGTCACGGCACCCCGAAGGCGGTCCTGCTCGGCCTGGAGGGCGCTTCGCCCCGCACGGTGGACGTGGAGACGGCGGACGAGCGGGTGGAGGGGATCAGGACGGCGGGCCGTCTCTCGCTCCTCGGCGAGCACGAGATCCCCTTCTCCTTCGACGACGACCTGGTCCTGCACCGCCGCAAGGCCCTGCCGTACCACGCCAACGGCATGACGATATGGGCGTACGACGCCTCGGGCGCGGAGCTGCTCTCCAAGACGTACTACTCGGTCGGCGGCGGCTTCGTCGTGGACGAGGACGCGGTCGGCGCGGACCGGATCAAGCTGGACGACACGGTCCTGAAGTACCCCTTCCGCACCGGCGACGAACTGCTGCGCCTGACGAACGAGACCGGCCTGTCGATCTCCTCCCTGATGCTGGAGAACGAGCGCGCCTGGCGCACCGAGGAGGAGATCCGGGCGGGCCTGCTGGAGATCTGGCGGGTGATGCGCGAGTGCGTCCAGCGCGGCATGTCCCGTGAGGGCATCCTGCCCGGCGGCCTGAAGGTCCGCCGCCGCGCGGCCGTCTCGGCCCGCCAACTGCGCGCGGAGGGCGACGCGTTGGCGCACGCGATGGAGTGGATCACGCTCTACGCGATGGCCGTGAACGAGGAGAACGCGGCGGGCGGGCGCGTGGTGACGGCCCCCACGAACGGCGCGGCCGGCATCATTCCGGCGGTCCTGCACTACTACATCAACTTCGTGCCGGGCGCCGACGAGGACGGTGTCGTCCGCTTCCTCCTGGCCGCCGGCGCGATCGGCATGCTCTTCAAGGAGAACGCCTCCATCTCCGGCGCCGAGGTCGGCTGTCAGGGCGAGGTCGGCTCCGCCTGCTCCATGGCCGCCGGCGCCCTCGCCGAGGTCCTCGGCGGCTCCCCGGAGCAGGTCGAGAACGCGGCCGAGATCGGCATGGAACACAACCTCGGCCTGACCTGCGACCCGGTCGGCGGCCTGGTCCAGATCCCGTGCATCGAGCGCAACGGCATGGCCGCGGTGAAGGCGGTCACCGCCGCGAAGATGGCCATGCGCGGCGACGGCTCCCACAAGGTGTCCCTGGACAAGGTCATCAAGACCATGAAGGACACCGGCGCGGACATGTCCGTGAAGTACAAGGAGACGGCCCGGGGCGGGCTCGCGGTGAACATCATCGAGTGCTGAGGACGCGAGCCCTGACCGGCGCGAATTGACGGGGCAGGCGTTCGGCGGGTCCGAAAAATTGCCATTTTTCAGCAAAAGCACCACGCCGTGGTGACTGTTTATTACCCGGATAATGGCGCTGCTCTTGGGGGCGCCCCTGCCCGCCGTTAGGATCACGGTATGGGACCCTTGGAACCAAAAGTAGCCGACCTCATCATCGCGGCGATCTGCTTTACAGCGGTCTTCCTCGCTTTTGTGAAGGTCTTCGTACCGAGGATCACGAAGGCGCTCGCAGACCGGCAGGACGCGATCGAAGGAACCATCGAACGGTCGCAGGCCGTCTACGCGGAGGCGCGACGTATCCACGCCGAATACCAGGCCGAGCTCGCGGACGCGCGCCACGAGGCAGCCCGCGTCCGGCAGGCCGCGGTCGAGGAAGGAAGCCTCGTCCTCGAGGCCGTTCGCGCAGAGGGACAGCGGCAGCGCGATGAGCTCGTCGCGTCGGCCAGGGCTCAGCTGGAAGCCGATCGCATTGTTGCCGAGGCAGCTCTCCGGGAGGACGTTTTCACGTTCGCGTCCGATCTAGCTGAGCGTATTGTCGGCGAGCCGCTCGCGGATCGGAATCGGGCACGGCAAATTGCCGACGAGTTCTTCGCCGAGCTCGACGCCGATACTTCGGCCAAGGCGTGATCAAGCCTCTGAAAAGGTCCGGACCCCGCGGTCCGGGCCTTTTCGCGTGCCGGGCCGGCATCCAGTCCGCGGACCGGGTCTGCGAGGGTCTGCGGCGGAGCACCCGAAGCGACCGGGCACCAGGGGGCGGTGCGTCCGTCAGGTCCGGGCCAGCAGCAGGTCCTCCCCGGTCGACGGGCGCAGGCCGTCGGCGCGGCCGGCGAAGTAGCGCTCGGCGTGCGAGGCGCCCGAGACGTGCCGTGCGTCCGCGAAGCCGGCCTCCCGGGCGAGGTCCAGCATCTCGCGCGGGGTGTAGAAGCTGAGGAACGGGGTGCCGGACGCCCGGGCGCCCGCCTCGCTCGCCCTGAGGCCGGCCCGGTCGCGCTCGTCCACGAGCTCTTCCGGCAGCAGGAAGGTCATGGCGAGGGTCGTACCCGGTGCCAGCCCCGCGATCTGGCGCAGGGTGGCGGTGGTGGCCTCCTCGGTGAGGTACATGGTCACGCCGGTGGAGGCGATGACCGCCGGGCGGCCGGGGTCGAAGCCCGCCGCGACGAGGTGCTCCAGCCAGGAGCCGCCGCTCGCCTCGAAGTCCACCGGCACCAGGTGCAGCCGGCCCGGGACGCCGAGGCCCAGTTCGGCCAGGCGGCGGCGTTTCCATGCCTGCGGGCCCGGCTGGTCGATCTCGAAGACGCGCAGGCGGGAGGCGGTCCCCGGGGCGCGCTGGGCGAAGGTGTCCAGACCGGCGCCCAGGATGACGTACTGGTCGACCCCGCGATCGGCCTGCTCGGCGACCAGGTCCTCGATGAAGCGGGCGCGGGCCACCATGGCCGCGCGGAAACCCCTGGTGGCACCGGGGTCCATGTCCGGGCGGCTGCGCCAGTCGGGGCCGGGGCCGGCGAGGCGCAGGCCGATCTCGTCCTCGAACACGTGTGGCGGCGGGTCGGTCCGGACGTGCATCGCCCGCCACAGGGCGCACCGCACCGCGGTGTTGTCCGGCGCCTCGGTCCGGTCGCCGGTCACGGCTGGTCCTTCTGGGGGGCCTGGAGGCTCCACAGCCGGCCGTCGGGGTCGCGGACCGTCATCACCCGCGTGCCGAAGTGGGTGTCCTCGAACGGTGTGACCACCTCGACGGCGGGGCCGGCGCGGAACGCGTCCGCGTCCGGCACCTTCAGCACGATCTGTGTCTGCGGCTCCCGGTCCTCGGGGACCTCGGCGATGAAGACGCGGGGGCCGTCGCCGTTGCGGAGCTGGCCGGAGTTGTGGTCGGTCTCGAACTCCAGGTCGTAGCCCAGGGCTTGGAAGAACCCGGCCGCCCTGCCCCAGTTGTGGGTCTCCAGGAATACGGCTTCGATGCCTTCGGTCGCCATGTCAGGTCTCCTTCTCGGTCGAGGGCTGTTCCTGTCGAGGGGCGTCGTCGAGGTAGGCCCGCAGCGCGTCTGCGACCAGTGCCGACAAGGACATGCCCGATTCGATGGCGCGGTACTTGACCTGCTTGATCAGCCCGATCGGCAGGTACACGTTGAACTGCTTGACTTCCTCATCACCCACGGCCCCGAGGCTAGCATGCTAGCAATCTAGCCGCCAGGTGTGCCGCGTCGCCGCGCGCCGGAGGGTGACTGCTGTTCCTCCAGGGGCTACCGCGCAGTAACCGCTCACTCGTACCCTGCCGTCAACTCGACGGACGTGAAGGGGAGTTGGCAATGGGCGCAGTGAGACGGGTCGCGGCACTCGCGGGGGCGGCCGCGCTGCTGGCGACGGGGCCGGGCAACGCCCACGCGGCGGCGCCGAAGTTCTCCGGGACGACGGCCATCGGTACGCACAACGCCTACGACAAGGCCAAGTACACCTACTTCGCCGAGGCGTTGGACTCCGGCGCCTCGCTCCTGGAGCTGGACGTGTACGTGGACAGCCTCACTCACCGCTGGCGGGTCAGCCACAGCAACCCGCTGGGCAACGACAACAACTGCGAGGCCGCGAAGACCCCGGGCGAGCTGTACAGCAAGAGCCGCAACCAGGACCTCGGCAGCTGCCTGGACAACATGGCCGCCTGGAACCAGCTCCACCCCGACCACCCGCCGGTCGTCATCAAGGTCGAGATGAAGGTCGGCTTCAACAACAACGCGGGCATGGGACCGGACGAGTTCGACACGCTCGTCTCCCAGAAGCTCGGCAGCAGCGTCTACAAGCCGGCCGATCTGCTCGGCGGGACGTACCCCTCCCTCGACGCGGCCGCCAAGGCGGACGCCTGGCCCTCCCGCGACTCCCTCAGGGGCAAGTTCCTCTTCGAACTGATCCCGGGCACGGTGGAGCAGTCCAACCCGTTCGACCACTACTGGACGGACCAGGAGTACGGCGACCATCTGCGCGACCTGTACGCGGCCGGGAACATCTCACAGGCCGAGGCATTCCCCGCGGTGCTGGGCGCGGCGGCCGGCGACCCCCGGGCAAGCCGCTGGGCCTCCGACACCTCCATCCGGCCCTGGTTCGTGTTCTTCGACGGTGACGCGGCCACGTACGTCAACAGCGGCTACGACACGTCGTTCTACTCCACGAACCACTACATCTCGATCATGACCGACGCCGCCGGGGTCTCGCCGGCCATCTCCTCCACCAACCCGACGGACGCCGAAGTCGCCGCCCGGCTGGCCCTGCTGGCCAAGAACCACGCGAGCCTCATCACCTCCGACTGGTCGGCGAAACCGGCCGCGGTCCTCGGTTCGGTGACCAACCGGAGCTGACGTTCGGGCCCGTGGGGCGGATCGGGTGTGCCCTCGCGGGGCATCACTCATCCAGCACCTCCTTTCCCCCACCGGCACTGCAAGGAGTCCCCACATGCTCCGCGGCATCGACGTCAGCGCGTATCAGTCGTCCTCGTACGACACGAGCGGCCTCTCCTTCGCCTTCATCAAGGCGACGGAGGGCCGTTCGTACGTCAACCCCCGCGCCACCGCCCAGGCGAAGACCGCCCGCGACGCCGGACTGGTCGTGGGCTTCTACCACTTCCTGTGGCCGGGCACCCTCACCGCCCAGGCGGAGCACTTCGTGACCGCCGCCCCGTCGAAGGCGGGCGACATCCTCGCCGTCGACTGGGAGACCACCGGCGAGGGCACCCATGCGAGCAACACGGAGAAGGACGCCTTCCTCAAGAAGGTGAAGGCCCTGCGGCCCACCCACCGGGTCGTCCTCTACTGCAACCGCGACTTCTGGCTGAACCTCGACCACACGTCGTATGCCGGCGACGGCCTCTGGATCGCCGACTACGTCACCGCCGGCCATCCCCGCATCAAGGCGAAGTGGCGCTTCCACCAGTACAGCAGCACCCCCCACGACAAGGACGTGGCGAACTTCCCCAGCAAGGACGCGCTGAAGGAGTGGGCCGCGCCGTAAGGCCGGGACGGTCAGCGCCGTAAGGGCGGGACGGTCAGCCCCGGAAGGCCGGCGGGCGTTCCGGGGAGGCCTGGGCGAGGGCCTTTCGGACCCCCTCCACGCCGGCCCGGAGACCGTACACGGGGGTGTCGGGCTGCTGGCGCCAGGAGTCGTCGATGCCGCCCGCGTCGACCGTGTCGAAGCCGAGTTCGTCGATGAGGGCCCGGACGGTTCGCTTGGCCTGCTCGTCGTCGCCGGCGACCGGGAGGGCGATGCGCTCGGGGTCGCCGGCGGGGCGGGGGCGGTCCAGGATGTCCTGGGCGTAGGTGCCGTTGAATGCCTTGATCACCGGGTGGCCGAGGTGGCGTTCGGTCCAGCGGCTCTCGGTCAGGCCCTCGTCCTCGATGGCCGCGATACGGCCGTCGCGCTGCTGCGGGTAGTAGTTGCCGGTGTCGATCACGGCCACGCCCTCGGCGGCACCGTCCAGCAGGCCGGAGGGGAGGTCCGGGACCGCCTTGAGGGGCACGGTGACGACCACGACCTGGGCGCCCTTGGCCGCGTCCGCGGCCCGGACCGCGGTCGCGCCGGTCTCCTCGGCCAGTTCCCTGAGCGTCTCGGGTCCGCGGGAGTTGGCCACGGAGACCTCGTGACCGAGGGCGGTGAGCCGCCGGGTGAGGTTGCCGCCGATGTTCCCCGCGCCGATGATGCCGATCTTCATGACACACCCTCCGAGGTGTTCGATGCATGTGCATGCGTCTGTCGTGGGGCGACAACCCCGGGGGGTGGCGGGCTATTCCGCCGGCCGTGGTGACCGGGCCAGGGCTCAGGGCCGTACGACGATCCTTCCGGCGGATGACGACGGCGGGCCGCCTGCTGCGTCGGCTACACCTCGGAGTTCGCCTTCGCCAAGGCCTTCAAGCGGGAGGACGGGCGTGACAGAGGGGGCCCGCCCCACCGGGGAGGGCCCCCTCTGCGCACGTCACTTGTTGAGGTAGGCCCAGAACTCGTCGAAGGACAGGACCTTGTCGCCGTTGAGGTCCCGCTGCCTGATGATGGCCTCCGCGACCGTCTCCGTGACGTTCCAGTCACCCTCCTGGGCCAGGGCGGACTTGAACTCCGCGGCGGTGATGAATCCGTCACCGTCCGCGTCGATCCGCTGGAACTGCTTGCGTGCTTCCTCGATGTCCGCCACCGATCCGCCCCTTTTGGTCGTGTTTCTCATGCCGTGCTGGCGTACTGACGCTGGTCAGATTAACGGCCCGGCCAGACCTCCAGTGCCGCGGCCACCCCGCGACCCCCTCCGTCAGTGCCAGGGCCGGTAGTGCGGATTGCTCTCGCAGTCGCTCATGATCTCGACCTTGGCCTTCTTGTCGACCGGGCAGACACCGATGACGTACTGCCGGGCGATCCCGCCGGGGAAGGCGACCTCGACCTGACACGTACGGGGAGGGCTGGTTGACCAGGACGTACTGCTCGATGTCGTACTGGCCGCCCACGACGTCCCTGGGGTGGAAACCCTGCTCGAAGACGGTCGCGGAGCCGCGGCTGTCACTGCGGTAGAGCGTGCCGCAGGTGCCGCGCCAGACGGGCGTCGGGGTGATCCGCTCGAGGTCCACGTTCCGGTCGGCGGCGGCACGGCGCCGCTAACGGGTGAAGATCATGCCCGGCACGATGTCGGCCATCCGGCCGCGACACCTGGATCATCACCCGAAAGGCGGCGTGTCCGACTGACCCCGGTTCAGCGGAAGATGCCGGTGTGCCCCAGCGAGTAGCGGCCCGGCTGCGGGTAGACCGCGAGGCCGTGCGGGCCGCTGCCGACCCTGATCCGGGCCAGTTCCCTGCCGGTGCGGGTGTCGATGGCGTACACCTCGGAGTTGTAGCGGCCGGACAGCCACAGGATCTTGCCGTCGGCGGAGACGCCGCCCATGTCGGGGCTGCCGCCGCCGGGCAGGTGCCACTTCTCGGTGAGCCGGTTCCGGGTGAAGTCGAAGACGGAGATGGTGCCCTCGCCGCGGTTGGAGACGTACATCTCGCGGGAGTCGCGGCTGACGTAGAGACCGTGGGCGCCCTTGCCGGTGTAGAGGAAGCGGGGCCGGGTGAACCGGTCGCCGTCGAGGATCCACAGGCCGTTGGCCATCATGTCGGCGATGTAGAACAGCTTGCCGTCCGGGGAGATCTTGACGTCCTGCGGCATCGCTCCGTGGAACGGCAGCTTCTCCTGCTCGACGACCCTCATCCGCGCGGTGTCGACCTTGAGGACCTCGCCGCTGAACTCGCAGGAGACGATGAAGTAGCGCCCGTCCGGGGAGAAGTCGGCGTGGTTGACGCCGTAGCAGCTGACCGGCACGGCCTTGACGGTCTTCATGGTGTGGGCGTCGCGGAAGACCAGCTGGCGGTCCATGGAGGCCATGACGACGGCGTACTTGCCGTCGGGGGTGAAGTAGAGGTTGTACGGGTCGTGCACGTCGACCGGCCTGCCGGCTCTGCCGGTCCTCGGGTCGATCGGGGTGAGGCTGTTGCCGAGGTCGTTGTTGACCCACAGGGTCTTCAGGTCCCAGGACGGCACGACGTGCTGGGGCTGGCGGCCTACCGGGATCGTGTCGATGACCTTGTAGGTCTTCGGGTCGATGACGGTGACGGTGTCGGACTGGGTGTTGGGGACGTACACGCGGGACGGGAAGTCCCTGACGACCGGCGAGAGCCGGCCCGGACGGTCGGCGGAGTAGAGGTCCTTGGGGTCCTCGACCGGAGGCATCCCGGGAAGCACGTTCACCCGCGGCTGGTTCACCCGGGGCTGGACCGGGCCCTTGCTGCCGATGGCCTCGTTCTCGTGGTGCGCGGAGCCGGAATCGCACGCGGACAGCAGCGTCAGGGCGGTGAGGGCGGCACCGGCGGCCAGCAGGCGGGCGGCTTTCATGGTTCGCATCAGCTCAGCAGCTCCGTGGTGGTGACCGCGCGCAGGTTGCGGCGGCCGAGTTCGTGGAGGAGGTCGGGCAGGGCGGCGACCGTGTCCGGGTACCCGAAGTGCAGGCTCACCACCGACCCGCTGCGCACTTCGGCGAGAACGTTCCGGGTGACGGCGGCGGCGCCGGGACGGGTGTAGTCGAGCGAGTCGACGTCGTACGACAGCACGTGGGGGTAGCCGACGGCGCGGGCGAGCCGGGCGACCAACGGGGAGGCGGTCGGCGAGCGGGACGGGCGGAACCAGGTGCCGATGGAACCGGTGAGCCGCTTCAGCCGGTCCGCGCAGTCGGTGATCTCCTTGCGGGCGTCCGCCTCGGCCAGCGCGTTGACGGCGATGTGCCGCTGGGTGTGGTTGCCGAGGTCGTGACCGCCGTCGAGGATCCGGCGGGCGACGTCGGGGTGTTCGTCCAGCCAGGTGCCGACGGCGAGCACGGTGAGCCGTGCGCCGTACCGCTCGGCCGTGGCGAGCAGGGAGTGGGCGATGCCGGGGTCGCCCTGGCCGTGGAAGGTGAGGGCGACCTGGGGGCGGGTGCGCGGGCCGTGGGTGATCTGGGCGGGCCGGCCGGGGTAGGCGCGCGGGGCGGGGGCCGCCCCGGCACTGGCCGTGGGCCGGGCGGCGGACGGGGACGCGGGAGGGGACGCGGCGGTCGGGGTGGGGGACGGGGCGGCCTGGCCCGCACCGCAACCGGCGGCGAGCGCGCCGCCGGCGACGAGCCCTGCGCCCGCGCGCAGCACCTCGCGTCGGTTGGTGGTGGTCACCCGCACCATTTAAGGGGCGACAGGTAAGAAAACCTCCGATTGGCCCGAAAGAGGGACGATTTCGGGTCGCCTACGGGTCGCCGTCGCCCGATCGGTGCTATCGGCCGGCGGTTCACGCCTGTGCTACCGGTCGGCGACCCGCATCTCGAACCAGGTCGTCTTGCCGCGCGGCAGCAGGTCCACGCCCCACCGGTCGGAGAGCTTGTCCACGAGGAACAGTCCACGGCCGCTGACGTCCAGTTCCTGGACCGGCATCAGACAGGGCAGGCCGCGCGAGGGATCGCGGACCTCGATGCGGATCCAGCCGGTGCGGCGTCGCATCCGCAGGCCGAACACCCGGGCACCGGTGTGCCGTACGGCGTTGCCGACCAGTTCCGACACCAGCAGGACGGCGTCCTCCGCCAGCCTGGGGGTCAGCCGCCAGGTGCGCAGGATGACGACCTGGGCGAGCCTGCGGGCGGTGGCCGCGGACTCCGGGCGGGACGGCAGCGGTACTTCCGCTTCCGTCGGGTTGCCGAACAGTTCGAGCGCCTTGAGCGCCTGTTCGTCCTCGACCGCGGGCGACCAGCGTGCCGCGGCCGCACGGCTGTGTCCCCGCGGCTGTTCGATGCCCTCCAGCCCCGCCATGCCCCCATCATGGCGGCCCGGAGCCGCCTTGGGGGCCGTTCCAGAGGAATACGCCCCCTGTGCGCCCCCGCTCTCCGCCCATCGACCGGCATATGCCGAAGGCATGTTTCTCGCCAGTACAACCAGGCTGACCTGCGAAGACGGCTCACTTCCGGGCAATCGACGGGTCCCCTCGACCGAGCAGGCTTAAGGCTGCCTTAAGGCTCCCATAAACCGCCCCATCGGGGGACCCGGATGAGACGAGACGTCAATTGCAAGGGCCCGCAGAGGAGTTAAGGGGACGTTCACACCACTGACGTTCGGCGAAGCTCACAGGAACTTCGCCTTGCCCGGCCCCTCCTCCACGAAGCTGCGCATGCCGCGCTCGCGGTCCTCGGTGGCGAACAGGCCCGCGAACCAGTTCCGTTCGACGGCGAGGCCGGTGTCGATGTCGGTCTCCAGGCCGGTGTCGACCGACTCCTTCGCCGCGCGCAGGGCGATCGCCGGGCCCTGCGCGAGCCTGGCGGCCCAGGCGTGCGCCTGCTCGTACACCTCGGCGGCCGGGACGACCCGGTCCACCAGGCCGATCGCCAGGGCCTCGTCGGCCCTGACCTGGCGGCCCGTGAAGATGAGGTCCTTGGCCTTGGACGGGCCGACCAGCCGGGGCAGCCGCTGGGTGCCGCCGGCGCCCGGGATCAGGCCGAGCAGGATCTCGGGCTGGCCGAGCTTGGCGTTGTCGGCGGCGATGCGGTAGTCGGCGCACAGGGCCAGTTCGCAGCCGCCACCGAGGGCGTAGCCGGTGATGGCGGCGACGACGGGCTTGGGGATGCGGGCCACGGCCGTGAAGGAGTCCTGCAGGGCGCGGGCGCGCAGGATCATCGCGGTGTGGTCCATGTTCTGCATCTCCTTGATGTCCGCGCCCGCCGCGAACACCCGCTCACCGCCGTAGATCACCACGGCGCGCACGTCGTCGCGGCGCGTGACCTCCTCTGCGAGCTCCTTCAGCCGGTCCTGGGTGGCGACGTCCAGCGCGTTCATCGGCGGCCGGTCCAGACGCAGGGTTCCGACACCTTCGGCGACTTCGAGATTCACGGTCATGCAGGCAGGTTAACGGGGATTAACGACAACGGGCCCGGTGCCGTACCTCACAGCACCGGGCCCTGCGTCGATCCGGGACTACTTCGTCCAGTCCGCCCACGACATGTTCCACCCGTTGAGCCCGTTGGCCGGGTCCACCGTGCGGTCGTGGGAGTTCTTCACGATCACCACGTCGCCGACGAGCGAGTGGCGGAACATCCAGGCGGCCGGGACGGAGCCGTCGTAGCCGCCGCGCACGTCGCGCAGGCCGACGCAGCCGTGGCTGGCGTTGTAGTTGCCGAAGGCGTCGCCGCCCCAGTAGTTGCCGTGCAGGAAGGTGCCGGAGGTGGTCAGGCGCATGGCGTGCGGGACGTCCTTGATGTCGTACTCGCCGCCGTAGCCGACGGTCTCGCCGTTCATGCGGGTCACGCTCAGCTTCTCGCTGATGACCATCTGGCCGTTCCAGGTCTCGTAGCCGGGCTTGCCGGTGGTGACCGGGATGGTCTTGATGACCTTGCCGTCCTGGGTGACCTTCATCGTGTGCTTCTTGGCGTCCACGACGGAGACCTGGTTGCGGCCGATGGTGAACGCGATGGTCTTGTGCTGCTTGCCGTAGACGCCGTCGCGGCCCTCGACCCCGTCCAGATCGAGGTCGACGGTGACCTTGGTGCCTTCCTTCCAGTACTTCTCGGGCCGGAAGTCCAGGCGGTCGTTGCCGAACCAGTGGCCCTTGACGTCGACGGCCGGCTCGGTCCTGATCCTGATGGCCTTCTCGACGGCGTCGGGGTGTGTGATGCCCCGGGTGAAGCCGACGGAGAACGGCATGCCGACGCCGACGGTGGAGCCGTCCTCGGGGGTGAAGGTGCCGAGGAAGGTGTTCTTCGGGGTCAGGGTGGTGAAGGAGGAGTCCTCGGCGGCCTCGCGGCCCTCGGAGTCCTTGGCGACCGCGTGCACGGTGTACTTGGTGGAGGCGGCCAGATGGGTCGACGGCGTCCAGGACGCGCCCCCGCCGGTGAGGGTGCCGTCGACCGCACGGCCCTTGGCGTCCTTGACGGTGACCTCGGTCAGCTTGCCCTTGGCGACGTCCACCTTGAGCGCGCCGCTCGTATCGACGCCGGTGGTACCGGTCTTGGGCGATATGGTGACGGCGGCGGCGGACTGCTGCCCCGCCTGCTGGGTGCCGCCGTTCCTGCCCTTGCCCGAGCCCTTGTCCTCTCCCCCGCCGCACGCGGCGAGCGAGAGCACCAGGGCGCCGGCTATGAGAGCCAGCCCCTTGCGGCCTCGCCCCTTCCTTTCGGCCGTCCGCCTCGGCCCCGCCACCGACGCCCCCGATACAGGCCGCACGTTCAACGCGTTCTCCCCTCGCCGGACCTGGTCAGGCCCGCTCCCCACCACACTCGTGCGCGCATATTAACCGCCCGGTTTTGAGCGGGGTGTCAGGCGAATGTCACCGTTGCGTCGCAACTTCCGCCTGTCACCGCCGCCCGGACCCCGGCCCCTCACCCGGTTACTTCACCGCGCCGCCCGCTTTCCACTCCTGCCAGGGCATGTTCCAGCCGCCGAGGCCGTTGTCGGGAGCGACCGTCCTGTCCTTGCTGTTGACGACTTCGACGACGTCGCCGATGAGGCTGCGGTCGAAGAACCAGCCCGCGGGGGTGTCCGAACTGCCGCCCTTGACGTCCCTCAGGCCCACGCAGCCGTGGCTGATGTTGACGACGCCGGGCGCGTCCGGGTTCCAGTAGTTGCCGTGCAGGAAGGTGCCGGAGTCGGTGAGCCGCATGGCGTGCGGGACGTCGGGGATGTCGTACTCGGCGCCGAGGCCGACCGTGCGGCTGCTCATGCGGGTGACCTCCAGCATGTCCATCACCACCATCTTGCCGTTGTAGGTGGGGTGGTTCGGGGCGCCCGCGGTGACCGGCACGGTGGCGAGCAGCCGGCCGTCCCGGCGTACCTCCATGGTGTGCTCCGCCGCGTCCACCAGGGAGACCTGGCTGCGGCCGACGGTGAAGGAGAACGTCTTGTCCTGCAAGCCGTAGACGCCGGGCGCCCCCTGGACGTCCCGCAGGTTCAGATCGACGGTGACCTCGGTGCCGGGTTTCCAGTACTGCTCGGGGCGGAAGTCCAGGCGGCTCCTGCCGAACCAGTGCGGGCGGATCTCGACGGGGGGGCGGGCGCTGACCCTGACGGCGCGTTCGACGGCGGCACGGTTGGTGATCTCCCGGCTGAAGGTGAGGGAGACGATCATGCCGGTGCCGACGGTGGCGCGGTTCTCGGGGGTGACGTAGCCGATGAACCGTTCATTCGGGACAAGAGTGGTGAAGGTGGTGTGCCGGGCCGAGCGGCGGCCGCCCGCGTCCCGCGCCACCACGTCGACGGTGTACTTGGCGGCGAGCGCCAGCCGGTCCCGGTCCGGCCGCCAGGTCATGCCGTCCTCGCCGATGCGCCCGGGGACGGGGAAGTCCTGCGCGTCCTGCGACCTCACGACGGTCACCTTCTCCAGGCGCCCGGCGGGCACCCGCACCCGCAGCCGCTGGTCGGGGCGGACGGCCTTGCTGTCGTCGTCGGGGGTGACATGGATGACGTCCTCGGGTGCCGGGGGTTTGCCGAGCGCTCCGCCCAGCCCGAGGGGGCCGGAGCCTCCGAATGAGCAGCCTGCCAGCAGTGCCGCCGATGTCATCACGGCGGCCAGCGCGACCCACGCGCGCCGCGCGCGTCCTTGTACGTGCCTCACGCGGGACTCAACGACCGGGCACGCTCCGGGGAAACGTGAGTGCGACCCACGCACTGGGCAGAACAGAGGGAAGGACGACACGCTGGGGAGCCCCCTGAGGGGGCCCCCGGCCCGCGCCAAAGGGGCGCCTTCTTGGATCGGACCGGCTGAAAGGGACGACAGAGCGCGATCCAGAGGGCGCCCCCGGCCGTCGGGGCGCAGCCGTACCGGGCGGCCGAGGGTGCAGCGGTGCAGCCTCGGCGCTTCGGCACGGCCGGTTGCACCGCCCCGGGGCGAGCGACGGAAAGAGGGGCCGACAGGTGACGAGCGCAGCCGAGCAGCGGGCACCGGCCGGGGAGCCGGCCGCCGGGACCGGGCAGCAGCCGGCCGTGGTGAACGGCGCCCGGCGCGCCGCGGTGCCGGCCCCGGTGGTGTGGCCGGGCGCCCCGACACCGCTGGGCGCCCGGTTCCGGGAGGGCCCGGACGGGGTCGCGGGCACCAACTTCGCGCTGTGGGCGGGCGGGGCCGAGGCGGTCCGGGTCTGCCTGTTCGACGAGCGGGGCCGGGAGACCCAGGTTCCGCTGACCGAACTGACGCACGAGATCTGGCACGGGTTCGTGCCGGGCGTGATGCCGGGTCAGCGCTACGGCTACCGGGTGGACGGCCGCTGGGACCCGTGGACCGGTGCCCGCTGGAACCCGGCCAAGCTGCTGCTGGACCCGTACGCGCGGGCGGTGGACGGGGAGTTCAGCCTGCCGCCGGAGGTGTACGGGCATGTGCGGGACTGGCCCGAGCAGCATGTCGCCGACACCGTGCGCGACGACCGGGACTCGGCGCCGTACGTCCCGAAGGGGGTCGTCGTCGACGATGACGACGACTGGGTGGACGACCGCCGGCCGAAGACCCCGTGGGCCGACTCCGTCATCTACGAGCTGCACGTACGCGGCTTCACGAAGCTGCACCCGGGCATCCCGGAGGACCTGCGCGGCACCTACGCCGGCCTGGCGCACCCGGCGGCGGTCGAGCACCTGGTGAAGCTGGGCGTGACGGCCGTCGAACTGCTGCCGGTGCACCAGTTCGCGCACGAGGACCACCTGCTGCGCCGGGGCCTGCGCAACTACTGGGGCTACAACTCCATCGGCTACTTCGCCCCGCACGCCGCCTACGCGGCCTCCGGTACGACGGGAGGGCAGGTCGGCGAGTTCAAGCGGATGGTGCGCGCGCTGCACGCGGCCGGCATCGAGGTCATCCTCGACGTGGTCTACAACCACACGGCGGAGGCGGGCGAACTGGGCCCGACCCTGTCCCTGAAGGGCATCGACAACCGCGGCTACTACCGCCTCCAGGACGACACCCGCCGGTACGCCGACTACACCGGCTGCGGCAACACCCTGCACGTCGTCCAGCCCCAGGTGCTGCGCCTGATCACCGACTCGCTGCGCTACTGGGTCACGGAGATGGGCGTGGACGGCTTCCGTTTCGACCTCGCGGCGGCGCTGGCCCGCTCGATGCACGACGTCGACATGCTCTCCCCGTTCCTGGCCGTCATCGCCCAGGACCCGGTGCTGCGCCGGGTGAAACTGATCGCCGAGCCCTGGGACATCGGCTCGGGCGGCTACCAGGTGGGCGCCTTCCCTCCCTTGTGGACGGAGTGGAACGACCGCTACCGGGACGCGGTCCGGGACTTCTGGCGGCACGCCCTGCCGGACGTCCGTGAGATGGGCTACCGCCTGTCCGGCTCCAGCGACCTGTACGCCTGGGGCGGCCGCCGCCCGTACGCCTCGGTCAACTTCGTCACCGCGCACGACGGGTTCACGCTGCGCGACCTGGTGTCGTACGAGCGCAAGCACAACGAGGCCAACGGCGAGGGCAACCGCGACGGCACCGACGACAACCGCTCGTGGAACTGCGGGGCGGAGGGCGAGACGGACGACGAGCGGGTACGGGCCCTGCGCCGCCGTCAGCTGCGCAACCTCCTCACCACCCTGCTGCTGTCCACCGGCGTGCCCATGCTGGTGGCCGGCGACGAACTCGGGCGCACCCAGCACGGCAACAACAACGCCTACTGCCAGGACAACGAGATCAGCTGGCTGGACTGGTCCCTGCTGGACGACCCGGCCTGGCGGCCCCTGTTCGAGCTGACCTCCCGGCTGATCACCCTGCGCCACCGGCACCCGGTGCTGCGCCGCCGCGCCTTCTTCTCCGGCCGCGCCCACTCCGCGGACGGGCTGCGCGACCTGGCCTGGTTCACCTCGCGGGGCGTGGAGATGACCGAGGGCGACTGGTACGCCCCCGCGGCCGCGCTCGGCATGTACCTCTCCGGCCGGGACATACCGGGCCGGGACGAGCGGGGCGCACCGGTCACGGACGACAGCTTCCTCGCGATCCTGCACGCGGGTGACCGACCGGCGGGGTTCGTGCTGCCGGGGCCGCCGTGGGCGGAGGCGTACGAGGTGGTCGTGGACACCTCGCTGGAGGAGCAGGCGGAGGCCCCGGGCGCGGTCCACGCGGCGGGGACGGAGATCACGGTGGCAGAGCGGGCGGTACTGCTGCTGCGGGTGGCCTGAGCGTGCATCAGAGCCGTGCGTGACGACCCCTCACCACAGCCCTACTCTGCTCATTTATCGGAGGAATTCAGTCCGGTTGCAGCGGGCACGACCCACCCGTCTGACGCGGCTTCAAAAGATCAGTAGTATATGATCTTGATATCGGGCATGGCGCCTGCCCTGATCGCGAAAATGCACTCATGGATAATTTCTGGAGGGGCTTTGGCCATGAACAAGTTTGCGCGCACATCGATCGCCGCAGGTGCCGTGTCGGCCGCACTGGTGACGGTTGTCGGGTTCGCGCCGACGGCATCGGCGACCGGCGGCCACAGCCTGAAGAACGGCTACGGCTACTGCCTGGGAAGCCTGAACGGAGCCGACCGCACCGTTGGATACATGTGGTCCTGCAACGGTAACCGCGATCAGATCTGGACTTTCAACTACGTCGGTGAAGACGTCCGCGGGAACTTCTACCAGATAATCAACGGCAACGGCCAATGTCTGGGCAGCTACGGCGGCTCGAAGTCGCGGGGTGCGGACATCTCGGTGTGGGACTGCAACGGAAACCCCGACCAGAAGTGGTACTGGAAGTCGGGCAGCGGAGCCGAGATCATCAACAGGAATTCAAACATGTGCCTCGCCGGGTCCGGCAGCTTCGGCAAGGGCTCCAACGCAATCCAGTGGAGCTGCAACGGCAATAAGGACCAGAAGTGGCGGTGGGTGTAGCGGGTAACAGCCCCCGAGCCGCTGCGACGAGTACCGCGGGACCGGCGGACAACTGAAGACGGGCACCAAGAGGGCCCCGGGGATTCGATGTCCCCGGGGCCCTCCGTCGGTGCCCGCGGGGACGGCTCCCGCCTGCGGGCGGACCGCGCGCTGCGTCGTGGGGACCGGAAGTACCCCCAGGACGCCAACGGCACCGACCAGAGGATCGCGGCGGATCCGCCGCCCTGCCCTCCCCCGCGCCGAGTGACCGCTCAGCTCAGGCCGAGGCTGGAGAGCGCGGTCGTCCAGTCGGTCATCACGGCGTTCTGGGCGTCGGTGAGGCTGACGTCACCGGCGCAGACGGCCCTCTTGAGCTTGTTCTCGACGGTGTCCTTGTCCGAGGAGGCCTCGTCGCCGTAGTGCGGCTCGGGCCAGAGGTTCTCCTCGCTCCTCGGGGCGCCACCGAGTTCGAGCGGGACGAAGTGGTCCTCCTCGTAGTCCGAGGGGTTGGTGTCGGAGTAGCCGTACTCGACGATCTGCTTCTTCTTCAGCGCGGTGGTGTAGGAGCTGGGCGGCCGTACGGTCGCGGTCCAGCCGGAGACGCAGATGGTGGAGTCGATGGTGTCCTGGGTGACGTCGGGGTTGAGGGCCCCGGGTGTGCAGGAGGAATCGGGCAGGGGGAGGTAGTCCTGGCTGCAGCTTGCGGCGTGGGCGGTGCCCGTGGTGACGGTGAGGCCCGCGGCGGCGAGGGCGAGGGTGGACAGGGCGGTCACCACGGGGCGCGGTATTCGGGACATGTGGGGGTCTCCCGGTGCGGTGCCCGGCAGAGGTTCCGGGCGGTCGTGAGCATGACAGCACCGGTGTGATCTATGCGAGTAGACCCCTTTGCCCGACCGAGGGCACCTTTGGTTGAACGTTTATTCGCCGGAGAGCGGCGGAAGACGAGGCGTTGACACGGTCTTGACACGTCGTGCGGGACGGGCCCGCGCGGACCCGGACGACGGCCCGGCAGCGGGCATAACGGCTCGTCGACCACCCACCATAGCCCGCGTGAACGCCCGCTGAACCCCGGCCCCCGGGCCGGTTCAGGCCAGGCTGTCCCGCCACGCCCTGTGCAGGTCCGCGAACCGGCCCGTCCCGGCGACGAGTTCGTCGGGCCGGCCGTCCTCGACGATCCGGCCGTGCTCCATCACCAGGACCCGGTCGGCGATCTCCACCGTGGACAGCCGGTGCGCGATCACCACCGCCGTACGGCCCCGCAGCACCGTCGACATGGCCCGCTGCACGGCGCGCTCGCCCGGGATGTCCAGGGAGCTGGTCGCCTCGTCCAGGATCAGCACCGCCGGGTCGGCGAGCAGCGCCCGGGCGAAGGCGACCAGTTGGCGCTGCCCGGCGGAGATGCGCCCGCCGCGCTTGCGCACGTCCGTGTCGTAGCCGTCCGGCAGCGCGCTGATGAACTCGTGCGCGCCGATCGCCTTCGCCGCCCGCTCGATCTCCTCGCGGGTGGCGTCGGGCCGGCCGACGGCGATGTTGTCCGCGACCGTGCCGGAGAACAGGAACGCCTCCTGGGTGACCATGACCACCCCGCGCCGCAGCTCCGGCACGGGCAGCTCACGCAGATCCACCCCGTCCAGCAGCACACGGCCGTCGGAGGGGTCGTAGAACCGGGCCAGGAGCTTGGCGAGGGTCGACTTGCCCGCGCCCGTGGAGCCGACCACGGCGACCGTCTGCCCGGCAGGCAGGGTCAGATCGAAGCGGGGCAGCACCTCGCCGCCCGTGCGGTAGGCGAAGCGGACGCCGTCGAAGACCACCTCACGGCCCGGGGAGCCGCCGTCGCGGGACGGGAGTTCGCGCGGCTTCGCCGGCTCCGGCACGGACGGGGTCTGCGCCAGCAACCCCGCGATCTTCTCGAGGGAGGCCGCCGCGGACTGGTAGGAGTTCAGGAACATCCCCAGCCGGTCGATCGGGTCGTACAGCCGGCGCAGGTACAGCACGCAGGCCGCCAGCACGCCCAGTTCCAGCGAGCCGGACGCCACCCGGTAGGCGCCCCACAGCACGATCCCCGCGACCGCCGTGTTGGCCACCAGCCGTGAGCCGACCACATAGCGGGCCATCTCCAGCAGGGCGTCCCCGTTCGTCCGCTCGTGCCGCCGGTTCAGTACGGCGAAGTCGGCGTCGTTCGCGGCCTCGCGGCGGAACGCGCGCACCGGACGGATGCCGTTCATCGTCTCCACGAACTTCACGATCACCGCCGCGATCGCCGTGGACCGCGCCCGGTACACCCGTCCCGCCCGCCGCTGGTAGAGCCGGACGAGCAGGTACAGCGGCACGAAGGAGGCCACCGCGACCGCGCCCAGGCCGAGGTCCAGCCACAGCAGCATCGCCGAGATGTAGACGAAGGACAGCACGACGGTCACCAGCTCCTGCAGCCCGTCGTTCAGCAGCTCGCGCAGCGACTCGACGTCCGTCGTGGAGCGGGAGATCAGCCGGCCCGACGTGTAGCGCTCGTGGAAGTCGATGCTCAGTGCCTGCGCGTGCCGGAAGATCCGGCCCCGCAGATCGAGCAGCACGTCCTGGCTGACCCGGGCGGAGGCCTCGATGAACGCGAACTGCAGCGCGCCGGAGAGCAGCGCGCACAGCAGATAGCCGACGGCCACGGCGATCAGCGGGCCGTGGCGGTGGTCCCGGAACGCCGGTACGGCGTTGTCGATGGCGTACGCCACCAGCAGCGGGCCCGCCTGCACCACCGCCTGCTGGAACAGCAGGAGGAGGGTGGTGAGGGCGGCCCTGCCCTTCATGGGTGCGAGCAGGGAGCGCAGCAGGGCGGCCCTGGCGCCGGGCGGGGCGGGCAGCACGTCCCGGTCGAAGGCGTCGCCGGACTCGCCGGCGCCGGGCGGGCCGGGGAGTTCGTCGTCCGCGGCCGTGGGGGTGGAGGCGGTCGTGGTGGTCAACGGGGGTCCTCCTCGTGCCCGGACATCAGGTGCGCGTACTCGGCGTTGGTGCGCAGCAGTTCCTGGTGGGTGCCGACGGCGGCGATCCGGCCGTCCGCGAGCAGGGCGACCCGGTCGGCGAGGAGCACCGTGGACGGGCGGTGGGCCACGATCAGCGCGGTGGTGCCGGCGAGGACCTGCCGCAGCGCGGCCTCCACGGCCGCCTCCGTGTGCACGTCCAGGGCGGACAGCGGGTCGTCCAGCACCAGGAACTCCGGTCTGCCGACCACCGCCCGGGCCAGCGCGAGGCGTTGGCGCTGGCCGCCGGACAGGCTCAGGCCCTGCTCGCCCACGCGGGTGTCGGTGCCCTGGGGGAGGGTGTGCGCGAAGTCGGCCTGCGCGACGGCGAGCGCGCGGTCGAGGTCCGCCCCTCCCGCGCCGTCCGCCGCGCCCATCAGGACGTTCTCGCCGACGCTCGTGGAGAACAGCGTGGGTTCCTCGAAGGCGACGGCGACCTTCGCGCGCAGTTCCTCGCGGGGCATCGCGGTGATGTCGACGCCGTCCAGGGTGATGCGGCCGGAGGTGACCTCGTGCAGACGCGGGACGAGGGCGGTGAGGGTGGTCTTGCCGCTCCCGGTGGCACCGACCAGGGCCATGGACTCGCCGGGGCGGATGTGGAGGTCTATGTGGGTGAGGAGGGGCGGGGAGCCGGGGGGTGCGTCGGGGTAGCGGAACTGGACGTCCTCGAAGCGGATCCCCTGTGCGGCGGCACCCCGCGGCGCCGGGCCGCGCGGCCCGCCTCCGGCCGGCGCGTCCTCCGGCACCTCGTCCAGGACCTCGAAGTACCGCTCCGTCGCCGTCGCCGCCTCCTGGCTCATCGCCAGCAGGAACCCGATCGAGTCCACCGGCCACCGCAGGGCGAGCGCCGTGCTCAGAAAGGCCACCAGCGTGCCCGTCGACAGGTCGCCGTCGGCCACCTGGACCGCGCCCAAGACCAGCGCCGCCCCGATCGCCAGCTCCGGCAGCGTCACGATGACACCCCAGATGGCGGCCAGCAGCCGCGCCTTGCGCAGCTCCGTGCCGCGCAGGGTGACCGACAGCTCGCGGAACGCCCGTGCCTGGCTGCGGTGCCGGCCGAAGCCCTTGATGACGCGGATGCCGAGCACGCTCTCCTCGACCACCGTCGTCAGGTCACCGACCTGGTCCTGCGCCCGCCGCGCCACCTCGGCGTACCGCCGCTCGAAGACCGCGCACGTCCACATCACGGGGATCGCGGGACCGAGGACGACCAGGCCCAGGACCCAGTCCTGCATCAGCATGATGACCACGCCGACGAGGATGGTGACGCCGTTGACCAGCAGGAACGTCAGTGGGAAGGCGAGGAACTGACGCAGCAGCATCAGGTCCGTGGTGGCCCGCGACAGCAGCTGGCCGGAGGCCCAGCGGTCGTGGAAGGCGACGGGCAGCCGCTGCAGATGCCGGTAGAGCCCCGCCCGCATCTCCGCCTCGACGTGCGACAGCGGCCGGGCCACCAGCCAGCGGCGTATGCCGAACAGGACCGCCTCGGCGATGCCGAGGAGGAGCAGCCACAGCGCGCCGAGCCGGACTCCCGCCGGGTCCCGGTCGGCGACCGGCCCGTCCACCATCCACTTCAGGACGAGCGGGATCACCAGCCCGGTGCAGGAGGCGACGATCGCGACGAACGCGGCCGTGAACGACCGCGCCCGCACGGGGCGGACGTACGGCCACAGACGCAGCAGGGTGCGTACGGCGGAACGGCCGGTCTCGGTGGTTGCACGTGTCGTGGGCATCACCGCGAGCGTACGGACCGGCACTGACATCGCCCACTGAGTTTCGGCCGGACCCCGGTCCGCCCTTGGTCCTACGACCTGCGCGTTCGACCCCTCGTACAAGAACCGCGCCCAAGGGTCGTAAGAGGGCATCAACCGATCGGACGATGCCGCTTCGAGCGGGCCGGCCGATGCGGCGGACCCCGCCCGGCCGGGATTCTCAAGGCATGCCATCCGTCATCGAAGTCACCGATCTCCGTAAGTCGTACGGCGGCCGGGCCGTGGTCGACGGCGTCTCCCTCGCCGTCGAGGAGGGCGAGATCTTCGGGATCCTCGGCCCGAACGGCGCCGGCAAGACCACCACCGTGGAGTGCGTCGAGGGCCTGCGGGTGCCCGACGCCGGCCGGATCCGGGTCGCCGGGTACGAGCCCGCCGCCGACCACGACGAGGTCGCGAGGATCCTCGGCGCCCAGCTCCAGCAGAGCGAGCTGCAGCCCAAGCTGACCGTGCGCGAGGCGCTGGAGCTGTACGCCTCCTTCTACCCGAACGCGGCCGACTGGCGGCCGCTCGCCGAACGCCTCGGTCTCGCCCCGAAGCTCGGCACCCGGTTCGCCAAGCTGTCCGGCGGGCAGCGGCAGCGGCTGTTCATCGCACTGGCCCTCATCGGCCGCCCGCGAGTCGTCGTACTGGACGAGCTGACCACCGGGCTCGACCCGCGCGCCCGCCGTGACACCTGGCAGCTCATCGAGGACGTCCGCGCGGGCGGCGTCACCGTGCTGCTCGTCACCCACTTCATGGAGGAGGCGCAGCGGCTCTGCGACCGCATCGCGGTGATCGACAAGGGGCGGGTCGCGGCGCTGGACACCCCGGCCGGGCTCATCCGCCGGTCGGCGGGCGCCACCGTCATCAGCTTCACCCCGTCGGCCCCGCTGGACGACCACGACCTCACCACTCTCCCGGCCATCGCCTCGATCGAGCGCAAGGACGGCCGGATCACGCTCTCGGGCACCGACGAGACCGTGAACGCGGTCATCACCCTGCTCGCCCGCCACCACGTCACCGCCCACCAGCTGCGCGTCACCGACGCCACCCTCGACGACGCGTTCCTCGACCTGACCAAGGAGACCGCGGCATGAACACCGCCGTCCTGCGCATCGAGTTCCGGCTGTTCCGCCGGGAACCCGGCGCCGTGTTCTGGATCTTTCTGTTCCCGACCCTGCTGCTGGTGATCCTCGGCTCGATCCCGTCGTTCCGGGAGGCCGACAAGTCGCTCGGCGGGCTGCGGCCGATCGACGCCTACGTACCCGTCGCCGTACTGATCGCCCTGATCATGTCCGGTGTGCAGGCGCTGCCCCAGGCCCTGACCGGCCACCGGGAGCGGGGCATCCTGCGCCGGATGCGGCTCACCCCCGTACGGCCCTCCGCCCTGCTGTCCGCGCAGATGGTCGTGCAGGGCACGGTGGCGCTGGCCTCGGCCCTGCTCGCGCTCGCCGTCGGCCGCCTCGCCTTCGACGTGACGCTGCCCGCGCAGCCGGCCGGGTACCTGCTGGCCCTGCTGCTCGCGACGGCGGCGGCCCTCGCCCTCGGCTCCGTCGTCTCGGCACTGTCCCGCACCACGAGGATCGCCGGCGCGATCGGCTCGGCGGTGTTCTTCCCGATGATGTTCTGCGCGGGCGTATGGCTGCCGGTGCAGGAGATGCCGCACACGATGGCCCGTGTGGTGCAGCTGACCCCGTTCGGCGCGGCGGCCCGCGCCCTGGGCGAGGCGGCGGCCGGGGACTGGCCCGGCTGGGGGCACCTGGGCGTACTCGCCCTGTGGACAGTGCTGCTCACGGCCGGTGCCGCCCGCTGGTTCCGCTGGGAGTGAGCGGGCCGTGCCGGACACTGGCGGCATGACGACCGCCACGCAACTGCCGGCCCGGGCCTCCTTCGACACGTGGGGGCCCTGGGCCCTGTTGACCACCGGTGTCGTCGCGGCGGCGATCTCCGCCCGCGCGGTCGGCATGGACCGGCCCGGGATGATCGTCTCCGCCGCACTCGTGCCCGCGGCCGTCGTGCTGCAGCTGTACTGGGGGAGGCTGAAGCGGAAGCGGCCGGACCCGAGCCGGGCCGGTGTCTGCCTCTACCTGCTGCGCTGGGCCATCGCCTTCCTGCTGACCTGGGCCAACCCGTTCTTCGCCTTCTACGCCGTGACCGGCTACTACACCGCGCCCCGGGACCTGCCGCGCCGGCTGGTGCTGCCTGGTCTCTTCCTGACCGCCGTCACCATGGCCGGCAGCGAGATCGGCGGCTGGCCGCCGCACGGGCTGTTCCTGTGGCTCGGCTTCTTCCTGGTCCTGGCCGTCAACATGGCCATGGTCACCGTGTTCACCCGGTACGCCGTGCAGGAGCAGGCCCGTGCCGCCGTCCAGGCCGAGACCATCGGTGAACTGGAGCGCACCAACACGGCGTTGCAGCACGCCCTGGACGAGAACGCCGCACTGCACGCCCAACTCCTCGTCCAGGCCAGGGAGGCGGGCGTCGCCGACGAACGCCGCCGGCTCGCCGCCGAGATCCACGACACCATCGCCCAGGGGCTGACCGGGATCATCGCCCAGCTCCAGGTCGTCGCCAACGCCCCGGACCTGACCACCGCCCGCACCCACCTGGAGCGCGCCTCCGCGCTGGCCCGGCACAGCCTGGGCGAGGCCCGCCGCTCGGTGCACAACCTCGCCCCGGTCGCCCTGGCCGCCGCCGGGCTGCCGGAGGCGCTGAAGAAGACGGTCGCCGAATGGGGCGAACGCACCGGTGTACGCGCCGGGTTCACGGTCACCGGCACCACCGAGCAGCTGCACGACGAGGTCTCGGCGACGCTGCTGCGCATCGCGCAGGAGGCCCTGTCCAACGCGGCCCGGCACGCCCGCCCGACCAGGGTCGGGGTCACCCTGTCCTTCATGGACGACGAGGTCACCCTCGACATCCGCGACGACGGCACCGGCTTCGACCCGGCCGCCGTACCGGAGCGGACGCGCGGCGGCGGCTTCGGCCTGGACGGCATGCGGGCCCGCGCCGAACGCATCGCGGGCTCCCTCGCGGTGGAGTCGGAGCCGGGGCACGGCACGGCGGTGTCGGCTCGCGTACCGTTGGTGCGCGATGACCGCTGAGACCCCCATTTCCCTGCTGATCGTCGACGACCACCCGGTCGTCCGCGACGGCCTGCGCGGCATGTTCGAGTCCGCCTCCGGCTTCACCGTGCTCGGCGAGGCCGCGAACGGCGTGGAGGCGGTGGCCCGGGCCGCGGCCCTGGACCCGGACGTCGTCCTGATGGACCTGCGGATGCCCGGCGGCTCCGGCGTGGACGCCATCCGCGAGCTGGCCAAGCGCGGCACCCGCTCGAAAGTCCTGGTCCTCACCACGTACGACACCGACTCCGACACGCTCCCCGCCATCGAGGCGGGGGCGACCGGCTACCTCCTCAAGGACGCCCCGCGCGAGGAGTTGTTCACCGCCGTCCGGGCCGCCGCCGAGGGCCGTACGGTCCTCTCCCCGGCGGTCGCCTCCCGTCTGGTCCACGCGGTCCGCACCCCCCGCCGGCCCGGCGCCGAGCCCCTCTCCGCGCGCGAGCGCGAGGTGCTGACCCTGGTCGCCAAGGGCACGTCGAACCGCGAGATCGCCCGCGAGCTGTTCATCAGCGAGGCCACGGTCAAGACCCACCTCACCCACCTGTACGCCAAGCTCGGCGTCAACGACCGCGCGGCGGCGGTGGCGGTGGGGTACGACCGGGGGATCCTCGGCTAGGGGGTCTCGTTTGGATCAGGTCGGATCAGGCCGCGGCGTCCGGTGCGGTGCATCGCAAGGCGGAGGGTCACCCGCGTACTGGGCGTACTCGGGTGATCCGACAACGCGGCGAGGTGCCGTGCCGGGCGTCGCGGACCCGGGCTGATCCAGACGAAACCCCCTAGTAGTGCTTCGTTACGTCGAGTGATATCGCCTGATGGTGGACATCTTCGGGGTGTGAGGCTGGGGGAGGTGGAACGGCTCCGGGGTGAGTTAGCGGAGTTCGTTGCCGATGTGTTCGGGTCGGTGCCGCGGCGTGATCAGCGTCGGTGGGGCGAGTGCTATCTGCGGGGTCTGATGCTGGACGGTCGGCGCAAGTCGATCCAGCCGATGGCCGAGCGGCTGCCGGACGGCAACATGCAGGC
>NZ_JBSFKD010000030.1:0-119135 GCF_053598395.1 Streptomyces sp. NPDC001135 | reverse complement strand
GGCGTCACTGGCGTACACCAGTGACGCCCCGCAGGCCCGGACATACGAAGGTCCGCGGTGCGCCGCCGCTCTGGCGCACCGCGGACCTCCGTGCCTCAGCGAGTGCCGACCGCCGCGCGGACGGCCTTGCGGGCCATCTGGCAGTCGTCGTGCAGCCGCCTGAGCAGCAGCCGCTGTTCCTCGCCTGACGGCGCGGCACCCGGCTGGGCGGGGCCCGGTGCCACCGGGACCATCTCGTGCATCGAACGCTGCACGGCCGTCTCGTACGTACGGATCTCCCGGGTCAGCACCAGCATCAGGTTCACCAGGAAGGCGTCCCGGGAGGCCGGGCCCGCCGACTGGGCGATCTGGCTGATCTGCCGCCGGGCCGCAGGCGCGTCCCCGAGGACCAGCCACAGCGTCGCCAGGTCGTACCCCGGCAGGTACCAGCCCGCGTGCTCCCAGTCCACCAGCACTGGACCGGCCGGTGACAGAAGCATGTTCGAGAGCAGGGCATCGCCGTGGTTGAACTGGAGCATGCCGTGGCGGCCCACCTCGTGCGCGATGCCGTGCAGCAGCTTCTGCAGGTCGCCGAGGTCCCGGTCGGTGAGCAGTCCCAGCTCGTGGTACCGGGAGATCCGGGCGCCGTAGTCCAGCGGCATCTCGAACGTGCCCGCCGGGGGCCGCCAGGCGTTCACCCGGCAGATCGCGCCGAGCGCGGCCCGGATGTCCGTGCGGGGCGGCGCCTCGGCCGGATGCCGTTGCAGCGCCGCCACCCGGCCCGGCGAACGCTCGATCACCAGTGTGCAGTTGTCCGGGTCCGCCGCGATCAGCCGGGGCACGCGGACCGGTGGCCGGTGCCGGACGAACGAGCGGTATGCGGCTATCTCGTGACGGAACCGCTCGGCCCAGGCGGGCGAGTGGTCCAGCAGACACTTGGCCACGGCCGTGCTGCGCCCTGTCGTCCCGACGAGGAGGACGGACCGTCCGCTGCGCCGCAACACCTGCACCGGAGCGAACTCCGGACAGATCCGGTGCACCGAGGCGATCGCGGTGCGCAGCTGCGCGCCCTGGGGGCCGGACAAGTCGAGTCTCCCGCTCAGCGGTTGGGTGCCGGGCTGGCCCGGGAGCCGCCGTGGCCGGCCGGCGACCGGCACGGGTCCGCCCGGTCGCGCCACCGGGTCGAGGTACGGTCCGCCGCCCGCCGGGCGGGAGCGCAGCGGCCGTGGCGGGGCGGACACGGAGGACGATGCTGCGTACATGGGAGATACAGATCCCTTCGTGTGCCTGCGGTGCCTGCCTTGTGGTTCCGTGCTCGGCGCACATGCGCGGGGGCCGGTCGCTCGAGGAGCCCGTACTCCGATCGCATGCACTGCGAGCGTGCGCCTGCCCGGCCCGGCCGCACGGGTGCACCCTGGGGAATGCATCCGACAGCCCGGCGAGGCCGAGCTGTGACGAGCTGCGACCGGGTCGGGGTGGCGCGTTCCTACTCGACACCCGATGCCCAGTGGCACACCATCTGGCGGACCCTGGCGAACCCTGGCGAATAGTCGCCCGGCAACCTCCACGGGGCTACTGTCAACTCAGCCGAGAACCTGGGGGCTTGACGTGAGCGGACAACCCAACACCCGTCTTGCGGACCTGTTCGGCCTGGCCGGCTGGTCCAAGGGCGAACTCGCGAGGCTGGTCAACAAGCAGGCGGCGGCCATGGGCCATCCCCAGCTGTCGACCGACACCTCCCGGGTGCGTCGATGGATCGACATGGGAGAGATCCCGCGCGATCCCGTACCGCGGGTGCTGGCGGCTCTGTTCACCGAGCGTCTCGGCCGTGTCGTGACCATCGAGGACCTCGGTCTGGTGCGGCACGGGCGTGCGGGGAAACGGCAGGGCGACGGGATCGAGGAACATCCCGACGGCGTGCCGTGGGCGCCCGAACGGACCGCCGCGGTCCTCACCGAATTCACGGGAATGGACCTCATGCTCAACCGACGCGGCTTGGTGGGCGCGGGTGCCGCGCTCGCCGCGGGATCCACACTCAGCAGCGCCATGTACGACTGGCTGCACACCGACCCCACCCTGAAGGCCGACGCCCCTGTCCTCGACGATCCCCTGCACGCCGACCCCGCTGGGTTCGACCGCTACGAGGCCGCCCCCATCGGGTCGCAGGAGATCGAGGAACTGGAGCGCTCGGTCGAAGTGTTCCGCGCCTGGGACGCGGCCCGTGGCGGCGGGCTTCAGCGCAAGGCGGTCGTGGGCCAGCTCAACGAGGTGGGCGGCATGCTCGCCTACCACCACCCACCCCATCTCCAGCGACGCCTGTGGGGCGTCGCGGCCAACCTCGCCGTCCTCGCGGGCTGGATGTCACACGACGTCGGCCTCGAGCCCACGGCGCAGAAGTACTTCGTCATCGCCGCCCATGCCGCCCGCGAGGGCGGGGACCGGCCGCGCGCCGGTGAGGCCCTGTCCCGGGCGGCCCGGCAGATGGTGCACCTCGGCCGGCCCGACGACGCGCTGGACCTGATGAAGCTCGCCCAGTCCGGCGCCGGCGAGCGTCTGCAGCCGCGCACGAAGGCGATGTTCCACACCATCGAGGCCTGGGCGCAGGCGTCGATGGGCAAGGGCCAGGCCATGCGCCGCACCCTCGGCCAGGCGGAGGACCTGTTCATCTCCGACCGCCAGGACGCGCGGACACCGGACTGGATGCAGACCTTCAAGGACGAGGACCTGTACGGCATGCAGGCCCTCGCCTACCGCACCCTGGCGGAGTTCGACCCGGCCGCGGCCGTGCACGCCCAGCACTACGCGCAGAAGGCCCTGGCCCTGCGCGTCGACGGCCGGGAGCGGTCGAAGATCTTCGACCATCTCTCCATGGCCTCGGCCTGTTTCCTCGCCGACGACCCCGAACAGGCCGACCGCTACGCACGGCTGGCCCTGATGTCGATGGGGTCGAACTCCTCCCGTCGCACCTGGGACCGGCTGCGCCAGATGTACCGGCTGACCGCGGAGTACGCCGGCTATCCGAAGATCCACGAACTACGGGAGGAGATCCGGCTCGCCCTGCCCAAACCGCGGGGCAAGGGCGGCAGCAGCGCACAGGCGTGAGCGCACGGGCCCAGGGCCTGTGCGCCGGTTCACCTACCGCCTCACGCAACCCGCCGTTCAGCTCATGCGGTGACCTGGGCGACGAGCACGCAGGCGTCGTCCTCGCGTCCGGCTCCGCCGAACTCCTCGACCACCGTGCGCACGCAGTCCTGCGCGGTGCGCGCCGCGCCGAACCGCGGGGCGAGGTCGAGCAGGCGGTCCACGGCGTCGGCCGAGCTGTGCCCCGGCACCACCCCGTCGGTGTGCAGCAGGAGGAGGTCACCGGGTTCCAGGGTCGCCTCGGCCTGCCCGTAGACGGCACCCGAGGTGGCGCCGAGCAGGACGCCGTCGGGTGCGTTCAGCACGCGCCCCGTCCCGTCGCGGTACAGCAGCGGGGCGGGGTGTCCTGCCTGCGCCCAGACCAGGGTGCGGGTGTCGGGCCGGTAGCGGCAGCAGACGGCGCTGCCGAGGGCGGGCTGTACGGTGGCGTCGAGTAACTGGTTGAGCAGACCGAGCAGTTCACCGGGTGAAGCGCCGGCCAGGGCCATGCCGCGCACGGCACCGAGCAGCGTCGCCATGCCGGTGGCGACGGCCACCCCGTGCCCGGTGAGATCGCCGACGCTGAGGAGGGTCTCGCCGTCGGACAGTTCCAGCGCGTCGTACCAGTCGCCGCCGAGCGGGGTGGTCGCCGTCGCGGTCAGACGGCGGGCGGCGAGGTCGAGGGTGCGGGGCCCCTGGTGCGGGAGCCGCAGGGAGCCGCGCCAGGGCGGTAGCACGGCCTCCTGCAACTCGGCAGCGATCCGGTGCTCGGTCTGCTCCTGCCGGCGGTGGTGCTGCAGCGAGTCACGGGTCTCGCGCACCGTCCGCCGGCAGCGGCGCAGTTCGCTGACGTCCCGCAGCACGGCCCACATGGAGGTCGTGCTGCCGTCGGCGCCGAGCACGGGCTCGCCCATCATGTGCACGGTCCGCACGGAGGTGTCGGGCCGGACGATCCGGAACTCGCCGTCGATCGGCTTGGCGTCGACCAGGCAGTCCGTGACCATCGCGGTCAGCTTCGACCGGTCCTCCTCCAGGACCAGCGAGGGCAGTTCGTCCAGGGTGAGGGCGGGGGCGGCCGGGGTGAGGCCGAGGATCTGGTACAGCTCCCCGGACCAGGTCGCCTCGTCCGTGAGCAGGTTCCACTCCGCGCTGCCGACCCGGCTGAGCAGCGAGCCGCCCGGGCCGGAGGCCGGCCCGCCGGGCGCCTCGACGGGTCCGGCCGGGGCGGCGGGCGCGGTCTCGGGGCCGTCCCGCAGCTGGGCCAAGTGGGCGTCCAGGTCGTCCAGTTGGTGCAGGGCCAGGTCGTACAGGGCGCGCTGCCAGCGTTCCTCCGGGTCCGCACCGTCGCTCCGGGTGTCGCGCCGTACGGCGTCCACGTCGCCCTTGAGCCGCCGCGTCTGCGTGATCAACTCCTCGACCGAGCCGCGTCCGGGTGGCTGGGCGGCTGGGTGGTCCGCGGAGACTGGGGACGGCATGACGCACTCCGATGGGGGACGGTACGGCCGGGAGGGACGGGGGGACCGTTACGACTCTCGCACAGCCCGCGACGCCCCGTAAGGGATTTGGCAACACACGATACGGTGGTGCTTTCGGCATATGCCAGAGTCTTCCCGGAGCGATCCCGGCATATAAATGGTGTACGCGATGGACGGTTCAAGTCGTAGGTGGACTACGGGAGTTGCCTAATTGCGGACGATTTCCGTCGGCGCTCAGCCGTTTGTTCGTCGTTCCTGTGTTCGTGCGGGCTTCGATCGTCTTGTACACGTCGAATTCTGACCGGATTTGGCGGCATGCGAGGCGCCCGCGAAGACTCCATAAGGGCATGGACGCCATCACAGTCGAACAGCCCGCGCAGGCCCGGCTCATCACCGCCGACGACCTGGAGATCCCCGTGCCGGCCACGCTGCGCTACACCACGGACGACCCCCTGGCCGTCCGCGTGGACTTCCCCGCCGAGGCCGCCCTGGAAGGCGAGGAGGTCACCTGGGTCTTCGCGCGCTCCCTGCTCGACCAGGGGCTGCGGGCTCCGGCCGGCCATGGGGACGTACAGATATGGCCGTACGGCCGCACCCGGACCGTCGTGGAGTTCCACTCGCCCCACGGCCTGGCTCTGCTGCAGTTCCCCGCCTCGGCGTTGCGCCGCTTCCTGCTGCGCACCTACGCGGTGGTGGCGGCCGGGCAGGAGGACGTGGCCGGGGTGGTGGAGCGGGGGCTGAGCGCCCTGTTCGGCGGGGTATGAGGGGAACTCCGGACCACTTCGGCTTCTGTTCATCTCCGCCTCATCGCACCGGTATGGACCCCGAGCACCACCGCGGGCACCCTGGCGCGCGGTGTGCCGCAGGGGCACTCCGGTGACGAGGACGGGGCCAATGACACCGATCAGCCGAAGAGGCTTCGTGGGGCTCGGCGCCTCCGTGGCGGCGGGTGCGGCGCTGGGCGCCGGCGCGCTCCCCGAGAGCTCGCACGCGCTCGCTCTGGGCAGTACCCCCATGGCGGCGGCTGCCGCGACCACGGCGACCGGCACGATCAAGGATGTGCGGCACGTGGTGATCCTCATGCAGGAGAACCGCAGCTTCGACCACTACTTCGGCCGCCTGAAAGGGGTGCGCGGCTTCGACGACCGCAGCGGCATCACCCTCGGCGGCGGCTACCCGGTCTTCAACCAGCCGAACGGGACGGGGCGTCAGTACCCGTGGAAGCTCAGCGCGACACCGTCGGCCGGCGGCGCGGACGGCGAGACCCTGGCCCAGTGCAACGGCGACCTGCCCCACTCGTGGTCCTCGCAGCACTCGGCCTGGAACAAGGGCCGCATGGACAACTGGGTCGCGGGTGTCGGCAACGTCCGCTCGCTCGGCTACCTGGACCGTTCCGACATCCCGTTCCACTACGCGCTCGCCGACAACTACACCATCTGCGACGCCTACTTCTGCTCCGCGCTCAGCGCGACCGGCCCCAACCGCACCTACCTGTGGAGCGGCAAGGTCGACTCCTCCTCCTACGACGGCGGCGACGAGTCCGGCCTGACCTGGCAGAACTACGCCGAGGCGCTGCAGGCCGCCGGAGTGACCTGGAAGGTCTACCAGAACGCGGCCGACAACTACGGCGACAACGGCTGCGCCTACTTCAAGAACTTCGCGAACGCCAAGGCCGGCGACCCGCTGTACGACCGCGGCATGTCCTCGGTGCCGAGGACGACCGGCTCGACCCCCGACGACATCGCCGCGGCCATCAAGGCCGACGTCGTCGCGGGCACCCTCCCGCAGGTCTCCTGGATCGTCCCCAACCAGGCCTTCTCCGAGCACCCCTACGCCCCGCCCGGTGACGGCGCCCACTTCGTCAGCCTCGTCTACCAGGCCCTCGCCGCCGACCAGGACGTCTTCGACTCCACCGTCCTGTTCCTCAACTACGACGAGAACGACGGCTACTTCGACCACGTGCCCCCGCCGGCCCCGCCCGCCGGAACGGCCGGGGAGTTCCTGAACGGCGTGCCGTACGGCTTCGGCTTCCGGGTCCCGATGATCGTGATCTCGCCCTGGACGCGCGGCGGCTGGGTCTCCTCGGAGGTCTTCGAGCACACCTCGGTGCTGCGTTTCCTGGAGACCTGGACCGCCGCCCTGGGCAAGCCCGCCAAGTGCCCCCACATCAGCGACTGGCGGCGCAAGGTCAGCGGCGACCTCACCGGCGTCTTCGACTTCGCCAACCCGGTCCACGGCCCGGTCTCCCTGCCCGCGACCGGCGTCATCGGCATCGGTACCTGCGGCCCGCTGCCCAACCCGGTGCCGACGGACAACGCCCTGCCCGCCCAGGAGCCCGGCACCCGTCCGGCCCGCGCGCTGCCCTACCAGCCGGGCGGATACCTGGACCGCCTGGAGTTCGGCGCCGCCGGCAAGATCCTCGCCTGGTTCACCATGACCAACCAGGGCACCCCGGCCTCCCGCGCGGCCCACTTCTCCCTCCACCCGAACGCCTACCGGGACACCACCCCCTTTCCGTACACGGTGGACGCGGGCGGCACCGCCTCCGACTCCTTCAACATCGGCACGGGCTTCGGCGGCGGCAAGTACGACTTCACCATGGTCGGCCCCAACCGCTTCCTGCGCCGCTTCCAGGGCGACGCCACCAAGGCCGGCAAGGCGGCGGAGGTGAGCACCCGGTACGCGGTCGAGCCGGGCACGGGCAAGCTCGCCCTCTACTTCAAGATGACCAACTCGGGCACGTCGTCGGTGAAGTTCACGATCACATCCCACCACTACCGCGGCGACGGCCCCTGGACGTACACCGTCGCCGCGGGTGCCTCGACGGAGGACTTCTTCAACGCCGTCGCGTACCAGAACGGCTGGTACGACTTCACGGTGACCGTCGACTCCGACGCGACCTGGTCGCGCCGGTTCACCGGTCACCTGGAGACGGGCGCCGCGAGCGTCAGCGGCTGAACGCGGTGTACAGGTCCGGGCGCGGGGCGAGGCCGACGGCCACCCGGCCGCCGGTCTCGAGCGCCCGGACCCCGGCCTCGGCGACGGCGGACGCCGCGTATCCGTCCCAGACGGTCGGACCGGTGACCTCGCCCCGCCGGGTGGCGTCGACCCAGGCCTGCACCTCGCGGTCGTAGGCGTCGGCGAAGCGGACGAGGTAGTCCTGCGCCACCTCCTCGCGGGCGCTGCCCGCGCTGGTGACCACCATGGTGTGCCCGTCGCCGATCCGTGCGCTGCCCTTCTCGCACACCGCCTCGCAGCGCACCTGGTATCCGAAGCCGCAGTTCACGAAGACCTCGACGTCGACCAGCGCGCCCCCTTCGGTCTCGAACAGCACGAACTGCGGGTCGAGCAGGCCCTCGGGGGCACCGGCGGACGGCGTGGGGCGCAGCACGGTCACCGCCGTCAGTTCCTGCCCGAGCAGCCAGCGCGCCGCGTCGATCTCGTGCGAGACGGAGCTGTTGATCAGCATGGCGCTGGTGAACCGGCCGGGGGAGGAGACGTTGCGGTGGGTGCAGTGCAGCATCAGGGGCCGGCCGAGGCCGCCGCCGTCCAGCAGCGCCTTCAGACGGCGGTACTCGGCGTCGTAGCGGCGCATGAAGCCGATCTGCGCCAGCCGGCGGCCCAGCCGTGCTTCGGCCTCCACCACCCGCAAGGCACCGGCGGAGTCCGGCACCATGGGCTTCTCGCACAGGACCGGCAGTCCGCGCGCGAACGCGGCGAGCAGGGCCTCCTCATGGGCGGGTCCGGGGGAGGCGATCAGCACGGCGGCGACTGCGGGCGCGTCGAGCACGGCCACCGGGTCCGCGTGCACGGTGACCCCGTCGAGGCCGGCCGTGGCCTCCTTGGCGCGCTCGACGTCGGGGTCGGCCACCGCCGCTACCCTGGCTCCGCTGACCACCTGGTCGAGACGTCGTATGTGGTCGGCCCCCATGTGCCCGGCACCCAGTACCGCCACTCCCAGCAGGTCACCCATGCGTGCGCTCCCTTACGCGGACGATCACGCCGTAGCGTACGCCGCGCAGGGAGCGCCGCCCCGGGGCCCGCCGGTTCCGGGGGAGTGCCACCGCCGGGGGACGGCTTCAGTACCGCAGCACTCCGGCGATCCCGTTCGCGTCGGCCAGCGTGCCGTCGGGTACGAAGCGGACGTCGGCGCCGGTCTCCAGGCACTGCTCGACGATCTCGTCCACGATGTCCTCGCGGGCGTCCAGGTCGCCGGACTCGGCCGGCACCAGATGCTCGCCGAGGTCGCGGACGGTCGCCCGGAAGTTCTCCTCCACGGCGAGCAGCCGGACCCGGCCCTCGCGGGCGCTCTGCCACAGCTCGTCCAGACCGGCCGCGTAGGTCCGGTGGCCGCGTGCCGAGGTCAGCTCCCGGACCACGTCCATGGTGCCCTTGCGGGCCTCGGCGTCCAGCACCGGCCGCAGCGCCTGCCACACCGCCTCGGGACCGGCGTGTGCGAGGCCGCCGTGCGGGACGTGGACCGCCGCCTTGGCGACGCTGCCGACCTCGTCCAGCAGGGACAGCGCCGCCTGTTCGCCGGTGACGTACAGCGGCCGGGGCTGGTCGCGCAGGATCGTGTTCATGGCGGTGTCCGCCTCGCGCAGGAACTGCCGGGTGCCCTCGTCGCTGAAGGTGCTCGGCAGGCCGCCCGTGCGCATCTGGCGCTCGGGATCGAAGTTCTCCTGCCTGCGCTCCAGCGGGAAGCCGCCCGAGAGGTCCTGCACCACACGGTCGTCGCCGCCGCTCCACAGGGTGACGCGGTCCGCGGAGACCGACAGCACCCAGAACGGGCGTCCGGCGGCCTGTGCGGCGACCAGGTTGCGGGTGAGGAAGGTGTCCGAGAGCACCACCCGCTCGGGGACGGTGCGGGCCAGGGACCACACCTGGTGCTCACCCGGGGCGGCGAAGATCACCAGGCCGTCCTCGGCGTGCGCCAGGTCCACTTCCGCCAGCGCCCGGTCGAGCTGCGCCACGACCTCGTTGCGCCGCTCGCGGGTGACGGCGGGGTCGGACTCCAGGCGTCTGCGGGCCTCGGTGACCACATTGCGCAGCCGGACGGGATCCTGCCCGTTCTCGGGTTCGCGGCGGTGCGTCGGGGTCAGCACCGACACCGCCGGATACGGACGCGGGCGCCGGAGTTCGGCGAGGGTCGCGGGACTCAGTGCGTGCTCCATGACAGCACGATAGGTCGGATTCACATGTCCGGCATTCGGGGTAATCCGGACCCGAGGCCCCGGTGAACGTCGTTGGCGCACCCCGGTGACGCGAGGCCCCGCGGACCGTTACCGTACCGGCCAGTAACCGATCGCGGCGCACCTCCGGAGGCCTGACATGCCGCAGCTCGAACTCGACGGAGCGGCCCTGACGTACGACGACGAGGGTCCCCGTGACGCACCGCAGGTGCCCCTCGTGTTCGTCCACGGCTGGACCGCCGACCGGCACCGCTGGGACCACCAGATCGCGCACTTCTCGCCGGGGCGCCGGGTGATCCGGCTGGACCTGCGCGGGCACGGCGAGAGCACCGGGGCCGGGGTGCGCACCATCGCGGAACTGGCCCAGGACGTCCTGGCCCTCCTCGATCACCTGAAGGTCGAACGGTTCGTGCTGGTCGGCCACTCGATGGGCGGGATGATCGCGCAGACCATCGCCCTGGCCCATCCCGAGCGGGTGGAGCGGATGGCGCTGGTGGGGTCCATCGGCCGGATGACGTACAGCCGCGGCCGGGGGCTGCTCATGGCGGCCTCCACCCTCGTGCCGTACAAGCTGTTCGTCGCCGCCAACATCCAGCGCGCCTTCGCGCCCGGCCATCCGCGTGCGGAGATCCGCGCGCACATCCGCGCCTCCGCCGCGACCCCCCGCGAGGTCGTGATGACGCTGTACGGCGCGATGCGCGCCTTCGACGTCCTGGACCGGGCCGGCGAGATCCGCACGCCCACCCTGATGGTGCACGGCTACCACGACGTCCAGCTGCCGGTGCGGCAGATGCTCCGGATGGCCAAGGCCTACCCGGACGCGGTCGTGCGCATCCTCGACGCGGGCCATGAGCTGCCGTTGGAGAAGCCGGCCGAGCTGACCGCCGTACTGGATCGGTTCCTGACCGAAAAGGCCTGAGTCCTTGCCTGTTTGAGGAAGTTTTTGCCCGTGGCCGGTTCCTGACGGCACCGGCCCGGTGGCACCGGCCGTGCGGGGTGTCGCGCGAGCACAAAACGGCCGGAATCAGGGGGTGCCGGAGGCCGTTCGTGTGACCGCCGCGTTGACTGCCTCGGGCAACTGCCGGAGGCTGGTCATATAGGTGCTAGGTACAACTGGTTTGCGGACCGGTCCCGGGTTCACCTGGGAAGGCCGAGGTGAGCGGGGGAGCCGGTCTCGCGCCGGAGGCAGGAGGTAGCGCATGTGCGGCATCACCGGATGGGTCTCCTTCGACCGTGACCTCACCACCGAGGCCACCACCTTGCATGCGATGACCGAGACGATGGCCTGCCGCGGACCGGACGACCGCGGCACCTGGATCCAGGGGCCCGCCGCCCTCGGGCACCGCCGGCTCGCGATCATCGACCTCCCCGGCGGCCGGCAGCCGATGTCCCTCGACACCGCCGAGGGGACCGTCGCCATGGTGTACTCCGGAGAGGCGTACAACTTCACCGAGCTGCGCCGGGAACTCGAGGGCCGCGGCCACCGGCTCACCACCGACTCCGACACCGAGGTCGTGCTGCACGGCTACCTCGAATGGGGTGACGCGGTCGCCGAGCGGCTCAACGGGATGTACGCGTTCGCCGTCTGGGACGGCCGCCACGACAAGCTCGTGATGATCCGCGACCGCATGGGCATCAAGCCGTTCTACTACTACCCCACCCCCGACGGCGTCCTGTTCGGCTCCGAGCCCAAGGCGATCCTCGCCCATCCGCTCGCCCGCCGCAGGGTCGCCCTCAACGGGCTGCGGGAACTGTTCGTCCTGGTCAAGACGCCCGGACACGCGATCTGGGACGGCATGCGCGAGGTGGAACCCGGCACGGTCGTCACCGTCGGCCGCTCCGGCCCGGCCACCCGCGTCTACTGGCGGCTGGAGACCCGCCCGCACACCGACGACCGCGACACCACCATCGCCACCGTGCGCTCGCTGCTCGACGACATCGTGCGCCGCCAGCTGGTCGCCGACGTCCCGCGCTGCACCCTGCTCTCCGGCGGCCTCGACTCCTCCGCGATGACCGCGATCGCCGCCCGGCAACTCGGCGAGCACGGCGAGAAGGTGCGCAGCTTCGCCGTCGACTTCGTCGGGCAGACCGACAACTTCGTCGCCGACGAACTGCGCGGCACCCCCGACACGCCCTTCGTGCACGACGTGGCCGAACTGGCGGGCACCGACCACCAGGACATCGTCCTCGACGCACAGTCCCTCGCCGACCCCGCCGTACGTGATCAGGTGATCCGCGCCCGCGACCTGCCGGCCGGCTTCGGCGACATGGACGCCTCGCTGCTGCTGCTCTTCCGCGCCATCCGCGAGAAGTCCACGGTGGCCCTGTCCGGCGAGTCCGCCGACGAGGTCTTCGGCGGCTACCTGCAGTTCTTCGACGAGGAGGCGCGGCGCGCCGACACCTTCCCCTGGCTGTCCAGCATGGGTCGGATGATGGGCGACGACGCCGAGGTACTGCGCGCCGACCTCACCAAGTCCCTCGACCTGGAGGGCTATGTCGCAGACGGCTACCGCACCGCGGCAGCCGCCGTCGACCGGCTGGACGGCGAGAGCGACTTCGAGTACCGGATGCGGCGGATGAGCCATCTGCACCTCACCCGCTTCGTCCGCGCCCTGCTCGACCGCAAGGACCGGATGAGCATGGCCGTCGGCCTGGAGGTCCGGGTCCCGTTCTGCGACCACCGGCTGGTCGACTACGTCTACAACGCCCCCTGGGCGTTGAAGTCCTTCGACGGGCGGGAGAAGAGCCTGCTGAGGGAGGCGGCCGCGGACGTCCTGCCGCGCTCGGTGTACGAGCGGGTCAAGAGCCCGTACCCGTCCACGCAGGACCCGCGGTACGCCCGCGCCCTCCAGGAACAGGCCAAGGAACTGCTGTCCCGGCCCTCCCACCAGGTCTTCGACCTCGTCGACCGCGACCGGCTCCGCCGGGCCGCCGAACGCGAGGAGCCGGTCGGCACCCAGGCGGCACGGCGAGGCCTGGAACGCACCCTGGACCTCGCACGGTGGCTGGAGCTCTACACCCCCGAGGTGACGCTCAGCTGAGGCCGATGGCCCGGTCCGCGGCCGCCGCCGTGGGCTGCCACCACGTCGTCACCGGCTCCCACACCAGGACCTGCCTCCCGGTGCCGAGCCGCGCGGCGGTGAAGGAGCGGCCCCAGTGCGCGGCCGACGCGGCCACGGTCACGGTGCCCACCCGGCGGGCCTCCCGGTCCGCCGGGTCGACGATGGTCCGCACGTCGGCGTAGGCGGTCCGGCCCGGCGCGAGCCGGTAGCCGCCGGTGGCGCCCTTCGGCGTCGGCAGGGCGGCGCCGTCCAGGTTCCCGAAGGTCACCGTGGGCACGCGGTCGACGACGCACGCGCGGGCGCCGCGGTTGGTGACGCTCATGCGCACCACGGTCGGGTCGCCGGCCGCGGCCTTCGCCCGGACCGTCAGCGACGTCTCGGCACAGCGGACCGGCCGGGCGTGGTCCGTGGCGGCCTGGCTCTGCGGCGCGGTCAGCAGCAGGACCGCCGTGGCGGCGGAAGCGGCGGGTACGGCGATGGCGGCGCGGATGCGCATGGTGGGCTCCCCCTGTCCTGGTCACGTAACGGGATGCGGCGGCCTGAGCACGCCTGCCCAGTGTGACGGCCGCGATGCGCGCGAGGTTGTGCCGGATTCGCACCTGTTACCCGGTTGCGTCGCCACTGTCATCGGTTGGCGGTGCTCGCGGAGCTGCTCCAGTCGTCGCCGTCCGCCGGGCAGGAGCTGCCGCTCGGCGGCAGGGTGCCGTAGAGCAGGAAGTCGTCGACCTTCCGGTGGACGCACTTGGACGAGCCGTACCCGGTGTGGCCGTCGCCCTTGTTGTCGAGCACCACGGCCGACGGGCCGAGCCGTGCGGCCGTCTCCACGGTCCACCGGTACGGCGTCGCCGGGTCGCCGCGCGTGCCCACGAGCAGCATCTTCGCCGAGTGGACGTCCTTCACCCGGTCGCGGATGAAGTCGGTGCCCCTGGGCCAGCCGTAGCACATGAGCAGCTGGGTCAGCCGGTAGCGGCCGAAGACCGGGGAGGCCTGCTCGTACGCGGACCGCAGGTTCCTGAGGTCCCTGGTGACCTGGGCCGAGTCGGGCCGGTCGGGGTCGTCCGCGCAGTTGACCGCCATCAGGGCGGACGCCAGGTTGTCCGCCGGGACGTTCTGCGGATCGACGAGACCACCGTTTTGGGGGTGCCCTGGGCGGGGCGGAGCGGCGCCGCCGTCGGCGAAGTTCAGCACGCCCCGCGTGTCGCCGTTCTCCGTCAGCGAGGCCAGGGCGCGCTCCAGGGCGGGCCACAGTTCCTTGCTGTAGAGGGCCTGGCCGATGGCGCCCACCAGGTCCTGTCCCGAGAAGGTGCCGCCGAAGTCCATCGGGACCGGGTTCGCGTCGAGCGAGTGCACCAGCCCGGCCACCTGCTCCCCGGCCGTACGCCGGTCCTGTCCGAACGGACAGGCGACGTCCGTCGTACACCAGTCCAGGAAATCGTCCAGCGCGGTCTGCTCCCCCTGGGCGCCGGCCACCCCCTGCTCGGACAGCGGCTCGGTCAGGGTGTCCACGCCGTCCAGGGCGATCCGGCCGACCTTGTCCGGGAACTGCGCCGCGTACACCGCGCCGAGCCGCGTGCCATAGGAGAAGCCGAGGTAGTTGAGCTTCTTGTCGCCGAGGGCCTGGCGTATGACGTCCAGGTCGCGGGAGGCGTTGACGGTGCCGATGTGCTGCAGCACCGGACCGGAGTGCCGGGCGCACTCGTCGGCGGCCTTCCGCAACTTCGTGAGCAGCGCCTGCGGATGGGCGAGGTCCGGGTGGCCGCCCGTCGCGTCCGCGGCCTCCTCGCCGCCCTCGCCGCAGCTGACGGGGGAGGACCGGCCGACGCCACGCGGGTCGAAGGTGACCACGTCGTAGCCGTTGGTCAGATCCATGAACTCTTTGGCGTCAGAGGCGAGTTCGGGTATCCCCGCGCCGCCCGGGCCGCCGAAGTTCAGCAGCACCGAGCCCCGTGACGTGCCGGTCGCCCGATACCGGGCGAGGGCCACGTCGAGGGTGCCCGCGCGGGGCCGGGCGTAGTCGAGCGGCACGGTGACCTTCGCGCACTGGAGGTCCTTCGGCATGTCCGGGCCCTGGCAGGCCGCCCACGTGACCTTCTGCCGGTAGAACCGGGACAGGTCGGGCTGCGGCTGCGGCCGGTCGGTGCCGGCTCGGGGCAGCCCGGCACCCAGCAGGGCCAGGGCGAGGGCCCCGGCGCCCGCACAGCGCCGCACGGCGGGCCGTCTGGACAGCTTGGCCAGCATCGAATCGCCTCCCGGGACGCCTGTCGCGGACCGGGGGACGGCGCCCTCGACTCACCATAAGCGGGCCCCGCAGGGCCCGCCTCCGGACGAGCGGGGCGGCGTCCGGTGCCGTACCCTTCGCGCCCTCCATGCCCGTTGGCGATCATTGAGCGGCTTTACATGCAGTTCGATAACAGTGTCGCTCGACGGGGTGAAAGACCGATAAGCCATAACTCGGATGGTTCGCCTGCGTTCTATGTGGTGCGGGTGAGTGCCCGCGACGATGTCTGGAAGGCAGGGAACCTATGAGACGGGCTACCCGAAACGGTGTGATCGCCGTCGCCGCCGCATCCGGGGCGATGGCCCTGGCGCTGCCGGTGTCCGTGGCCTTCGCGGCCGACGGCGCGGGCGCCGACGGCTCCGCGGCCGGCTCGCCCGGGTTGATCTCCGGCAACGGCATCCAGCTCCCGGTGCACGTGCCGGTCAACGTGTGCGGCAACACCCTGAACGTGGTGGGGCTGCTCAACCCGGCCGTCGGCAACGCCTGCGCGAACCGCGGCACCGCCGAGGGCGGGTCGTCCACGTCCCGCGGGGCGTCCGCCCACGGCGGCGCGCACGACTCGCCCGGCGTGCTGTCCGGCAACGACGTCCAGCTCCCCGTGGACCTTCCGGTCAACGTCAGCGGCAACAGCGTCAACGTGGTGGGGGCGGGCAACCCGGCCGTGGGCAACCAGTCCGTCAACGGCGAGGCGCCCGGCACCCCCCGCCGCCCGCGCACCCCGGCCCCGAAGCCGCCGACCCCCGCGAAGCACCATCCGAGCCCGCGCGCACACCCCGTCGCGCAGTCGGCGGCGCTGGCCCACACCGGAATGGACGTGACGGCCCCCGCCGTCGCCGGCAGCGCCACGCTCCTCCTCGCGGGCACGGCCCTCTACCGCCGCTTCCGCTCCGGTCGCCCCAGCTGACCGCCACCCGGGGAGAGGCCCCACCGGACACCGGCCCGGTGGGGTCCGCACCGCCCACGGGCCGACGGGGCCACCGGGCGCGGTAAGTTGATCGGATGACGGACGGCATACGCGAGCGCCGGCGGGCACTGCCGCGCCCGGCGCGCTGGGCCCTCGTGGTGTACGCCGGCGGATTCCTGGAGGGGACCTGCTCCCACGCCCTCTGCCTGGCGCGGGGCGGTATCCACGCCTACTCCGGCTTCGGCCCGGTCCCGTTGCAGGCGTTCTTCGTCGCCCTGGTCGTCCTCGACCCCCTGGTCGTCGTCCTGACCCTGCGGACGCGGCCCTCGGCCGTCTGGGCGGCGGGCGGCGTGATGGCGCCGGACGTCCTCGCCAACTGGTACGTCAACTGGTCCTGGGTGAAGAGGGACCCGGTGCACCTGCTGCAGCCGGTCGGCCTGTTGCCCATCACCTTGTTCGGGCTGTTCGTCACGGCGACGATGCTTCCCCTGCGGAAGGCGTTCACCGGCGTGACCCCGCGGCAGCCCGGCGCATGCCGCGCCAGGTGACGGCCACACTCGCGATGACCGCGAGAAGGACCGAGCCGACGACCACCGAAGCGAAGTCAAGCCGGGTGTGCGCAACGGCTGATCTTGCCGTGGCGCGCGCACCCGTTGATCCGGAAGGATGCGGTACGGCAGTCCGGTCCCGACGGAAATGGAGCGCATCGATGACCTCTGCGGCCCCCGACGACCTCGTCGTCACGCAGGCCACCCTCGCCGACTGGCCGGTGATCGCCGGGTGGGCGGCGGCGGAGGGCTGGAATCCCGGACTGTCCGACGGGCCCGCGTTCTTCGCGCAGGACCCCGGCGGGTTCTTCCTCGGCCGCATCGACGGGGAGCCGGTCTCGGCCGTCTCCGTCGTGAACTACGGCGCGGACTACGCCTTCCTGGGCTGCTACCTCGTCCGCCCCGACCTGCGCGGTCACGGTCACGGCCTCACCACCTGGAAGACCGCCCTCGCCCACGCCGGCGACCGGACCGTCGGCCTGGACGGCGTCGTCGCCCAGCAGGACAACTACCGCCAGTCCGGGTTCGAACTCGCCTACCGCACCATCCGGTTCACCGGCACCGCCCCGCGGGGCGGGACACCCGCGGGTGTCCGTCCGGCCGGTCCCGGCGACCTCGCGGCGATCACCGCCTACGACCGTGCCTGCTACCCGGCCGACCGTCCGCGCTTCCTCGCCGAGTGGCTCACCGGCCCCGGCCACCGGACCTTCGTGCGTCACGACGGCGCACGCCTCACCGGCTACGGCGTCCTCCGCCCCGGCCGGGACACCCTGCGCGTCGGACCCCTCTTCGCGGACACCGCCGACGACGCCCGCGCCCTCTTCGCCGCCCTCACGGCCGACGCCGCCGGACAGGAGGTCGCCATCGACGTGCCCGAGCCGAACGAGGCGGGTGTCGCCCTCGCCGAAGGGGCCGGCTTCCGGGCCTCGTTCGAGACCGCGCGCATGTACACCGGGCCCGTCCGCCCGCACGCCCAGGACCGCGTGTTCGGCGTCACCACCCTCGAACTCGGCTGACCGGCCGATCCGTTGACCCGCGGTTCCGCCGCGTGGGCGCGACCCGCCACGAAGGTGCCGCCGCGGACGAACGGCGGCATCTCGGCGGCACTCCGAGGGGCACGCTAGGGCACCGGCTCGGCCCGTACGTCCGCCCTCGGGGCGACGCCGTGTCGCCGGGCCGGGAAGGCGTACCGCCGGCACGCCGCGACCGTCGCCGACGCGAGAACGGCGGGCACCAGCGCGGTCCAGGGCAGGGCTCCGGCGCCCAGTGCGTCCAGGGCCACGCCACCGGTGAGCGAACCGGCGGCGATACCCGCGTTGTACACCGTCGTCTGCAACGAGGTCGCCACATCGGCCTCGGCCGGCCCTGAGGCGTCGACCAGCGCGGTCTGGATCAGCGTCGGCGCCCCGCCGAAGGCCACGCCCCACAGGGCCACCGCCCCGATCAGCAGCAGAGGCGTCCGCGCGCCCAGGGCCAGCACCAGCAGCACCCCGGCGAACAGGACGAGCGCCGCGAGCAGTGTCGCGCGCGGATGCCGGTCGATCAGGACTCCGGTGACCCAGATCCCGGCCACCGTGGCCGTCCCGAACAGCGCCAGCAGCAGGCCCGTACGCCCGTACCCGGCATGCCGGGCGAACGGGGCGACGTAGGTGAACATCACCTGGTGCCCCAGCAGCAGGAACAGGGTCACCGACAGCACCGGGCGGATCCCGGGGCGCCGGGCGACGCGGAGGAGCGGTACGCGCGCGTGCGGGGGTTCGCCGGGGAAGCCGGGCACCCCGAGCCGTATCCAGGCCACGAGCAGGACGGCGAGCGCGGCCAGTGTCCCGAAGGCCGCCCGCCAGCCCACCGCACCGGCGAGCGCGGTACCGGCGGGCACACCGAACGACAGGGCCAGGGTGATACCGGCGAGCACGATCGCGATGGCCCGTCCGCGCCGCTCGGCCGGCACCATACGGGCCGCGTAACCGGCCAGCATCGCCCACAGCGTGCCCCCCGTCGCGCCGGCCAGCAGCCGCGCCGCGAAGGTGAGCGGATACGACGACGACAGCGCCACCAGCGCGTTGCTGACGGCGAAGCCCAGCAGGGCGCCGCACAGCACCGGCCGCCGCGGCAGCCTGCGCAGGGCCGCGGTGACGGGCACCGCGGCCAGGAAGGAGGCCGCCGCATAGGCGGTGACGAGGAAACCGATCCGGGACTCGGCGACGCCCAGCGGGGGCGCCATCGCGGGCAGCAGGCCCGCCGGGAGGAGTTCCGTGAGGACGGCGGTGAACGCCGCGCAGGACAGGGCCAGCAGCCCCGACCAGGGCAGCGGATAGTGCTTGACCTGGGAAGACGTGGAGGACACGGTCATGCGACCATGGTCGGAGTCTGACATCAGTGTGAAGGTCAAGCGCGGAGGCAAGCATGCGCATCGGTGAACTGTCCCGTCGCACGGGTGTCGCCACCCGCCTGCTGCGCTACTACGAGGAACAGGACCTTCTCCACCCCGAGCGCGCCGACAACGGCTACCGCAGCTACCCGGACTCCGCGGTCGCCGACGTCCAGCAGATCCGCGGCCTGCTGGACTCCGGCCTGACCACCGAGATGATCCGCGTGATCCTGCCGTACCTCTCCGGCCCCGGTGACCTCCACCCGCCCGCCGAGTGCGTGACCCCCGAGACGGCCGCCCTGCTCCAGGGGCACATCGAACGCATCCAGTCCCGCATCGACTGCCTGGCCCGCAACCGCGACCGCCTCGGCGCCTACCTGGCCGCCGTACGGCCGGATGACCCGCGGTAATCCCGTTGCCGGGCCCGAGCGTTCCTGCTGAGCTGGGCCCATGGACCACTCGGCGGTGCTCGACCGCTACGACCGTGACATGCGCGAGAACGCGGCCCCCGACGGCCCCGGTGCCCGGATCGAACGGACCGGTGCGGTGGTGCGCCAGGTCGCGGACGCGCACGGCTGGAACGGCGTGCTCTGGTCCGACCTGAATGCGGCGAACGCGGACCGGGTGATCCAGGACCAGATCGCCCACTTCACGGGCCTCGGTCGCGACTTCGAGTGGAAGCTGTACGGTCACGACCGGCCGGAGGATCTCGGTGCCCGGCTCACCGCCGCCGGATTCCGGGCCGAGCCCGAGGAGACGCTGCTGATCGGCGAGACCGGCCGGCTCGCCCTGGATGCCGAACCGCAGGCGGGCATCCGTCTCGTGCGGGTCACCGATCCGGCCGGCGTCGACCTCGTCGTGGGCGTCCACGAGAAGGCGTTCGGCACCGACGGCACCCGGCTGCGGCACCGGCTGCTCGCCCGCCTGGACGCCGACCCCGGCACGGTCGTCGCCGTCGTCGCCCTCGCCGGGGGCGAGCCTGTCGGCGCCGCCCGGATGGAGCTGGTGCCCGGCACCCGGTTCGCCGGGCTGTGGGGCGGCGGCACCGTCGAGGCCTTCCGGGGCCGGGGCATCTACCGCGCCCTGGTCGCCCACCGGGCCCGCGTCGCCGCCGCCCACGGCTACCGCTACCTCCAGGTCGACGCCTCAGCCATGAGCCGCCCGATCCTCGAGCGCCTCGGCTTCCAGGCGGTGAGCACCACGACCCCCTGTCTGTACGCGAGTTGAAGCCGGCGTCAGTGGCGTACCCGGGCCCGGTCCAGCGCGGCGACACCCACCGCGGCCAGGGCGATCTGGATGAACCACTCGATCCAGTCGGGCCCCTTGGTGTTCGCGACCCCGAACCCGGCGGCGATGGCCGAGCCCAGCAGTGCGGCCACGATACCGACCACGATGGTCCACAGGATGCCGATGTGCTGTCGCCCGGGGACGACCAGGCGCCCCAGGACCCCGATGACGAGCCCGATGACGATGGCACTGATGATGCCCGAGATCTCCATGTCCACCCCTTTTCGTCGTGTCTCCCGCTCATCATCTGCCCGCTGTGGGCGGAGGCAGTCCGCCCCGCTTATTGCCGGGACTTTCTGTTCATCCGTCCTTCATGCCATGTACCTTTCAACAAATCGACGCGTGTAGAACCCTCAAACGGGCTCTACGCGCGCAGACTTGGCGCCCGCACCGCCTCTCCCCACCCCTCATGGAGGTTCGCCGGATGCTTCGAACCAGGAGATCCCGCCACAGACTCACCACCGCCCTGGCCGGATTCGGGCTGCTGCTCACCGGGGCAGCGGTCCAGGTCGGCAGCGGTACCGCCGCCCACGCGGCGACCACCCACCGCGTCCTGTTCGACAACGCCCACGCGGAGACGGCCGGAAACGCCGACTGGATCATCTCCACCAGTCAGCCCGACCCGCTCGGCCAGGACTCCTCCCCGTCGGCCGAGACGGACTGGACCGGCGCCCTGTCCTCCTGGGGCGTGGCGCTGCAGAGGACCGGCGGCTACAGCCTGAAGACGCTGCCGTCCGGCTCCAGCCTCAGCTACGGCGGCTCGTCCTCGACCGACCTGTCGAACTTCGACACACTGGTCCTGCCGGAGCCGAACACGCTGTTCACGAGCGCCGAGAAGACGGCGATCATGAACTTCGTGAAGAACGGCGGCGGGCTGTTCATGATCTCCGACCACACCGGGGCCGACCGCAACAACGACGGCCAGGACGCGGTCGAGATCCTCAACGACCTGATGACGAACAACAGCGTCGACTCCACCGACCCGTTCGGCTTCTCGATCGACTCGCTGAACATCGGCTCCGACCACCCGGCGGCGATCAGCGACAGCACCGACCCGGTGCTGCACGGCTCCTTCGGCACCGTCACCAAGAGCCTGATCGCCAACGGCACCACCGCCACGCTCAAGCCGTCGGACAACCCGGACGTCAAGGGCCTGCTCTACCGCACCGGTTACTCCGGAAACACCGGCGCCTTCTTCCTCACCAGCACCTTCGGCAGCGGCCGCGTCGCCTTCTGGGGAGACAGCTCCCCGATCGACGACGGCACCGGCCAGTCCGGCAACACCCTGTACGACGGCTGGAACGACTCCAGCGCCACCGACGCCCCCCTCGCCCTGAACGCCACCGCCTGGCTGGCCGGTTCCGGCACCAGCGGCGGCGGCAGCGGAGGCGGCGGTACCGGCGGCTGCACCGCCGCCCAGCTACTGGCCAACCCGGGCTTCGAGTCCGGTGACACCTCCTGGACCGCCTCCAGTGGTGTCGTCAGCAGCGACACCGGCGAGGCCGCCCGCACCGGCTCCTACAAGGCCTGGCTCAACGGCTACGGTTCCGCCCACACCGACACGCTCTCCCAGTCGGTGACCGTCCCGGCAGGCTGCACGAGCGCGACGCTCTCCTTCTACCTGCACGTCGACACGGCGGAGACGACCACCTCGACCGCGTACGACACGCTCAAGGCACAGGTGGTCAACGGCAGCGGAACGGTGCTGTCCACGCTGGCGACCTACTCGAACCTGAACGCGGCGAGCGGATACACCCAGCGCAGCTTCAACCTCGCGGGCTACGCGGGCCAGACGGTCACGATCAGGTTCACCGGCACGGAGGGATCCACCCTCCAGACGTCGTTCGTGATCGACGACACCGCGCTCAACGTGAGCTGAACCCCGCGGGGGCGGGCCGTCCGGGCCCGCCCCCGCCCGGTCAGGCCGCCGGCACCGTGGTCTGCGGGGTGTTCCAGCCGGAGACCCGCACACCCGGCGCCGAGCCGTGCAGATCGGCCGTCCGGTAGGTGGCGGTCAGTGTGACCGACTCGCCCGGCCACAGGGTCACCTCGTTGTCCGACCAGCGCACCGGCAGCACCGGCGTGCCCCGCCCGTCCACGAGGTGGACGTCCGTCAGCAGCGCCGGGGTCGCCCCGCTGCCCGTGTTCCGCAGGGTGACCGTCGTGGTCGAGGTGCCCTCCGACGACTCGGTGGCCGCCGTCGCCGACACCGGCACCCGCGCCATCGAGGCGAGCCCCTTGAGATCGGCGTAGCTCGTCGTCGGCGTGTAGTACCAGGTGGTGCCGTTCCAGTCGAGGGTGTCGGGCCGGGTGGAGAGCCAGTACACGTTCCGGCTCACCTCCTTGCCGTCCGCGCCCGTCAGGACCAGGCGGAGCAGATACGTCGACGGCAGTCCGCTCACCGAGGAGGGCAGGGTGAGGGCGGTGGTGTGCGCCCCGTCGCCGTTCACCTTCAGCCCGCCGGCGGTCTTGTCGTACCTCGGGGTGCCGTCGGGGTCGAAGAGCGTGGCCCGTGCGGTGAGTCCGCTCGCCGCGGTGTGCCGGTGGTTGACGACGACCACCGAGCGGTCGTCGTAGGAGTACTGGACGTGCAGCGGCTCGTTCGCCTTCTTCGCGCCGAAATAGGCTCCGCCCTGGTCCAGGTAGCGATCGGTCAGCTGCCAGTGCAGGGAGGTCCAGCCGCTGTTGAACATCCAGTGGATGACCCCGGTCGAGGGCTTGGCGGAGTCCGTGGCGTTGCGGTCGTACGCCTCGAACTGGGCGCGGACGTTCTCGTACTGGGCCAGCTGGGCCTTGTGGACGTAGTCGGTGAGGCTCGTGGGGGCGCCGTAGCGGCCGGTGAGGGCGGCGTCGTAGATCTTGAGCGTGCCGAAGACCGGGGACGGCGAGCGGTGGTACTGCTTGGCGTCCGGGTCCTTCCAGAGGGTGTCCAGTTCGGCGGGGGTCATCATGCGGTGCAGGGTGTCGAGGGTGGGGATGCTCGGTCCCGCGCTGGTCTCGGAGTTGAAGCCGGTGGCCCCGCCCTCGCGTTTGGCGTACCAGTAGCCGGGCGGTACCCAGTCGTACGGCCCCGTCATCTTCATGCCGGAGGCGCCGAGCTGGGGCGAGGGCTTCTCGGAGGCGGCGGAGACCACCGGCAGGGTCCAGTCGGCGGCCTTCAGGGCGTCCAGGTAGGTCTTCTCGATCTTCGCGTCGGGCGCGAAGTCGCTGCCGATCAGGAAGGAGACCACGCTCGGGTGGTCGCGCAGCCGGGCGGCCTCGGCGGCCATGGACGCCTTCGCCACGGGGTAGTCGGCGTCGGTCCACTTGTCGCCGGTCTCGCCGCCGTTGACCTGGCCCTCCCACTTGTCGCAGCACTCCCAGCCGGGAAGGGTGAGCACGCCGTAGCGGTCGGCCAGGTCGAAGAACTCGTCCGGCTCCAGGTGTCCTTCCAGGCGGATCGTGTTCAGGCCCAGGTCGAGGGCGTACTTCAGCCGGTCCTCGGCATAGGTGCGGTCCCAGCGCAGGAACTCGTCCGGCGACCAGCCGCCGCCCTTGACCAGCAGCCTGCGGCCGTTGATCCGGTACTGGCGCGCGCCGTCGGCGTTCAGGGGCGCCTGGACGTCCCGGATGCCGAAGGTCTCGTGCGCGGTGTCGGACGCCGTACCGGCGACGGACGCGGTGAGGTCGAGGTCGTACAGCGGCTGCCCGCCCATCCCGGCCGGCCACCACACCTTCGGCGAGGTGAGACGCAGGCCGGGGGTGTCGGTGGGGGAGAAGGTGACGGTCTTCGTCTCGTGGGCGGCCAGCGGCACCTGCCGGGTGAACGTCGTCGCGCCGATGCGTCCGGTGATCTCGGCGGTGACCGCGGCGCCGGTGTCGTTGCGGGCCCGCGCCTTCACCGTCAGGTCGGCGGAGGCGAGCGAGGGCACGGCCAGTTCGGTGACGACGTGCGGGTCGCGCAGCGCCACCGGGCCGCCCCTGCGTACCACGACGTCCCGGACGATCCCCATGTTCCGGTCGGCCGGCGGCTGGAGCCAGTCGATCCACCCCGTGGTGAGGTCCTTCTTCGGGTCGTTGGGCTGGATCCGGAAGGCGACCGTGTTGGTGCCGGACCGGACCAGCGAGGTGATGTCCAGTTCGTGCCGGGGGTAGACGCCGGTGACGTCCGCGGCCTTCGCCGCCTGGTGGCCGTTGACATAGACGTCGGCCGCCGAGATCACCCCGCTGAAGTCGAGGAAGGTGCGCCGCGCGGTGTCCTCGACCGTGAAGTCGGAGCGGTACCACCAGGGGACCTGGAAGTCCGCCTTCGCGATCTTCTGCTGGTTGGTGGAGTAGAACGGATCGGCGTACACGCCGTCGGCGATCAACGCGGCCAGGACCGTCGAGCGGGGGCCCGCCGGGAACCAGCCCTTGGCCGGATAGCCGGGGGAGGAGACGGCCGTCGGCGCGTCGCTCACCTTCGCCGAGGACTGGATGGCGTATCCCTGGAGCGGAGTGCCGGTGCCGGCCGCCGAGGGCACGCGGGTGGCCGGGGCGGGCCCGTGCGGCGTCGGCTGAGGCCGGGCGCCGGCCCAGGCGCCGCTGGTCAGGGAGCCGAGCAGGCCGAGGACCAGCGCGGTGACGGCGTACCGGTGTCCGGGGGCGGGGCGAGAGAACATGGCAGAGCTCCGGCCTTGTAAAGTTAGGAAACTTTACTAACCCGGCACAAGCTAGGGGGCGGCGCGGGCCGTGTCAATGACCGTCGGCCTTCGCGCTGTTCGTCCCGTCAGGTTCCGGCCGCCCTGCGCTCGAACACCAGGTCGCGGGCCGTGTCCAGCGCCGTGGCGACCGCGCCGAGCAGGACCGCGTCCTCGCCGAGCCGGCTCGGCGCGATCCGCGGGCGCAGTGGGGTGAGGGTGCGTACGTGCTCCTGGACCGGGCGCAGCAGCAGGTCGACGCTGTGGCCGACGCCGCCGCCGAGCACCACCAGGTCGGGGTCGAGCACGGCGGCGGCCGCCGCCACGGTGTACGCGATCCGCTCGCCCTCCAGCTCCACCGCCCGCGCGGCGGCCGGATGGCCCTGCCGGGCCGCGTCGAAGACCGCCTTCGCCGTGAGCTGCCCGCTCATCCCGAACTCCCGGGCGGCCTCCACCACGGCCACCCCGGACACCGCGTCCTCCAGCCGCTCCGGCTTCTGCCGGCCCGGCCAGGGCAGGAAGCCGATCTCGCCGGCCAGTCCGTGCGCCCCCGTGAACAGCCGCCCCTCGCTGACGACACCCATGCCGAGCCCGGTGCCGATCAGGATGTACGCGAACAGCCGGCTGCCGCTGCCGACGCCGTACGCGTACTCGCCGAGCGCGGCGAGATTGGCGTCGTTGTGCACCTCCAGCGGCACGCCCAGGTCCTCGCGCATCCGGTCGACGAGCCCCGCGCGCCCCCAGCCGGGCAGATGCATCGCGTACCGCACCCGGCGCTGCTTGGCGTCGTAGACGCCGGGCGTGCCGACCACGCCGTGCACCACCCCGGCCGGGTCCACACCCGAATTCGCGATCACCTGGCGGGCGGTGCCCACGACCAGGTCGGCAAGGGCGGCCGAGGCGCGGGCCCGGTTGCGTACGTCGGACCGCGCGACGACCGTGCCGTCCAGGTCGGCCACCGCCACCCGCAGCCAGCCCCGGCCGATGTCGACACCGAGCGCGTACCCGGCGGCCGGGTCGGGGGCGTAGAGCACGGCGGTGCGTCCGCGCTCCGGGGCGTGGGTGCCGACCTCGTGCACCAGTCCGGCCGTCTCCAAAGAGGCCAGCGCGCTGGAGACCGTCGGCTTCGACAGGCCGGTCTCCCGGGCGAGTTGGGCACGCGAGGCGGCACCGAGGGTGCGCAGCCGGTCCAGCAGCAGCCGCTCGTTGGTGCTGCGCAGCCGCCGGCGGCTCCAGGGCCGTTCCTGCTGCTGTTCGACGTCACTGGCGGTCATCGGACCATTCTCAGGTATTCCCGGCGCATACTTGACGCCCCTAGTAAGGCTCCTTAACTTTATCGGCCAGTCAGCCCGCCGGGTGCCGTCGAGGCCGCCCGTGGCGTCAGGAGTCCCCATGTCCGGTAGTCCGCCACCCCCGGGTGGTTTCGTCCGCCGTGTCGGCCTGTTCCAGGCCACGGCCATCAACATGAGCCAGATGTGCGGCATCGGCCCGTTCGTCACGATCCCGCTGATGGTCACCGCCTTCGGCGGCCCGCAGGCGGTCATCGGCTTCGTCGCGGGCGCCGTCCTCGCGCTGTGCGACGGCCTGGTCTGGGCCGAGCTGGGCGCCTCGATGCCCGGCTCCGGCGGCAGTTACGTCTATCTGCGCCAGGCCTTCCAGTACCGCACGGGCCGGCTGATGCCGTTCCTCTTCGTGTGGACGGCGATGCTCTTCATCCCGCTGATCATGTCCACGGGCGTGGTCGGCTTCGTGCAGTACCTGGGCTATCTGGCCCCCGGTCTCGGGCGGACGGCGGGCGACCTGACCGGCCTCGGCGTCATCGCCCTGGTCGTGCTCCTGCTCTGGCGCGGCATCGAGCACATCGCCCGGATCACCACCGTGATGTGGACCGTGATGATCGCCTCGGTGCTCCTGGTGATCGCCGCCGCGGCCACCGACTTCAGTCCGCACCTGGCCTTCACCTACCCGTCGGGCGCCCTCGACCTGACGAGCGACCACTTCTGGCTCGGCTTCGCCGCGGGGCTGACCATCGGCATCTACGACTACCTCGGCTACAACACCACCGCGTACATGGGCGCCGAGATCAAGGACCCCGGCCGTACGCTCCCGCGCTCGATCCTGTTCTCCATCCTCGGCATCATGGCGATCTACCTGCTGCTGCAGATCGGCACCCTCGGCGTCGTCGACTGGCGCCGGATGACCGACCCGCACGACATCGCCTCCACCTCGGTCGCCTCCGCGGTGCTGGAGAGGACCTGGGGCAAGGCGGCCGCCGACACGGTCACCGTGCTGATTCTGGTCACGGCCTTCGCCTCGGTCTTCACCGGCCTGCTCGGCGGTTCCCGGGTGCCCTGCGACGCCGCCCGCGACCGTGTCTTCTTCCGGCCGTACGAGAAGCTGCATCCGCGGCACCGCTTCCCGGTGCTGGGTCTGGCGACCATGGGCGTGATCACCGCGGTCGGCTTCCTGATCGGCCGCCACACCGACCTCGCCACCTTGATCCAGCTGCTGACCACGGTGATGGTCATCGTCCAGGCGCTCGCCCAGATCGTGGCGCTGACCGTGCTGCGCCGACGGCGGCCGGACCTGCGCCGCCCGTACCGGATGTGGCTCTACCCCCTGCCGAGCGTCCTCGCCTTCGCCGGCTGGTGCGTGATCTACGGCTATGCCGACAAGAACTCCCCGGGCCGCCACCCCATCGAGTGGTCCCTGGCCTGGCTGGCCCTTGGCTGTGTGGCCTTCGCCGTCTGGGCACGGCTGGAGAGGGTGTGGCCGTTCGGCGAGAGGGAGATCGGTGAGGAGCGGCAGGTCCTTGAGGTGAGCTAGGGGGTTTCGTTCGGATCGAGGCGGACCTGTCGCGACCCTCGCTCCTTGACATGCAGGTAATTGCCTGCATAATGTTGGGTGTGCGATCAGAGGGCGACACCGGGATGGACAAGGTCTTCAAGGCGCTGGCCGACGACACGCGAAGGCGCCTGCTGGACCGGCTCCACGAGAACAACGGCCAGACGCTGGGCGAGCTGTGCGGGCGCATCGCCATGACCCGACAGTCGGTCACCCAGCATCTGGCCGTCCTGGAGGCCGCCCACCTGATCAGCGTGGTGCGGCGGGGGCGGGAAAAGCTGCACTACCTCAACCCCGTACCACTCCACGAGATCCAGGAGCGGTGGATCGACAAGTTCGAGCGCCCGCGCCTGAGCGCGCTCGGGGCCTTGAAGCGACGAGCCGAGGAAGCCATGACCGACAAGCCGAGTTTCGTGTACGTCACCTACATCGCCAGCACACCCGAGAAGGTCTGGGAGGCGCTCACCGACGCCGACCTGACGGCCGCCTACTGGGGTCACCGCAACGAGTCCGACTGGCGACCGGGCTCCCGCTGGGCGCACGTACGCACCGACGGTTCCGGAACCGCCGACGTGGTCGGCCGGGTGGTGGAGAGCGAACCGCCGACCCGGCTGGTCACCACCTGGGCCGCGCCCGACCAGGAGGACCGGGAGGACCGGCACTCCCGCGTCACCTTCGAGATCAGCCCGTACGAGGACATCGTCCGGCTGACCGTGTTCCACGAGGACCTCAACGACGAGGGCGAGCGCTCGGACGTCGCGTCCGGCTGGCCGGCCGTGCTGTCCAACCTCAAGTCGCTGCTGGAGACCGGCCGCACGCTGCCGCAGGAGCCCTGGCTGGTGCCGGGACGCTGAGCGGGCACCGGACAGGCCGGTCCGGGCGGACCGGCCTGCTCTCCTGTGTGTCTTCCCTTCCCGGCGTCCCCTCTTACGGCCTGGGCGTGCTCTTGGCCGCCGTACCGGCACAGACGAGTCCGAGCACAAGCGCCAGTGCTCCGATGGCGACGTTGTTGATGATCACGCCTGCGTCCGGGCCGCTGCCCACGATCCACGGGGCGATGATCATCCAGATGCCCATGGCGCACATGGCCCAGCTGAGGCCGTACATCCGCTCGGGGGCCCGGGTGAATCCCAGTGCCAGCAGCCCTATGGCGACACCCAGGATCAGGTTGTGCGTCATGAGGGCCGGCTGGCTCGCCGTGTAGTGCACTATCCACGGAGATGCCGCGCAGTAGAGCCCGAGCAGGAAGACCGGCCCGTCCACGAGCGCCACATCACGACCGCCGAGCATACGGGCGTAGCGTGCCCGCATTTCGGAGACATCGGGGTGGGTCGTCATATCACCCCTGTGCAGGTTGGCCATGACTCGTCTCCTTTGACTTCGCAGGCCAGACCGCGTCTGGTGCGGTGTGCGGTTATCCCCGCATGTTCCCAGTTTGCCCTTATTTATTCTTTATGTGTAGGCCCGCATCGGGTGACATGCGGGCGACGGTACGGGGCAATCGAAGGAGTACAGGACGTACGCTCCGTCCGGCCCGCGACCTCGGAGGTGACCGACCGTCATGGATGTGAAGGTGCTGGAGCGGTTCCCCGCCGGAGCCCCCCGCGGATCGTGGCCCGCGGAGGAGTACGCGGCGGCGCGCCGTGCCGAGGGCGAGCGGGTGACCGTGGTGATGGACCTGAACTCCGACGCGTTCCTCGTCGTGGCCGAGGGGCGGAGCGACGACACCCCCTCCTGAGCCGGGCCCCGCCCGTCAGGCCGCCGCCAGCTCCCGTGCCCGGCGTACGAAGGCCGTTGCAGGTCCCGGGCGGCCCGCGGCACCGAGTCCGCGCGTCGGCGCTGGAGCATCAGCAGCACCCGGGTGGTGTCGTCGGCGATCGGCCGGCAGACGAGCGTGCCGGACCGCTCCAGCGGATACCCGACGACGCCGAAGTCCGGCAGTACGGTCGCCCCCAGCCCCTCGGCGACCAGCAGCTTGCCCGTCTCCGCGCCGTCGGTCGAGTACGAGAACGCCGACGTACGGCCCGACAGCAGCCGGTGCACGTACCGGTGCCTCCCTGGTTCGAGAGCGGAGCCGAGACCGCCGCCGAGGACCCCTTCCTCGTCCAGCGCCTCGGTGAACCGGCCCTCCAGGTGAGGGCGGCGGAGGCACTGCTGAAGGAGGCCGCCCGCGCGGTCGACGCCGCCCGTGCCCGCCTCACCGACGGCTCGGGGTCCGCCGCCGCGGCCTCCCAGGTGCCGTTCGCGGCCTGACCAACCGGCCCTGGCAGACTGTCGGTTCATGACACGGGAACCGAACGACGTCTCCGGGGCCGTCACCTGGGGACTGCTGGCCGCGTGGGCCGTGCACGACACCGAGGAAGTCGTCATGGTGCCGCGCTGGGTGCGCACCCATGTGCCGGAGCTGCGCAAGAGATTCCCCCGGGTACCGGAGACGGTGTGGCGGCGGCTGGAGCGCGTCGACGCGCGGGAGTTCGGCACGGCGGTCGCCGCGATGGCGGTCGTGCTGGCCGCCGCGGCCGCCGACGGCCACCGGACCGGGGGCCGCTCGGCCGTCTACCAGACGGCGCTCAACGCCTTCGGGCTGCACGGCCTGGTCCATCTGGCCCAGGCCGCCGCGATGCGCGGCTACACCCCCGGCTCGGCGACCACCCCCCTGGTGGTCCTCCCCTTCACCGTGTGGGCCCGCGGCCGGCTCCGCCGCTCCGCCGTCCTGCGCCCCACCCGGCCGCGGCAACTCGCCGAGGGCCTCGCCTTCGCCGCGGTGGCCGCGGCCGGCACCCACGCACTGGCCCAGGGCGTGCTGCGCCGACGGTGACGACGGGCACCCCGACCGGCCATCGAGGTCACCACAGCGCCGCCGACGCGGCTGGCGCACCGCTGTGCCGGCGTTAAGGGCAAGGTTCACCGCTGGGGCATGAAGGACCGTCCGCGACCGCGGGGATGCGACGACAGCTCCGGCTCAGGTGCTCCTGGGCGTGCAGCTGTCCCGGCGTTGACGGCAGGGGCGCCGTCGGTGTGCGCAGGGCGCGGCGGATGTGGGCGATGGGCCTTGGTGCGGGGGTTCGCCGACCGTTGCTGTGCCGACGGTGACGGCAGGGGCTTCTCCGGCTGGGCACCGTAGGTGTGCGTAGGCGCGGCGATGGGGGCGGCTGCCGCTGGCGTGAGGGGGTGTGCCTTGGTGCGGGGGCTTCGTCGACCGCTGCTGTGCCGGCGTTGACGGCAGGGGTCTTTCCGGCCGGGGCACCGGAGGCGTCCGTGGCCACGGCGAAGATGATCGCGGGACCTGGGCCAAGCGCTTCCACGCCCACGGCCGCGCCCCTGCTGACCGCGAGCCCCCGTTCGAGTGCCCCGGCGTCCGTGGCCGTGCCGACCGCAGGTTCCGGCTCAGGTGGCTCCCAGCGCCCGCAGATGCGCCGTCCGTGACTCGGCGGTCTGGCCCTGTACCAGCAGGAACAGCGCCTCACGGGCCAGGCGCTGGGCGCGGCTCGTCAGGGACATCGAGCGGCCGCCGCCGGCGACGACCGCCGCGGTGGTGGCGGTGCGCAGCACCTCGTACGCCTCCGCGCGCACCGCCAGCCGCTCCGCGACCCGCTCCAGCGGCGCCGGGTGGTCGGCCAGGGCGTAGGCACGGCGGCGGACGTCGGTGAGCCGGGCCGTGAGCGGGGCGGACGTCCGCGCGTCCAGCAGGGACAGCGCGGCCTCCGCCACGCCGAAGACCGCCGGGTTCACGTTCAGCGTCCTGGCCCGGTCCCCGGGCGCCCAGCGCTCGTACGGCGTCCGCAGGGCCACCGCCTCCTCGGGCAGCCACAGCCCGGCCAGCTCCAGCGACACCGTGCGCGCGGCGGTCAGCGCCGCCAGACGGATCGGCTCCGAAGCCCGCAGCCCCTGCTGCTCGTGTGCCTCGGCGAAGGCGAACAGCACCTCCCCCGCTTCGGTCACGCCCGCGAGCAGCATCACGTCGTTCAGGCCCCACCCGGTGTACCAGGGCACGGTGCCGTCGAACCGCCGGCCGCCGCCCTCCCGGCGGACCCGCACCGGGACGCGACGCGGATACGAGCGCAGATGCGCGTACGCCACGCCGGACAGCAGTTCGCCCCGCGACAGCGGACCCAACAGCCGCTCGCGGACCGGGAGTTCGCTCTGGGCCAGGGTCTGCACCGGCGTGTGGTGCTGAGTCTGTACGAACCACGTCGAACAGCACGCCCCGGACAGGATCTCCGCGATCCGGCGGACCACGTCCGGCGGTGCGCCCGAGCCGCCGCAGGCGACCGGAGCGCCCGCCCCGAGCAGCCCCGACCGTTTCACCGCCTCGATGTGACTCGCCGGCACGCCCTCCTGGTCGACCCGCTCGGCCTCGGGGATCAGCAGGTCCGTGGCGAGCCGACGGGCGCGGTCCACGAGTGGATGTGCGGTGGTGGCTGTCATACGGAAGATTCTTTCGGAGATTTCTTCCGGCGCCGTGTCGATCGGGGGGACGGTCGTTCGTGTAGGAGGTGACAGGCATCCGAGAGACCCTGAGAACACCAGGAGGACGTCATGAGGCACTACCTGCTGAGCGTGGTCCAGCCGGCCGACGGCACCCCGCCCGCCCCGGACGAGCTCGCCGCGATCATGCGCGATGTCGAGGCCTTCAACGACGAGCTGCGCGCCGCCGGGGCCTGGGTGTTCGCCGGCGGCCTGCACGGCCCGGAGACCGCCACCGTGCTCCGCCCCGGGGACGGTGATGTCCTGATCACCGACGGGCCCTACGCCGAGGGCAAGGAGTACCTGGGCGGACTGTGCCTGATCAGGGCCGCCGACCTGGACGAGGCGCTGGAGTGGGGCCGCAGGGCCGCCCTCGCCACGACACTGCCCATCGAGGTACGGCCCTTCGTGGACCAGCACTAGGAGTTTCGTTCGGATCGATCCGACCTGATCCGAACGAAACCGCCGGCCGCAGCCCACCGGACCACCTCGCGGCCCGGACGAAGGGGGCGCGGGGTGCACCGGGCGCGGCCGGGAAGGGTGCCCCTCGCCCCTGCGCTCACGCCAGTCTCTCGTCCTTGATCGCCAGCTGCTTGTCTCCCTGCCGGTAGCCCACGGTGCGGATCCCGAGCGCGTCCTTCAGCCGGCGGGCGGGGACGACCTGGGGCGTGGGGGCGGGGGCGCGGCCCGGCTTGGGCAGCGGGTAGGCGGTGGTGGTGGCGGAGTGGAAGGTGATGTTGCCCTCTGTCTTGGTGAACAGCTGGTGGACGTGTCCGTTGAGACAGGTGACGGAGGAGAAGCGGCGCAGGAGTGCGATGACTTTGAGAGCGTCGTCGGTGCTCCAGCCCCACTGCGGGTACATGGCGAACAGCGGGATGTGGCTGAAGACCACGACGGGGGTGTCCGAGGACAGGCCCGCGAGGTCCTTGCGGACGAAGTCGATCTGCTCGGTGCCGAGGTGGCCGAGCTTCTCCAGGCTCAGGGTGTTGACCAGGGCGATGAAGTGCACGCCGTGGGTGTCGAAGCTGTACCAGCCGTCGCCGAGCGTGCCCTTGCCGAAGGTCCGCCGGTAGGCGCGGCCCGCGTCGCCGATGGAGTCGTGCTCGCCCGGAACGGTGAAGACACGATCCGTCCGCAGCCCGCTGATCATCTGCCTGACCTGGTCGAACTGCCCCGCCGTCGACAGGTGGGTCAGGTCGCCGCTGTGCATGACGAAGTCGGGTCTGAAGCCGAGCCCGTTGACCTGATCGATCGCTTCCGTGAACGAGCCGACCACGTCGGTGTTGGCCGGGCCCTGGAACCCGATGTGACTGTCGGAGATCTGTACGAACCGCAGGGCACCGCTCGGTTCCGCGGCGGCCCCGGCGGTGGTGTCCGGGGAGCCGGCGACATGGCTGATCACCTCTCCGGCGGCCACGGTGAGCACCACGGCTCCGCCGAACCACCCGGCGTGCCGCATCAGTTGCCGCCTGGTCATGCCGTGTTCGCGGGCGGGTGCCCCGGCGTCGCCGGCCGGTGCCGGATTCCGATGGCCGTCGTACGCGGTCACGAGGTCACCTCCACGGTGGCGGTCATGAACGGATGGATGGTGCAGACGTAGGCGTAGCTGCCGGGCTTGGTGAACCTGTAGGTGAAGGTGCCGTGCGTGGCGAGGGCGGGCGAGCGCAGCGGGCCGCCCGGGCCGGCGCTGGTGACCGTGTGGGCGTCGGTGTCCTGATTGGTCCAGGTCACCGTGGTGCCCGCCCTGACCTTCAGCGTGGCCGGAGAGAACGCGAAGTTTTTGATCGCCACGGTGTCCGAGGACACCGGTGCGGTCGCCGTGTTCGTGCCCGGAGAGGGCCTGGGCATGGTCATGCTGGGCATCGCCGAGGTGCCCGGCACCCCGGCCAGCCGATGCTGACCCGGCCCGGGTGTGAGGGAGCCGGTGTCCGAGGAGCGGGGCGACTGGCCGCACGCGCTCAGGAGTCCCAGGACACCGGCGGTGGCGACGGCCAGCCCGGCCGCACAGCGCGAGCGGCGGCTCACAGGGCGGAAGTTGACGTTCATGATGTTCATTCCCCATGGATCAGGTGATGCCGTGCGCGACGGCTCATGCCTGGTTCCACGGGCGGCCACGGCGCACGGTTCGGTGGATACACACCCTTTTTTCGGTCTTCTCATGTCTCAGCGGTTTTGACACGACAAACCGGTTCATGTGCGTAATGATCGGCTTATGCCATGGAGTGCTCGAAAGCGTGGTGAAGCGGTCGATCCGAATCACTCCGAGCACCGTGTCTCGGGTAACGGGACCATTTCGACCACGGACGAGGAACTGCTCCGGGCTCTGTACGCCGAGCACGCGGGCCCTCTGTTCCACTACGCACTGCGACTGACGTCAGGAGACCGGCAGTGGGCCGAGGATGTCGTGCAGGAGACGTTGCTGCGGGCATGGCAGCACCCCGCCGCCTTCGAACCCGACCGCGGTCCGGCGCGCGCCTGGCTGTGCACGGTCGCCCGGCGCCTGGTCATCGACATGCACCGGGCCCGGCAGGCGAGACCGGCGGAGGTGGGCGGCGAGGCCCTGGAGCGGGCCGCGGAGCGGACACCGGACGAGGACCGGATCGAGCAGGCGTTGCAGAGCTGGGCCGTGGCCGACGCCCTGCGGACGCTGTCCCCGGACCACCGTGCCGTGCTGCTGGAGACCTACTACCGGGGCCGGAGTGTGGCGGAGGCGGCGCAGGCGCTGGGCATCCCGCAGGGCACCGTCAAGTCGCGGACGTACTACGCCCTGCACGCCCTCCGGCTGGCGCTGCGGGAACGGGGCATCGAGCCATGACCACGGCATGGAGGAGGTGCCGGCCATGAACGCGGACCACGACGACCTCCGGCTGGCGCTCGGCGGATATGTCCTGGGAGCGCTGTCCCCGGCGGAGAGCGAACGGGTGCGAGCGCACCTCGCGGAATGCGACGGGTGCAGGGCGGAACACGCCGAGCTGGCCGGACTTCCGGCACTGCTCGCGACAGTCACCGCGGCGGAGGCCGAGGGCCCGCCTGTACCTGCCGGTGACGAGGATCCGGCCGATCGGCTGGTGCGGCGGGCGGCGGACAGTGCCGGGGTCCCCTCCCCGACGCCGCCCGGCGCCTCCGGGGTGCCCAGGGCTCCCGGGGCGGGACCGCTCGACCGGATGCTTCAGCAGGCCGCTGCCCGGCGCCGCAGGACCTGGCGGCGGCAACTGGCCGGAGCGGTCGCCTCGTTGACGCTGGTCGCCGGGGCGGCGGTCGGCGGTACCTGGCTGGCGATCACTGGATCCGTGGCCGGTCAGGCGACCCGGCCCGCACCCATCACTCCGGTTCCGTCCCGCACCTTCTCCGGAAGCGACCCCACCACCGGTGTCACTGCCTCGGTGCGGGTCTCGCCCTCGGCGTGGGGCAGTGTGCTGCAGGTCTCCGCCCACGGGGCGCCGGCGGGCATGACCTGCCGGTTGCAGGCGGTCGGGCCGGACGGGACCAGGGCGGACGGCGCCACCTGGCGGGCGGGTGAGTATCCCCTCGGCACCACGATCCCCGGAGCGGTCCCGATGTCCCCGGAGGCCATCGGGCACTTCGAGATCGTCGCGGGCAACGGCCAGAAGCTGGTCACGATCCGGGCATAAGGGCCGGGGCCGCGCCGGCACGCCGCTGATCAGACGACTCGTTTTCACGAAGATGCCCGAACAAGGCACGTGGCTCGAACCATATGCGGTCGTCGTCCGTACTACAGGATGAGTGCTCACATACAGGTTCCTACGCAGAAGAGCCAGAAGACCATGTACGTGACCGATTCCCCCCGTGCCGGCTCACTCCCCGCACGGTCCTGCCGGCACCAGGCCATGCTCACCCTGCCCGCGCAGGAGGAGCATGTACCCGCGGCCCGGCATCTCGCGGCCGAGCTGCTGGAGTGCTGGAGCGTGCCCGAGAGCGAGCGGGACTCCGCCGTCCTCATCGTCGACGAACTCGCCGCCAACGCCGCGCAGTACGGCCGCGAACACATGACGGTGCTGCTCGCCCTCGACAGCGGCACCCTGCACATCGTGGTCAGTGACTCCGGAACGGCGGTCGCGCGCGTCCGTCACGACGTGGCCCCGGACGAGCACGGCCGCGGCACCGGCATCGTCGACTCCCTGGCCCAGTCGACCGAGGTCCACCAGACGCGCGGCGGCCGAGAGGTCCGCGCCTGTCTGCGGTGCTCGGCATGAGGGAACCCGTGAGCCGGTGACGACCGGCCACGGCAGGAGTGCCGCCGTCCACCGGGCCGTACTCCACCCCACGGTCGCGCCGCCCGGGGCGCGGCGGGATCGGACAGAAGGGCACGGGCGCCCATGCCGGACTCCGTCGGTGTCGAGGCCGTCTTCCGCGCCGAGTACGGGCGCGCGGTCTCCGTCCTCGTCCGCTTCCTCGGCGACATCGACCTCGCCGAGGAAGCGGTGCAGGACGCCTTCACCACCGCCGTGCGCACCTGGCCCGAGACCGGCGTGCCGCCGAGTCCGGCCGGCTGGATCATCACCACGGCCCGCAACCGGGCGATCGACCGGCTGCGCCGCGAGTCCTCCCGGGACGCCCGGCACGCCGAGGCCGCCCGGCTGTACGCGCCCCATCCGTACGCGCCCGACGCACCTCCCGAGGAGGGCCCCGTGCGCGACGACCGGCTCCGTCTGGTCTTCACCTGCTGCCACCCCGCCCTCGCCCTCCAGGCCCGGGTCGCCCTGACCCTGCGTCTGCTCGGCGGTCTGAGCACCGCCCAGATCGCCCGTGCCTTCCTGGTGCCGGAGCCCACGCTCGCCCAGAGGCTGGTCCGGGCCAAAGCCAAGATCCGGGACGCGGGCATCCCCTACCGTGTGCCCCGCGACGCCGACCTGCCCGAGCGGCTCGGCGGCGTCCTCGCCGTCGTCTACCTCATCTTCAACGAGGGCTACACCGGTGACCCCGCCCTGTGCGCGGAGGCGCTCCGCCTCGGCCGGCTGCTCGCCGCCCTGATGCCGGACGAACCCGAGGTCACCGGCCTGCTCGCGCTGATGCTGCTGACCGAGTCGCGGCGGCCGGCCCGGCGGGACGCGGACGGTGTCCTCGTCCCGCTGCCCGAGCAGGACCGCTCCCGCTGGGACCGGACGCTGATCGCCGAGGGCCAGGACCTGGTCCGGCGCTGTCTGCGCCGCGGCCGGCCCGGGCCGTACCAGATCCAGGCCGCCATCAACGCCGTGCACAGCGACGCGCCCGCCGCCGCCGCCACCGACTGGCAGCAGATCCTGCAGCTGTACGACCAGCTCATGGCCGTGGCGCCGTCCCCGGTCGTCGCCCTGAACCGGGCGGTCGCCGTGGCCGAGACCGAGGGGCCGGCCAGGGCGCTGGACCTGGTCGGCGCTCTGGATCTCGGCCGCTATCACGTGCTGCACGCCGTCCGCGCCGACCTGCTGCGCCGCCTGGGCCGCACCGCGGAGGCGGTCGCCGCATACGGCCTGGCCGCCGAACTGGCCGGAAGCGAGGCCGAGCGGGCCCACCTGGAGCGACGCCGGCGCGAGATCGCCCCCACGCAGATCGACCCCACGCAGACGTGACCGTCGTCACCCGGGGGCGCCGGAATGAACTTGAGAACCTGAAAGGTTGGCAAATGCATCTACTGACCCCTAGGCTCGGGCCGAACCAGCCCGTGCACCCCCAGCGAGGCACCCGTGAATCACCCCGCACCCGAGCAGCCCGCCGATATAGCAGCCCGGCTGCGCGCCACCTTCGCCACCGGCCGCACCAGGCCCGTCGAGTGGCGCACCGGCCAGCTGCGCCGCCTGCGCGCGATGCTCACCGAGCGCGGCGCCGACCTCGCCGCCGCCCTCCGCGCCGACCTCGGCAAGAGCAGCACCGAGGCCTACCGCACCGAGATCGACTTCACCGTCCGCGAGATCGACCACACCCTCGACCACCTCGCGGACTGGCTGCGCCCCGAGCCCGCGCCCGTTCCGGCCCACCTCGGCGCGGACGCGCGGGCCTGGACGCAGTACGACCCGCTCGGTGTCGTCCTCGTCATAGCGCCCTGGAACTACCCGGCGCAGCTGCTGCTCGCCCCGATGGTCGGCGCCCTGGCCTCCGGCAACGCGGTCGTCGCCAAGCCGAGCGAACTGGCCCCGGCCACCTCGGCCGCGCTGGCCGAGCTGATCCCGGCCTATCTCGACGCCGACGCGGTCGCCGTCGTCGAGGGCGGCATCCCGGAGACCACCGCCCTGCTGGCCGAGCGGTTCGACCACATCTTCTACACCGGCAACGGCGCCGTCGGCCGGATCGTGATGCGCGCCGCCGCCGAGCACCTCACCCCGGTCACCCTCGAACTCGGCGGCAAGTCCCCCGTGTTCGTGGACCGCGACGCCGACCTCGACGTGGTCGCGGACCGGCTCGCGAGCGGCAAGTTCCTCAACGCCGGCCAGACCTGCGTCGCCCCCGACTACGTACTGACCGACCCGGAGACCGCCGCCGCCCTGGAGACGGCGCTCGTCCGGGCCGTGGAGGTGCTGTACGGAACCGACCCGGCGGCCTCGCCCGAGTACGGCCGGATCGTCAACGAGCGGCACTTCGACCGGCTCTCCGGCCTCCTCGGCTCCGGCCGGGTCGTCGTCGGCGGCACGGGCGACCGTACGGCCAGGTACCTCGCGCCCACCGTCCTCGCGGACGTCGACCCGAAGTCGCCCGTCATGCAGGAGGAGATCTTCGGTCCGATCCTGCCCATCGTCACCGTGTCCGGCCTGGACGAGGCGATCGGCTTCATCAACGAACGTGACAAGCCGCTCGCGTTGTACGTCTTCACCGAGTCCGAGGAGACCCGTGCGCGCATCGCCGCCGAGACCTCCTCCGGCGGCCTGGGCCACGGCCTGCCCCTCGCCCATCTCACCGTCTCCGACCTTCCGTTCGGCGGCGTGGGGGAGAGCGGCATGGGCAGCTACCACGGCCGCTACTCCATCGAGACCTTCAGCCACCGCAAGGCGGTCCTGGAGAAGCCGTTGGGCTGAAGTGCCGTGCGCGGCACGGCAGATGGACGGCACGGTGCCGGCGGGGCGCTGAAATGACCCCTGCGGACGCCCCCGGCACCGTCACCCCGGGCGGCATGCCCGTCCACCGCATCGGCTGCGGAGCCCTGCGGCTGACGGCAGCGCCGCGTCCCGCCCGGCCCTCCCCGGGGCCGCGCCCTCCCCGGCCGTGCTGCTGCGGGCCGTCGAACCGGGCACGCACCACGTCGACACCGCCGCCTTCCCCCCAAACGGCCGGGCGCACAGGACACGCCCTGGCTGACCGGCCCCGAGGCGGCGGCCCGGGCGGGCCGCCCCGCCCATAATGGGGGACCGGGCACGGCCGTACGAAGGTCCGATTGACTACCATCGTGTAGACGGTCGCACGGGCCGCAGACGAGGACGGGGTGAGGAACGTTCCATGACCGAGGCGAAGGACGAGCGCCGGCCGGCGGGGGAACTCGAAGCGAGCGTCATGGCCGCACTCTGGGCCGCGGGCACCCCCCGGACGCCCGGCGAGGTCCAGCGCAGCCTCGGCACGGACCTGGCCCGTACGACGGTGACCACGATCCTCACCCGCCTGTACGACAAGGGAGTCGTCGAGCGGCACCGCCAGGGCCGGGGCTATGCCTACGTCCCCGTACGGGACGCCCAGGACGCCCACGGCCTCACCGCCCGCCGGATGCACAGCGAACTGGACCGGGACAGCGACCGCGAGACGGTCCTCGCCCGCTTCGTCGCCCAGCTCAGCCCCGGCGACGAACGCATTCTGCGGGACCTGCTCGAATCCGGCGAACGATGACCGCACTGCTCCTGCTGCCCCTGCTGCTGCCGTTCGCCCTGCCGGCACTCGCCCGCCGGGCACTGGACCGGCTGGTCCCCGTCGCCGCGCTGTGGGCGGTCACCGCCTGCGCGGTCCTCCTCGCGGGCTGCTCGCTGGCCGCCCTCGGCTCGTTCGTCCTGATCGGTCTGCTCAAGTTCCCGCTGTTCGCCTCGCTCGGCGAGTTGATCCACCCGCTGCGCACCGCCTCCGACCTCGTCGTCCTGCCGGCCGCCGCGACCTCCGTCGGCGCGCTCGCCGTCTGCGGCTGGACCCTCGTCCGCTCGGTGCTGCGCCAGGGCCGCGCCTTCCGCGCGGCCCGGACCGAGGCCGGGCACGGACCCGCGGCGGGAGACCTGTGCGTGGTGGACTCGCCCCGCCCGGACGCCTACGCGCTGCCCGGCCGTCCGCACCGCGTCGTCGTCACCACCGCGATGCTCCGCAGCCTGGACGGGCCCGAGCGGGAGGCGCTGTTCGCACACGAGCGGGCGCACAACGACGGCGGTCACCACTACTTCCTCGCCGCGGCCGAACTCGCCGCGCACTGCCATCCGGCGCTGCGCCCGGTCCGTGAGACCATCCGGCTCGCCGCCGAGCGCGCCGCCGACGAGGCCGCCGCCGCCCGGGTCGGCGACCGGCGCCTGATCGCCCGGGCCATCGCCCGCGCGGCCCTCGCCGGACAGGCCGCCCGTTCCGAGCGCCCCGGTTTCGTGGCCGCCGCGACCACCGGCCCCGTCCCGCGGCGCGTCCAGGCCCTGCTCGCCGCTCCGCTCGTGCCCAGGGCCGGCCGGACGACCGCCGCTCTCCTCATCGCCTGCACCGCCGTCTCCTGTGTGGCCTCGGTCGCCGGGACGGCCGACTTCCACCACCGGGTCGAGGTCGCCCAGGGCGACGAGACACCCTGACGCCCCGCCCCCTCCCGGGGTTCCGCGCCTGGGGCCGCCCAAGGGGCGACGCGCGTAGAACAAGGACTGGCGTCCGTGACGTTTTACGTATAACCTCACCCGCTAACCACCCCCACCGGAAGGTTCCGATGCGACGCGTCGCCCTGGTCACCCTCGTCGTCGACGACTACGACGAGGCCGTCCGCTTCTACACCGAGGCCCTCGGCTTCCGGCTGGCCGAGGACGCCCCGCGCCCCGACGGCTCCCGCTGGGTCGTCGTGGAACCGGGCAGCGAAGGCACCGGAACCGGTCTGCTCCTGGCCCGCGCCAAGGGCGAGGACCAGCGGGCCCGGATCGGAGACCAGACCGGCGGACGCGTCGGGTTCTTCCTGCACACCGACGACTTCGCCCGCGACCACGCCCGGATGACCGCGGCCGGCGTGACCTTCCTGGAGGAGCCGCGCCACGAGCCGTACGGCATCGTCGCCGTCTTCCAGGACCTCTACGGCAACCGCTGGGACCTGCTCCAGCCCGCCGCCTGACCCCTTGAGAACCACCCGCGAACCACTGCTGAGGAAAGCCCTGCCATGACCGCGTCCCGCATCGACACCGAGACCCTCCGCCGGCTCCCCAAGGCCGTGCTGCACGACCACCTCGACGGCGGCCTGCGCCCCGCCACCGTCGTCGAACTCGCCGCGGAGATCGGTCACACCCTGCCCACCACCGACCCCGACGAGCTGGCCGCCTGGTACTTCGAGGCCGCCAACTCCGGTGACCTGGTCCGCTACATAGCCACCTTCGAGCACACCCTCGCTGTCATGCAGACCCGCGAAGGCCTGCTGCGCACCGCCGAGGAGTACGTCCTCGACCTCGCCGCCGACGGTGTCGTCTACGCGGAGGTGCGCTACGCCCCCGAGCTGAACACCCAGGGCGGGCTGACGATGAGGGAGGTCGTGGAGACCGTGCAGGAGGGCCTGGCCGCCGGTATGGCCAAGGCCGCCGCGGCGGGCACCCCGGTCCGGGTCGGCACCCTGCTGTGCGGCATGCGGATGTTCGACCGGGTCCGCGAGGCCGCCGACCTGGCCGTCGCCTACCGCGACGCCGGGGTCGTCGGGTTCGACATCGCCGGTGCCGAGGACGGTTTCCCGCCCGCCGACCACCTGGCCGCCTTCGAGCACCTGCGCCGCGAGAGCGTGCCCTTCACCATCCACGCCGGCGAGGCGCACGGCCTGCCCAGCATTCACCAGGCCCTGCAGGTCTGCGGTGCCCAGCGCATCGGCCACGGCGTGCGCCTCACCGAGGACATCCCCGACCTCGCGGCCGGCAAGCTCGGCCGGCTCGCCTCCTGGGTGCGTGACCGGCGCATCGCCCTGGAGATGTGCCCCACCTCCAACCTGCAGACCGGTTGCGCCACCTCGATCGCCGAGCACCCGATCACGGCCCTGAAGGACCTGGGCTTCCGGGTCACCCTCAACACCGACAACCGTCTGGTGTCGGGCACGACGATGACCCGCGAGATGTCCCTGCTGGTCGAGGAGGCCGGCTGGACCGTGGAGGACCTGCGCACGGTCACGGTGAACGCCCTCAAGAGCGCGTTCATCCCGTTCGACGAGCGCAAGGCCCTGATCGACGACGTGGTCCTGCCGGGTTACGCGGCGGCGCTCTGAACGAGCCCCCTGAGATAGGCGGCCTGTCCGACGTGCTGAAGGTCGTCGGACAGGACGCTCACCAGGCGCACCCCCAGGCTGACCGGGGGATCCCAGCGCTCGTCCACGATCCGCTCCAGATCCTTGGCGGCGAGCGAGCGCAGCGCGCCCAGCGTCTGCTCGTGGACGGCGTCGTAGTACCCGGTCAGCTGGTCGGCCGACTCGACCCGCACCTTCGCGACCTTCGCGGGACTGTGCCCGTAGCCGGTGTCGTGGCGGGGCAGGTCGAGGCCGAAGCGTTTCTCCCAGCCCTGGGACAGCCACACCTGGTCGAGGTCGAAGGCGTCCGCGACGTGGTCGTCCTGCACCCGGGTGAGATGCCAGACGAGCCAGGCGAGGGAGTTGGCGTCGGGGGCCGGGCGGTGGTGCAGCTCCTCCGGTCCGAGGCCGTCGAGGGCGGCATGGACTTCTTCCTGGATGCGGCCGTAGCCGTCGATGAGGATGTCCTTCGCGTGCATACCGTCCACCATCCCAAACCGCGGGCGCTCACGCGTCCGGAATCCAGCTCCCGTGGAAACCGAGCGGCACCCGCCCCGGCAGGTGCACCCGCGCCACGGGCTCCCCGGTGAAGTCCTGCGCCGCGAGGATCACCAGATCGGCCGCGCCCCGGTCCGGGTCGTGGACGTACGCGACCGCGTACCCGTCGTCCTCGGCCGCCCGGGGGTCGGTCGCGTCCCGCGGTACGAACACCGCCTCGCCCGCCGCCGCGCCCCTCGGCAGCCGGTGCACCTCGGTGGCGCCGCGCAGCAGATCGTGCTTGACGAGCGCGTTGGAGAACGCGCCGTCGGGCGGGGTCCCGCCGTCCGGCGTCAGATACGCGGCCGTCATCTCGGCGGCGGCCGCCGTGTAGCCGTAGCGGTGGCGCCGCGCCACCAGCGACTCCCTCACCCGCGGGAACTCCTGCGGCCGGTCGTCCAGTGCCCGCTGCCGTACGCGCCCCTGGCGCAGGTCGATCGTCCAGCGTTCCAGCCGGGGGGTGCCGACCGCGTACGGCCCGTCGGAGCCGCGGCCGGCGACGTCGAACGGCGCCGGGTAGGTCGTCATGTCGACCACCACGGACCCGCCCTCGTCGTAGGCGTTGAGGGTGTGCGAGGAGAAGACGGGCTCGATCTCGAACCAGCGGACCGGGCCCTTTCCTGAGGGGGCACCCCCGGTGCGCCGTACGACACCCACCCGGGTCGGGTGGTTCCGGTTCCAGGCGTACGGCACCGGGGCACCCTCCGCTGCCGCCGCCGCGTCGAACGTGATCGGGAGGTCGAGGAGGACGACGTGCCGTTCGGTCAGTGCGAAGTCGTGCATCATCGGCGCGTCCGGGACCGGGATCCGGGTCGTGCGGGCGACCCGCCCGGCGGGGTCCACGACCAGGTGCCGGACATGGTCCCAGGCCGGGTGGTAGGCGATCGCGTGCAGCTCACCGGCGTGCACGTCGAACTTGGTGTGCGCGGTGAACGCCCCCTCCAGGGTGCCGTCGAAGTCGTAGGTGCCCACAGTGCGGAGGTCGCCGTCGAGTTCGTACGGCAGCGGGCCGCTCTCCTGGAGGGCGAGGATCCGGCCCCGGTACGGGATCACATGGGTGTTGCACGCGAAGTCCTCCTCCGGCACCGGGCCCGGATACGGTTCGCCCAGCTTCTTCGCGACCTGCGAGGAACGTACCCAGCGGTTGCGGTACCACTCGGCCCTGCCCCCGCGCAGCCGTACGCCGTGCACCATGCCGTCGCCGAGCATCCAGTGGTGGGTCCGGGGATCCTCCAGCCCGAGCACGTTCGGGCCGTTGCGCAGGAAGCGGCCGTTCAGTTCGTGTGGGATGCGGCCGGTCACCGGCAGGTCGAAGGCGGTCAGCTCCTCGGTGACGGGCGTGAACGCCCCCTCCAGGAAGGGATGGTGACGTCGCGTCACCTGACCCGCGGAGCGGGCCGCGGCCCGGCCGGCACCCGGGCCCGCGAGGGCGCCCGCCGCGGCGAGCCCGGCCGTTGCGCGCAGTACGGTCCGCCGTGTGTGTTCCGCCATGACAGGTCCTCCTGACCGTCGTCGTCCTGGCCGACGGCTTCGATTCTGCGGCGGCGGACGGCCGGGATCAGGGGGTCTGGGGCCCGTCCCGGGGTGGTGCCAGGTCCCCTGTTTCGAGGAGCGTGACCAGCGCGCGGGCCGCGGGGCTGGTGGCCCGTTGCGGCGGAAGCAGGGCCACGGTCTCGTACTCCGCCTCGCCCGTGCCCTTCAGCGGCAGTGCCGTGAGCGAGGGCCGCTTGTGCCGGAAGTGCCCCGGGACGACGGCGATCCCCAGGTTCTCGTCCACCAGGTCCAGCAGGCTGTGCACGTCGTTGACCTCCAGCGCGACCGTGCGCCGGACACCGGCCGCGGTGAACGCGGCGTCGGTGGTGCGGCGCGGGCCCCAGTCCGGGTGGAAGTCCACGAAGACCTCACCGGCCAGGTCCTGAGGGGCCGGTACCGCGCCGGCCGAGGCCAGCCGGTGACCGGGATGGCACAGCACGGTCATCGGCTCACTGGTCAGCGGCACCGAGCGCAGCTGGTCGGTGTCCGCCTGCGTGCGGTAGGCGAAGGCGAGGTCGAGCCGGCCGGCCCCCACCTCCTCGGCCAGCGCTCCCGAACCGGCCTGCCGCAGCCGGATCTCCACGTCCGGGTGCCGTCCCCGGAACGCGGCCAGCAGCGGGGCCACCCGCACCCCGGCGATGCACTGCTCGGTGCCCAGCGCCAGTGTGCCGCGCAGCACCCCCTGCACCGCCGCCACCGCCTCGTGCGCCGCCCGCACCTGCGCCAGGATCCGCTCCGCCTCCACCAGCAGGGCCCGCCCCGCCTCGGTGAGCGTCACCCGGCGGGTGGTCCGGACGAACAGCGGTGCCCGCAGCTCGCGCTCCAGCGCCCTGATGGACGCCGACAGCCCCGACTGGGAGACCATCAGCCGTTCGGCGGCCCGGGTGAAATGCCGGTCCTCGGCGACGGCCACGAAGTGCTGGAGATGGCGCAGTTCCATGATTGAGCAGCCTAGTCGCTGAATTCCATCGGATTCTTCTGTTGGACCGCTGCCGACCGGGCGGGAAAGAGTGGAAGCGGTGACCAGGAGCCGAGGCTCCCGGGAGCCGGGACGACCGTGACCGTGCACCAACCCCTCTGGAGCCGCGTTGTACACCGCACACCCCGACCGTTACGCCGGCATGCCCCACCGGCGCACCGGACGCAGCGGGCTGAAACTGCCCGCGCTGTCCCTCGGCCTGTGGCACAACTTCGGCCCGGACCGGCCCGTCGAGACACAGCGGGCCATCCTGCGCCGCGCCTTCGACCTGGGCGTCGTCCACTTCGACCTCGCCAACAACTACGGCCCGCCGCCCGGCGCCGCCGAGTCCGCGCTCGGCGAGGCGCTCAGGGCCGACTTCGCGCCGTACCGGGACGAGCTGGTGATCTCCACCAAGGCCGGCTACCTCATGTGGCCCGGCCCCTACGGCGAATGGGGCTCGCGCAAGTACCTGCTCTCCTCGCTCGACCAGAGCCTGACCCGGATGGGCCTGGACTACGTCGACATCTTCTACTCGCACCGCCCCGACCCGGACACCCCGCTGGAGGAGACCATGGGCGCGCTGCACACCGCGGTGCAGCAGGGCAAGGCCCTCTACGTCGGCGTCTCCAACTACTCGGCGGATCAGACCCGCGAGGCCGCCCGCATCCTCGCCGACCTCGGCACCCCCCTCCTCATCCACCAGCCGCGCTACTCGATGCTCGACCGGCGCCCCGAGGACGAGGGACTGCTCGACGCCCTGGACGAACTGCAGGTCGGCTCCATCGTCTACTCCCCACTGGAGCAGGGCCTGCTCACCGGACGCTACCTCGACGGCATCCCGGAGGGTTCCCGCGCCGCGAGCGACAGTCCCTTCCTGAACTCGGACGCGGTCACCGAGGACCTGGTCACCCGGCTGCGCGCCCTGGACGCGATCGCCAAGTCCCGCGGCCAGACCCTGGCCCAGCTGGCCCTGGCCTGGGTGCTGCGCGGCGGCCGGGTCACCTCGGCACTGGTCGGCGCGAGCAGCCCGCAGCAGATCGAGGACAGCGTCGGCACGATCCGCAACCTGGACTTCGACGACGGGGAACTGGCCCGGATCGACGCGATCGTCAAGGGCTGACGCGGGCGCCGGCAGGCGCGGGCGTCCGTACCGGATCCGGATACGGCTCGGGCGCAGAGGAACACACCGGCCCGTACCACGTCCCGGGTCAGAGCCACTTCTGCCCAGTCCATCACCGCTCACCTGCCGTCGGACGGCGGGCGGACCAGGTGGATCCGGCCGCCTTCGGGTCCTCCGCGCGGTGCCCTCGGCGGGGGCGTGCGCCGGCGCGGAGCACCGCGCGCGGCGAAACTCGTCGCGGGCCGTGCGGTGTCAGGCAGCGGTCGGGACCCGGTCCAGAAAGCCGAGGACCTGCCGGATCCGGCCCTCCTCGTCCAGCGTGACGACGTCGAACCCGGCCACCGGTGCCGAGTTGTCGGCCTCGTTCACCAGCTCCCAGCCGAAGCGCGCGGTGTCGTGGTGTCCGTCCACCGCGCCGAGCGGGCGGAAGACGAACCCCGGGAACTGCTCGTGCGCGGCGGCGATCACCGCCGCGATGCCCTCGTGGCCGCGGACCTCGGCGAGGGGGTCGGTGTAGCCGCCGTCCGCCGTCCACGCGGCGGCGACCGCCTTCTTCAGCGCCTCCGGCTCGGTGGCGTTCCAGGCCTCGAAGTAACGGGCGGCGGCGGTCTCGTAACGGTCGGTGTGCGCGGACATGGTGAATCAGCCTCCATCGGGTCGTAACTGCTGTTCTGAGCCGGATCCGGGGCTTCGCCGATCCGGTGTGACCACCATGCCGGAGATCCGCGGGGCGGGTCGATTACCTGCGAGGTCATGCCCGAGGGCCCCGACCAGCCGGTGAGTTCCGGCCAGAACGGGCGGTGAATATGCCAACAGAGTGGCCGGAAAGGCATGGTGACACTGTTTCGGGAGTGGCGATACTCGAACGCCAGGGGCACTTCACCGCACGGGAGCCGAACGCAGAGCGAGGTCCGGGCCGGCACACCGGCGAGGCGACGGGGGAGTGAGACGTGCACGACGAATTCCTGTGCCATGTCACGGCGTACGGCATGTGCGACGGCCGGCGCATCGGCGTACCGCTGGGTACCTATCGCGCGCCGACCCTGTCCCTGGCTCTGTGGTGGCTGCGGGACCGGGCGTCCTGGATCGCCGAGCGCCTCGACCCGAGCCCGGAGGGCCCGGCCTTCCCGGCGGGCGCGCTGGTGCCGGTCGCGGACACGGTGGCCGACGTGCCCGCCCTGCTGCGCGCCTGGTGCGCCGACGACGTACGGCAGGAGCTGGTGGCCGACGAGCTGGCGGGCGGACGGCTGGTGCGGATCGCCGCCAGCGACGACACCACCGAGTACGAACTGCTCGCCGAGTCCGTGGACGCGCTGCGCATGCAGCGCACCCTGCCGGTGCTCGTGGTGCCCGTCGCCTGACACGTGTCCACGCGGCCGGGGCCGCGCACGCCGTGGTGCTCCCGTCGATGCCAGGCGCACAGGTGAACGAATCGGTACAATTCTTGCCATGGCGGAGCGGCCGGTCGCCCCGACGGCGCCCGAACTCGTCCTGGAGACCGACACGGGCTCCACGGTGATGAGCCCGGGCCACGACTACCACGTCGGACGTGACCCGTTGAGCGACATCGTCCTCGACGATGCCCGGGTCTCGTGGCACCACGCGGTGCTGCGCTGCGACCACGACCACTGGACCCTGACGGACCGGCACAGCACCAACGGCACCTACGCCGACGGCCGCAGGATCGACGAGTGGGGCCTGCGGCCCGGCAGTGTGATCCGCTTCGGCAACCCCACCGACGGCCCCCGCGCGGTCCTCGCGGGCGCACGGCAGCCGGCCCCCGACCGGCCCTCCGCGGTGTCGCTGCCCCAGCTGACCGGCACCTTCCGCCGGCCCACCAGCGTCCGCCCGCTGCCCGCGCGCACGGTCCGCATCGGCCGGGCCGCCGACAACGACCTCGTGGTGGACGACCTGATCGTCTCCCGCCGCCACGCCGAGCTGCGCGCCCGCGCCGACGGCACCTACGAGATCGTCGACCTCGGCAGCCACAACGGCACCTACCTCAACGGGCGGGCCGTCACCCGCGCGCCCGTCGGACCCGGGGACATCGTGGGCATCGGCCACTCCGCGTTCTGCCTGGTCGGCGACGAACTCCAGGAGTACGTCGACAACGGCGAGGTGGCCCTGGACGTCCAGGACCTCACCGTCGCCGTCGACGGCGGCGGCAAGGTGCTCCTCGACCACGTGTCCTTCCCGGTCGGCGAGAAGTGCCTGCTCGCGGTGGTCGGACCGAGCGGCGCCGGCAAGTCCACGCTGCTGAACGCCCTCACCGGACAGCGGCCCGCCGACCGCGGCACCGTCCTGTACGACGGCCGCGACCTCTACCGCGACTACGCCGAACTGCGCCAGCGCATCGGCCTGGTGCCCCAGGACGACATCCTGCACCCCCAGCTCACCGTGCGCGCCGCCCTGTCCTACGCCGCCGAACTGCGCTTCCCCGAGGACACCGCGCGCGAGGAGCGGCGCGCCCGGGTGGACGAGGTCATCCGGGAACTCGGCCTGGAACAGCGCGCCGACCAGCCCGTGCACAGCCTCTCCGGCGGCCAGCGCAAGCGGGTCAGCGTGGCCCTGGAACTGCTCACCAAACCCTCGCTGCTGTTCCTGGACGAGCCGACCTCCGGACTGGACCCCGGCATGGAGCGCTCGGTGATGCACATGCTGCGCGGCCTCGCCGACGACGGCCGCACCGTCATCGTCGTCACCCACAGCGTCCTCACCCTCGACGTCTGCGACCGCCTCCTGGTCCTGGCGCCCGGTGGCAGGGTGGCCTACTACGGTCCGCCCGGCGACACCCTCGCCTTCCTCGGCTTCGAGCAGTGGCCGGAGGCCTTCGAGGCCTTCGACCGCGACCCGGACCGCGACTGGGCCGCGGAGTACCGCGAGTCGCCCTTCCACCGGCACTACGTCACCCAGGCCAGCACCCAGCCCCACCACCCCGGCCCGGCCCCCCTCGTCCCGGCACCGCCGCCCCGCCCGCGCGGCTGGGGTGCGCAGCTGGGCACCCTGGTCCGCCGCTACGCGGCCGTCCTCGGCGCCGACCGGACCTTCCTCGTCGTCATGATCGCCCTGCCGTTCGTCATGGGGGCCATGGCCCGGGCTCTCGCGGGCGGACGGTTCGCGCGCGAGAACGCGATGAGCGCCCTGCTCGTCCTGTGCGTCGGCGCCGTGCTGACGGGCGCGGCCAACGCGGTGCGCGAACTCGTCAAGGAACGCGTCGTCTACCAGCGCGAACGCGCTGTCGGCCTGCCCAGATCGGCCTATCTGATGTCCAAGATCGTGGTGCTCGGCACCATCAGCGTCGTCCAGGCCGTCGTCCTCACCCTGGTCGCCCTCCTCGGCGTCGACCTGAACGCCCCCGGTGGCACCGGCGTCCTGCTGCCGCCGCTCGCCGAGATCACCCTGGCCCTCGCCCTGCTGGCGTTCACCGCGATGATGCTCGGCCTGCTCGTCTCCGCGCTGGTGCGCAAGGAGGAGGTGACGATGCCGCTGCTGGTGCTGCTCGCCATCGTCCAGGTCGTGTTCTGCGGAGCCCTGCTCAAGCTGCACGGCGTACCCGGCCTGGAGCAGCTGTCCTGGCTCGTGCCGTCCCGCTGGGCGCTGGGCGCCATGGCCGGCACGGTCGGTCTGTCCCGGACCGTGCCCGGCAAGCTGACCGCCGACCCGCTCCTCGGGCACTCGACGGGCGTCTGGCTTCTCGATCTGGCGATGCTGGTGGTGCTCTCCGTCCTCTACGGGCTCGCGGTCGTCCGGCTGCTGCGCCGGCACGAGCCCGCCGTGATGCGCAAGTAGGCGGCACGGAGGTGCACGCACGCGGCACGACGGCACCTACGCCGCCGCCCGGCACGACGACGGCACGCACGCGGAGGCGAGCGCCCCGACGAGCAGGGCGCCCGGTCCCGGATTCCGCCCCGCGCACGTGGTGTCGGAGGATGGCACGCCCGCCGCTACTGGGGGTACAACCGCCGTTCCAACGGCGGGGCACCTGGGCCGCCGGCCGCCGGCTCGTCGCCGTAGCGGACGAGCCGCCCGCCGCCGACGGCCCGGACGGCACCGCCGATCCGCGCCCTCTGCGGGCCCGCGCCGAGCAGACCCGCGCCGGCTACCGGACCGCGGCGGAGGAGCCGGCGGCCGGAGCCCTGGCCCGTGAGGACTTCGCGGACCGCACCGGCCCGGAATCGCGGTCGTCGTCGACGGGGAGTCCCTGTGGCTGCTCGCCCCCGAACCCATGAGTTCCAGGTGCCCGCGGCCATCGGCCATCCGTACACCGTGCCGGTCTTCGAGGCCGGCGCGCGTGCGCGAGGACGACATGGCTCTGCTGGGGCCCACCGGTGCGACGAGCCGAGCCCGCCGAGCGAGGCACGTCCCGGCCTTCGGCGAGGTCTTCGCCAGGGCCCTCGCCGAGAGCCCGGACGCCCGTTACGACACCTGCCTGGCCTTCGTCGCCGCCCTGCGCGCCATCATGGCGACCGGCCCGAGCCCAGCCGAGGTCCACCCGGCGGCCCAGGCCCGGCGGCCCCCGCACGGGGGCGAGCCGGTGTCCGGGCCTAAGGCCGGTTCACCTCGCCGCGCCTTCGCAACGAGCGCGCCAGCAGGCCGCCCAGGAACCCCGCGACCAGTCCCCACAGCGCGCCCAGGCCCACCGCCTGCCACAGCCGGGGCTTGAGGAACAGCTCTGCGGACAGCCCGCGGCCCAGGTCGCCGATGCCGAGCAGGGTGAGTCCGTAGTGCGCCGAGACGCGGCCCGTCAGACAGATCATCAGTACCGCCAGCGCCACCGCCACGGCCAGGTGAACGGCGTGCTGCCACGGGCGGATCCGGGCCGGTGAGCGGACCGCCATCCGGAAGGCCACGGCCAGCAGCAGGACCGCGTCCACGACCACCAGCCACCACCACCGGCCGTCGCGGTCCGTGAGCGAGGCCAGGTTCAGCGCGGAGACGTCCGGGGTGCGCAGAACGGCGTCCAGGACGTGCGGCATCGGCAGGCCGAACGCACCGTCCACGTGGCCGTCCCAGGTCGCTCCCATGCCGAGGGTCAGGCCCAGCCAGGCCAGATTGGGCAGGCCGAGCAGGATCAGTGCGACGGTCTCCGGGACGTGCCCATGGGTGGCCGCCTTGATCAGTGCGATGACGAGGCCGACCACGACACAGGCGAGGAGCAGGACCACCACCGCGTGCGCCGCCGGACGCACCGACTCCTGGAAGCGCAGGAGCCGAGCCGGCAGCGGCGCCCCGTACGCGACCAGCAGCGCCAGCAGCAGCACACCGGCCAGCCACAACAGGCCGAACAGCACGGTCAGCGGCACGTCCGTGGTGAACCCCACCTTCGGCGCCACGTCGAACAGCCCGGTCAGGTCGCTGAGGGTGCCGCTGCCCACGTCGACGGCGAAGGTCTGCCGGGCGCCGAAGGCCAGGCCGATCAGAACGAGCAGCCACAGCACCGCGATCCTGCCCGCCCAGCCGGCCAGTTCGCCCGCCGAGGCCACCGCCCGGTGCCGCAGCGGGCGCAGGAACCCCGCGCCGATCACCAGGGCACCCGCGAGGGTCACCGACAGGGGGATCACGGTGATCCCGGCCCGGGTCTGCGCCAGGGCCCCCGCGTTGCCGGTGAGTTCCACGCTGCCGCCCACCGCCGCGACCAGGGCGGCGGCCACCACCCTGGGGAACGCGCCGTCCGGGAGGTCCGCCGCTCCGGCCGCCCACAGTCCGAGTGCCGCCACCAGCACCATGACGGCCAGTCCGGTCAGCACCGTGGCCACGGCCCGCCCCCAGCCGTGGTGGGCGGCTGGCCGCGCGGGGACGGTCGGAGCGCTCACGCCTGCCACGCTAAGCAGCGGCCCGGCAGCGCGCCCGCCGGGTGGTCCGTCCGCGCGGACAGCCGTCGGCTCGCGAGCCTGAACGCCGGGCCGGCCCCGCCGTCCGCGGGTCTCCCGCCCGCGTGAGCATCGCCACTGTGCGCGGTGGGCGAACGCCCCGGGGGACTGCCGAGCCCGGCTCGGGGTACGAGGACAGATGCAACAGTCGACCGGCCGGACCGGGTTTTCGAGAGAGACGGCATGACCAAGCATCTGGGCGGGACAGTGATACCGACTGGTTTCGACGTACCCGTGGAGCCGCTGCGGCGCGCGGCGCACTACACCGGCGAACCCGGATGCATCGCCGAGGCGCGCGTCTTCGCGTCCCAGTTCCTGGAGCAGTTGCGAACCGAGTGGTGCGCCACCGCCGACCGGCGCGCCGACGGCGAACTGCTGCTGGTCGTGAGCGAACTCGTCACCAACGCCGACCAGCACAGCAACGGCCCGTTCATCCTGGAACTGGAAGGCACGGACAGCGCCGTCACGGTGTGCGTGTACGACAGCAGCTCCGCCCTCCCCCGCCGCTACCCCAAGGACCCCGAACGTGTCGGACGGCACGGTCTGGAGATCGTGTGCGCCCTGGCCTCGGAGGTCACCGCGGAGCGCGTACCGGTCGGCAAGCGGGTACGGGCCCGCTTCGAACTGCAGCGCTGAGGCGGCGGACGTACCGCCGCCCCAGGGCCGGGGCCGCCGCTCTCAGGCCGGTTCAGACGTGGTCCAGCTCGCCGAGCATGCCCTCGCGCAGTCGGGTGATGATCCGCTTGATCAGCCGGGACACATGCATCTGGGAGCAGCCGAGCCGTTCCCCGATCTCCGCCTGGGTGGCCTCCTCGACGAACCGCAGATGGATGATCTGCCGGTCCCGCTCGCTGAGTTCCGCCATCAGCGGGGCGAGCGCGTGGCAGTCCTCGACGAGCCGCAGCCCCTCCTCCTCCACACCGATGAAGTCCGCGAGCACCGCTTCGCCGTCCTCGGGGCCGTCGCCGGTGAGCGCGGCGTCCAGGGAGGCGGAGTTGTACCCGTTGGAGGCGAGCTGGGCCTCGACCACCTCGTCCTCGGAGATGTTCATCAGCGTCGCCAGCTCGGCCACCGTCGGATCCCGGTCGAGGCGGCTGGACAGCTCCTCGCGCGCCTTGGCCAGCTCCACCCGCGCCTCCTGGAGCCGGCGCGGCACGTGCACCGCCCAGGTGGTGTCCCGGAAGAACCGCTTGATCTCGCCCACGATGTACGGCAGGGCGAAGGACGTGAACTCCACCTCGCGGGCCAGCTCGAACCGGTCGATGGCCTTGATCAGGCCGATCATGCCGGTCTGGACGATGTCCTCCATGTCGTCGCCGCGGCCACGGAACCGCCCGGCCGCGAACCGGACCAGCGACATGTTCATCTCGATGAGCGTGTTGCGCGCGTACTGGTACTCGTGCGTGCCTTCCTCCAGCTCGGTCAGCCGGCGGAAGAACTGGCGGGACAGCTCCCGTGCGTCACGTGGTGCGACGGACGCAGGGTCCGTGATACCAGGCAGTGATCCCTCGCCCGTCCTGTCCTGCGCGGTCCTCACAGTGACCTCTGCTTGCGACCGGATCCCGGCGGTGTTCATTACCTCTCCCACGAAAGTCACGGTTCTCCGTCTGCCTCGGCGGTGGCTTTTTGCCTGTTTATTACCGTTTGTGCTGAATACCCGCAACGCTGCGTTTCATTCATGCGGGTGGTGCCGCTCACGGGGCGGGTACCCCCGGTCACGTCTCGCATGCACCCGGGGCCGGGCAGTGGCGGAAAAGAGCTCCGTCGATTTCCCTCAGGGCGCAATGCCGGGCCCTTGTCCCATGGCCGCCCCTACGCTGACGTGGGTGACCAACCAGGTGAGCAACGAAGCCCGAGTGATCCCTCTGCGACCGGCGGGGCGCGAGTCGACGCCCGCACCTCACACGGGGCACACAGGCAGCACGGAGAAGAAGGAGCCGCTGTGGCGCGATCTGGTCGGTGAGGTGCTGCGCCGCGAGCGGCAGGCGCAGGACCGCACCCTCAAGGACGTGGCCGACGCGGCCCGGATCTCGTTGCCCTATCTCTCCGAGATCGAGCGCGGGCGCAAGGAGGCCTCCTCGGAGGTCCTCGCCGCCGCGGCGCACGCCCTCGGCCTGGGCCTCGCCGACCTGCTGTCACTGGCCCACGCCGACCTGACCCACCGCACGACCCCCCGCCCCGCCACCGCCCGCCCCTACAACGCCCTCTGCCTGGCAGCCTGAGCGCCTGGCAGCCTGAGCCGCCCCGGCCGCCCGGGGTCGTGTCCAACGCCGCGGAGGCCACCCCTCACACGCCGGACCGGGTGACCGCCTCAGGCCACCCGGTCCGGCGACGGCCCCTGCCGGGCTGCCCGGACCTTCCCGGCCCCCTGCCTCGTAAGGGGGCCGGGGGCTCTGCCCCGCGGGCGGGTCACTTCTCGCGGAGTTGGCGGAAGAACGCTCGGATGTCGGTGATCAGGAGGTCCGGTTCCTCCATGGCCGCGAAGTGGCCGCCGCGGTCGAACTCGGTCCAGCGGACCAGGTTCTCGGTGCGCTCCGCCTTGTGCCGCAGCGGCATCTGGGGGTCGGCCGGGAACACGGCCAGGGCCGTCGGTGCCGTCGACGGCTCGGCCGGCTGCCACGCCCGGTCGCCGGTGACGTGGGCCCGCTCGTAATAGATGCGGGCGGACGAACCGGCCGTACCGGTCAGCCAGTACAGCATCACGTTGGTCAGCAGACGGTCCCGGTCCACCGCCTCCTCCGGGAGCTCCTCGCAGTCCGCCCACTCCCGGAACTTCTCCACGATCCAGGCGAGTTGACCGACGGGCGAGTCCGTCAGCGCGTAGGCCAGGGTGTGCGGGCGGGTGGACTGCAGGGCGGCGTACCCGGCGCCGTCCCGCAACCACGCGTCCCACCGGCGCCAGGACCGCAGCGTCCGCTCCCGCTCCTCGGGCCCGAGCGCGGCCAACTCCTCCTCGCCGGGCTCGGTGGCCGCCTGCGCGCCCGGCAGCAGATTGAGGTGGACGCCGATCACCCGGTCCGGATGGACGCGCCCCAGTTCGCGCGAGATCCCCGCGCCCCAGTCGCCGCCCTGCAGCCCGAACCGCTCGTAGCCGAGCCGCCGCATCAGCTCCGCCCAGGCGTCGGCCACCCGGCGTGCCTCCCAGCCCCGCTCGGTGGTGGGCCCGGACAGCCCGAAGCCGGGAATGCTCGGCACCACGACGTGGAAGGCGTCGGCCGCGTCCCCGCCGTGCGCCACGGGGTCGGTGAGCGGGTCGACCACGTCCAGGAACTCCACGATCGAGCCCGGCCAGCCATGGGTGAGCACCAACGGTGTGGCGTCCGGCTCCGGGGAGCGGATGTGGGCGAAGTGGACGACGGCGCCGTCGATCCGGGTGGTGAACTGCGGCCACCGGTTCAACTCGCTCTCGGCGGCGCGCCAGTCGTACTCGTGCCGCCAGTACCGGACCAGCTCCCGCAGATAGCCGGCCGGAACGCCGTACTCCCAGCCGGCTCCGGGCAGCTCGGCCGGCCAGCGGGTGCGGTCGAGACGGTCGTACAGGTCGTCGAGGTCGCTCTGCGGGACGGACAGCCGGAAGGGTTCGATGCGTTCTGCAGGCGTGGAGGTCATGATCGGGATGCTAGGCGGGGACGCCGTTCACCCGCCCGGATTATTCGGCGGGCCGGCCGATGAGTTTCGCCGCGAGGATCGGTCGACACCGGTGACCGCGTTCCCCGCCCAGGAGGTACTCATGACCGCCGAAGGATTCACCACCTGTCTCTGGTTCGACGGCCGGGCCGAGGAAGCCGCGCAGTTCTACGTGTCGGTCTTCAAGAACTCGAGCATCGGCCGCATCGGCCGCCACACCGAGGCCGGTCCCGGCCCGGCCGGCTCCGTGCTGGTCGTCGAGTTCACGGCCAACGGCCAGAAGTTCGTCGCGCTCAACGGCGGCCCCCAGTTCACGTTCAACGAGGCCATCTCCTTCCAGATCCTGTGCGCCGACCAGGACGAGATCGACCACTACTGGAACAAACTCACCGAGAACGGCGGCGAGGGCGGCCCCTGCGGCTGGCTCAGGGACAAGTTCGGCGTCTCCTGGCAGGTCGTCTACGACCGGATGCCCGACCTGCTCGGCGACCCCGACCAGGAGAAGGCGGCCCGCACCATGAAGGCCATGATGAGCATGGGGAAGCTGGACGTCGCCGCGCTGGAGAGGGCGTACGCGGGGGAGTAGCGGCCACTGTGTGGCACGGCCCCTCGGCCCTGGCCCAGCTCCTCGGCCCTCCGCCTCACCCGGCCTCGGCGAGGATCTCGGTGATCACATGCCGGGAGTTCTCCGCCAGGGCCGGGTTGGTGTCCCAGTAGTACGGCAGCTGGATGAGCGAGACCGACAGCGCCCAGCCCCTGCCCCGCGCCCATTCCGCGTCGTCGGCGCCGACGGCCGCGCGGAAGATGTCCCGGGCGGACGCGGGCAGCAGGTTCCAGGCCACGATCAGATCGACGGCCGGGTCACCCACTCCCGCGCAGCCGAAGTCGATGACCGCGCTCAGCCGGCCCTCGTCGACCAGCACGTTCCCCGGGGAGAGGTCCCCGTGCGCCCACACCGGCGGCCCGGTGTGGGCCGGGACGCGCAGGGACTGCTCCCACAGGGCCCTGACCGCGCCGCCGCGGACCCGTCCGCCCAGCTCGGCGACGGCGGCCCGGGTGGGCTCGTCCCGGTCCCGCAGCGGGCCGCCCCGGTACCCGGGCGGCCCGCCCTGCGGGGCGATCCGGCGCAGCGTGCGCACGAACGACCCGAGGTCCCGGGCGAGCCGCTCCGGCTCGGTTACGGCGCCCGCCACCGGATTGCGCCCCGGCAGCCAGCGGTAGACGGACCAGGGCCACGGATACCCCTCGTCCGGCTCGCCGACGCCCACCGGTTCGGGCACGGCGAACGGCAGCAGCGGCCCGAGCCGGGGCAGCCAGCGCTGCTCGTGCGTCAGGTCCGGCACGGCGCCGGGCCGCCGGGGCAGCCGTACCAGCAGGTCGCTGCCGAGACGGAACATGGCGTTCTCGGTTCCCGAGGACGCGAGGCGCCGTACGGGCAGCGCGGCCCAGTGCGGGAACCGGTGGGCGATCAGGCGTTGGACCAGCGGGGCGTCGAGGTCGGCCTCGTCCGCGTGCATCTTCGGCGGAGTCCGGTTGTCATGGGTGGTCATCGGAGCCCATGACAACGCCTCGAAGCCCTCGCTGTCCACGCGGTTTCTCCGGGTTCAGACCCGGTCGGCCGCGATCAGCAGGTACTGGAAGCTGCCGTTGCGGTAGGCGTCGAGGAACGTGTCCTCGATGCCCGTGACCAGATGGTCGGCCTGCTTGCGCAGCTCCCAGTAGGGGATCGTGGCCTCGGTCAGATCCTCGACGTGCACCGGCACCAGGCGGTTGCGGGCCATCGCCCTGAAGTACTCCGAGCGCGGGTGGATGTCGCAGATGTAGTGGGCGTTGATCAGGGACACCTCGCGCGAGGCCTGTCCGTAGGTGTCGTTGTAGCAGCCGGTGATCACCACATAGCGTCCGCCGCGGCGCAGCAGCCGGGCGTGCTCGGCGAACAGCAGGTCCAGCTCGACGTACATGGTGGACTCGTTGTTCCACGACGCCGCGAACGCGCCCGACGGGAAGCCGGTGTCGAGCATGTTGCGGTGGTGGTAGCGCACGTGGTCGTCGATGCCCCGCGCGCGGGCCTGCTCGTTCGCGAACTCGGCCTGCTTGGCGGAGATCGTCACGCCGTCCGCGTGGCAGCCGTAGCGCAGGTGCGCCACGACGCTGCCGCCGCCCCGGCCGCAACCGGCGTCGAAGACCCGGTCGGCGGGGGCCAGCGGCCCGAGGTGGGCGGTGAGCAGTTCGGCCTGGGCGTGTTCCAGGCGGTGCAGTTCCGCGGTGACGCGCGCACGGCGCCGGTCCGGATCGGCCTCGTCGAGGACCGAGCGGTCGGCCTCTCCGATGCCGTAGTGGTGGTGGTACAGATCGTCGATCTTGCCGAGTTCGAGGTTGACCGGGTTCTCCTCGGCGTTCCAGTAGTCCGCGACCCGGCTCTGGTAGATGGACTGGGTCGGGACCGGAGCGGGCGTGGTCCGGGCGGCGGGGGCAGTGGTCAACGAGGACTCCTCTGAGCGGTGCGTGACGGTGTTTCGCGAGTGGCGGTCGTGCGGTTACCAGTAGTCGGGCAGGTGGTAGCGGTGGGTGTTGGTGGCGTGCCACTCGTGGTTGCCGGACACCCAGGCGGCGAGCCCCTGGGCGTAGCGCTCCACCAGCGGCGAGGTGGCGGACAGGAGAGCCGCCTCCTCCTCGAAGGCCGCCATGATCCGGTTGTGGATCTCGACGGACTTCAGGTAGGCGGCCTTCAGACCGCGCCGCTCGTTGGCGGCGACGACCTGCGGCAGGTTCAGGTGCGTGGGATCGCTGGCCAGTTCCTTGGTGAAGGAGTACAGGTCGTTGACGATCGTGGTGGCGTTGGAGGCCAAGGCGGTGATCCGCTGGATCTCGGGGCGTGCGTAGACCTGTTCGGGCAGTTCGTAGCCGTCCACGGCGTCGACGAGTGACAGACACGGGCGGAAGTTGTTGAACTGCCGCATCACCAGGTACTCCCAGACCCGCGGCACGTACTTCGTCTCCATCCAGGCGGCCTCGCCCAGATAGCCCAGGTGCAGCCGGGCGATGTCGTGCACGAACCGGTCGGTCTGGCTGGGAGTGGCGAAGGCCGCGTAGTCCACGAGGGCGAAGTGGTACGAGCGCAGCGGGCCGTCGGCCTGGATGCCGTGGCGCCACTCCGCCTCCAGCTCCGGGATGCCGTGGTAGGGGTCGAGCGCCGACTGGGCGATGACCAGCGGGCCGCCCAGACCGCGCCGTGATCCGCCTCTGCCCTCGTCCTCCTCGCAGTAGCAGGAGTCGACGATGTTCTCGGCGAGCAGCAGTTTCCCGGCGGCGGTGAGACGGTCCAGGTCCAGGCCGCCCGGATGCTGGAGTACGACGGCCCGGCCGAACTGGAAGCCGGAGAAGTCTCCGTTCCAGGCCGTGGGAAACAGGTCCAGCTCCCGGGCCCAGGTCTCCAGCCGGCGGTCGATCTCGGCCGCCTTCTCCGGGTCGGCGGGAGCGGCCGGCTGGTGGTGCAGTCCGGGGATCGCCCCGGTGCGGCGGGGCCTGCGCAGACTCTGGGCGATGTTGGGCGGCCCGGGCAGCGTGTAGGAGGGGGCGGGCGTGCTCATGGAGGGCTCGGACGTCATTCGGGGAACCGGCCGATCTGCACGTTCTCCAGGATTCCGGCCGCGTCGGGCACCAGGATGGCCATCGAGTAGTAGGCGGTCACGAGGTAGTTGACGATCGCGGCCGTGTCGATGCCCATGAACCGGACGTTCAGGCCCGGCTGGTACTCCTCCGGGATGCCGGTCTGGTACAGGCCGATCACGCCCTGGTCGGCCTCGCCGGTGCGCAGCGCGATGATGCTCGTGGTGTGGTCGTCGCTGATTGGGATCTTGCTGCACGGGAAGATCGGCACCCCGCGCCACGCCGGCACCTCGTGGCCGTCGACGCTCGCGGTGCCGGGCACCAGACCGCGCCGGTTGCACTGCCGGAAGAACGCCGCGATCGCCTTGGGATGGGCGAGGAACACCTTGGTCTTGCGCCGCATCGACAGCAGCTCGTCCAGGTCGTCCGGCACCGGCGGTCCGGTGAAGGTGCTGATCCGCTGGCCGTAGTCGACGTTGTGCAGCAGCCCGAACTCCCGGTTGTTGACCAGCTCCCACTCCTGGCGCTCGCGGATCTCCTCGACGGTCAGCCGGAGCTGCTGCGCGGTCTGGTCCATGGGATGGTTGTAGAGATCGGCGACCCGGGTGTGCACCCGCAGCACGGTCTGGGTGAGGGACAACTCGTACTCACGCGGGGCGAGTTCGTAGTCCACGAAGCCGCCGGGCAGCGTGGGTTCGCCGACATGGCCGGCCTGCACCGGCACCTCGGCCTCGCCCTTGCGGTTCATCGGCCGGTTCTGCCGCTCGACGTACGCCCGCAGGTGTGCGGCGAGGGACGGCACCCGCTCGGTGAACTCCTGCACCACGGCCCAGGGCAACGCGAGGACCACGCCCGAGGTCTCGGCCCGCACCGAGGCCAGCCACAGCGGGTCGGACTGGCCGACCGCCTCGTCGCCCATCTGGTCGCCGTCGGTGACGACCCCGGTGATCTCCTCGTCGCCGTACTTGCCGGCGGTGTAGCGGGTGAACCGGCCGTGCACGACCAGGTAGGCCTCCGTCACCGGCTGACCCGCCTCGAACAGCACCTGCCCGGCGCGCACCTCGCGGGGCTGGAAGCGCTCGGCGATCTCCCGCAGCACGTCGGTGTCCTCGTAGCCGCGCAGGATCGGCAGCTCGGTCAGCGTCTCCGGGATGACCCGGATGTCGTCGGCGCCGTTGTGCTCGAAGTGCACCCGGCCGCGCCCCGTACGCAGTGTCAGGCGGCGGTTGACCCGGTAGGCGCCGCCCTTGACGTCCACCCACGGCAGGGTCTTCAGCAGCCATCGTGAGGTGATGGCCTGCATCTGCGGTTCGGACTTGGTGGTCGTGGTGAGCTGGCGGGCCGCCCGGGTGCTCAGACTGGTGAGCTGCCCGTCGGCCCCGGGATCGGGGGCGGGTTCGTCTACGGCGGGACCGGTGGCGCTGTCCGGTGTGGTCACGTTCCCCTCCAGCAGGGCGATGAACAGGGGTGACTGGATCGATCGGTGGTGTGCCAGGTGGTGGTGTGCACGGACAGCCAAACAGGCCGCATGATCGCCGGGAAAGGCGTGAAAAGGGGCGCTTTCATTCCCCGGTGGTGCAAACCCGCCAATGGCGGCAACAGGACGGCGCGTGGCGGGGGCGCGCGCCGGACCTCCGCCTCCACGCTCGTGGTTCGCGCGCGTTCCCACCGGTCCGGTACAGGGCAGGGTCACCCTCCGTGACGACCGGCACGGGTCGGCGGCGGCCCGGCGGTCCCGCCCGCTCGGCGCGCGGCCCGAGGGCCGGATGGCTAGCGTGAGCTTCGGGACACACCGACTGTGGCGGGGGACCATCCGTACGGGACGCAGACGAGGAGGGCGAGCATGGCCGTGCAACCCGAGGGAACGCCCTGTTGGGCCGATGCGATGTTCAGCGACGTCGAGGGAGCCAAACGGTTCTACGCCGACGTCCTCGGCTGGACCTTCGGCGAGTCGTCGTCGGAGTACGGCAACTACACGCAGGCCTACGCGGAGGGCAAGGCGGTGGCCGCCGTCGTCCCGCCCATGCCCGGCCAGGAGGGCCAGTCTCAGTGGTGCCTCTACTTCGCCTCGCCGGACGCCGCCGCCACCGCGGAGAAGATCCGCGAGAACGGCGGCGAGGTGCTGATGGAGCCGATGCAGGTCGGTGACTTCGGCACGATGTGTCTGGCCCGGGAACCCAGCGGAGCCGTGTTCGGCGTCTGGCAGGGGGGCACCCACGAGGGGTTCGAGGCGACGGCGGTCCCGGGCGCCTACTGCTGGGCCGAGGTCTTCACGCGTGAGCCCGAGAAGGCCGACACCTTCTTCTCCGCCGTCTTCCCGTACCGGATGAAGCAGATCGAGGACCACGCCGTGGACTTCCGGATGTTCGACGTGGGGGAGAACACCGTCCTCGGCCGGATGCGGATGACCGACGACTTCCCGCCCGAGGTGCCGTCGTACATCAATGTCTACTTCACCGTCGACGACTGCGACGAGGCCGTCGCGCGCGCCACCAAGCTCGGCGGTGTCCTCCGCTTCGGGCCTATGAGCAGCCCGTTCGGCCGGTTCGCGGCCCTCAGTGATCCGCAGGGCGCGAACTTCTCCGTGATCGACATCGCGACCACGGAAGGGGAGATGCCGACCGTCACGGACGTCTGACCGGCCGCCCCGGCCGGGCCGCCCTCGGCACGACGCGGCATGGCCCCCGCCTGGCCATGGCATGATCGGGCACATGCGTGAACGTGTGGTGGCCGCGTGCGACGGGGCTTCGAAGGGAAACCCGGGACCGGCCGGATGGGCGTGGGTGATCTCCGACGACGAGCGGACCGCCGCCCGCTGGGAGGCTGGCCCGCTCGGCCGGGCCACCAACAACGTCGCCGAACTCACCGCTCTGGAGCGGCTGCTCACGGCCGTCGCGCCGGACGTGCCGCTGGAGGTCCGCATGGACTCCCAGTACGCGATGAAGGCGGTCACCACCTGGCTGCCCGGCTGGAAGCGCAACGGCTGGAAGACCGCGGCCGGCAAGCCCGTCGCCAACCAGGACCTGGTCGTCCGTATCGACGCGCTCCTCGACGGCCGGACCGTCGACTTCCGGTATGTCCCGGCCCACCAGGTCGACGGTGACCCGCTGAACGACTTCGCCGACCGTGCGGCCAGCCAGGCGGCCACCGCGCAGGAGGCGGCCGGCAGTGCGCTCGGTTCCCCGGAACCGCCGCCGTCCCCCGACACCCCGAAGGCGACGGCCCCGCGCAAGAAGGCACCCCGCCGCGCCGGCGCCGGGGCGTCCTCCCGCACGATCAAGGCGAAGTTCCCCGGCCGCTGTCTGTGCGGCCGCTCCTACGCGGCCGGTGAGTCCATCGCCAAGAACGCACAGGGCTGGGGCCACCCGGACTGCCGGACCGCTGAGGCCTGACCGGCCGTCTCAGCTGTCGAAGGTGTAGAACTTCGTGTGGTCCAGCAGATCCGCCGGGCGCATGTCGTTCCACGGCTTCATCGTCTCGTTCAGGTCCACGACGTCCGGCGTGCCGCCGGCCGGCACGTACGCCGCGCCCGGGTGCCGGCGCTGCCACTCTGCCCACAGCTTGTCGACGAAGGCGTGGTGCAGCCAGAACACCGGGTCGTTGGGGGAGACCCCGGTGGCCATCTGGCCGCCGACCCAGACGTGGACCCGGTTGTGCAGATTGACCCCGCGCCACCCCTCCAGGTGGTTGCGGAACCCGTCCGAGGCGCTGTTGTACGGCGCCATGTCGTAGGTCGGCAGGGACAGCACCGACTCCACCTCCGCGCGCGTCGGCAGCTCGCGCACACCGGTGCCGAGGGAGCGGCGCAGGAAGCCACGGCCGTCGACGCGTATGTTCATCGGCCAGTTGCCGGCGGAATCTGCGAACGGGCCGTCCATCACCCGGCCGTCGCTGCTGCGCCCGGTGCCGCCCAGGAAGTCGGGCGCCCACAGCGCGGCCCGCACCGTGCGGTCGGTACTCCAGTCCCAGTAGGGCAGCGCGACCGAGGAGTCCACCGACTGCAGCGCCTGTTCGAAGTCGAGCAGGAATCTGCGGTGCCAGGGCAGGAAGGACGGCGAGCGGTGGCCGGTCCGCTCGCCGGTGTCGGTGTCCGACATGATGAACGCGTTGTGCGTGCGGACGAACTCGTCGTAGCGTCCGTTGCGCTTGAGTTCGAGGACGGCGCCTACGAACCGGCGCTTCTCGTCGGCGGTCAGGGTGGCCTGGTTCTTGCGTACGGTCATGGTGCGCGATGCTCCCGGGGTCCTTGCGAGGGCGGTCAGTTGGCGGGGAAGGGCAGGAGCGGGGCGCCCTGCAGCTCGTCGACCGCGGCGCGGGCGGCGGCATGCGGGGTGGGTACCGGGTCGTAGTGGCTGACGACGCTGATCCAGCTGCTGTCGGCGTTGCGCATCAGGTGCAGCTGCACGCCGTCGATCAACACCTCGTAGCCGCCGCCGTGTTCGTGGTGGTGGCCGCCTCCCGTCATCGGACGGCCCTGTATCCGGCGGCCCTTGTAGACCTCGCTGAAGGTGTCCGGCATCGGCATGGTGTGGTCGTGTCCGGCGGCCGGGGCCGCCGGTGCCGCGAGGGTGGTGACGGTGGCCGTCGCGGCGAGGGCCGCCGTCGCGGTGAGCGCGCGGCGCCGGGTGAGGTCGGGCATGCGGGTCCTCCTGGAGGGTGTTGTTCCGGTGGTGACGACGCATGCCTATCGGGGGCTGGGTGACGGGGAGAAATCGCCCGGAAGCGGTTCGCTGGGATCCGGACAAGTGGTTACATGTCGTATCGCATTGAACAAAGATGATCTTGTCGTGTTCGGGTGGCGATCTCCTCCGGAACGGGGAATTCCTTGCCGGGCCGACCGCGATTCCGCCGATCCTTCCCGCCCGCCGTCCGTCCGAGTGGCCCGGCTCACCACGTCAGACTGACGCGATCGGGCGACCTGGCCGACCGCCACTCGCCGGAGGAACCGCACCCTCGCCGCGGACGGCGTGTACACCCACGGCCGGCTGCTCGCCGAGGCGTCGCGCTGGGGATTCGGCGGCCGTACGCACCGCTGCGTCGACGACCGCGTCGCCTCCCGGCTGCCGCCCGAGCCGGCCCTCGCCGATGTCCGCGCGCCGCGCCGGATCGACTCCCGCGGACGGCTCGAGAGCTCTCGCCCCGACTCCGCGCACGGGGTGAACAGCCATTCACCCACTAAGGTGAATTGTCATTCACCCCGCCGCGCACGCCGCCCGCAGGAGCGCCGATGGACCAGCCCGCCCCGATATCCGCACCCCCGGCCGGACCGGCCCCGCTGCGCAGCCGGCTCACCATCCCGGTGCTGGCGTCGGGCGGCATCCTCATGGCGGTCATGCAGACCGTCGTCGTCCCCCTGCTGCCGGACCTGCCCCGGCTCACCGGTGCCTCGGCCGCGGCGGTCTCCTGGACGGTCACCGCGACCCTGCTCTCCGGCGCCGTCCTGACCCCGGTGCTCGGCCGGGCCGGCGACATGTACGGCAAGCGCCGGGTGCTGATCGGTGCACTCGCCCTGATGACCGTCGGATCGGTCCTGTGCGCGCTGTCCTCCGACATCGGCGTGCTCATCACCGCCCGCGCCCTGCAGGGTGCCGCCGCCTCCGTCGTACCGCTGTCGATCAGCATCCTGCGGGACGAACTCCCGCCGGAGCGCCGGGGCTCGGCCGTGGCGCTGATGAGTTCCACGGTCGGCATCGGCGCCGCGCTCGGCCTGCCGCTCGCCGCACTCGTCGTGCAGTACGCCGACTGGCACACCATGTTCTGGCTCACCAGCGCCCTCGGCGCGCTCGGCGTCGCGGCGACCTGGTGGGCGGTCGGGGAGTCGCCCGTGCGGGAATCCGGCCGGTTCGACGTGGTGGGCGCGCTCGGTCTCGCCGTCGGCCTGGTCTGCCTGCTGCTGGGCGTCTCGCAGGGCGGCACCTGGGGCTGGGGGAGCGCCCGGGTCCTCGGACTGTTCCTCGGGGCCGCCGTCGTCCTCGCCCTGTGGTGCCGCCAGCAGCTGCGCACCGAACGGCCGCTGGTCGACCTGCGGTTGGCCGGCCGGCCGCGCGTGGGCCTGTCGCATGTGGCCGCCCTGCTGACCGGGTTCGCCTTCTACGCCAACTCACTGGTCACCGCCCAGCTGGTGCAGGCGCCCGAAGCCACCGGCTACGGCCTCGGCCTGTCGATCGTCGCCACCGGTCTGTGCCTGCTCCCCGGCGGTGTGACCATGCTGCTGTTCTCCCCGCTGTCGGCCCGGATCTCGGCCGCGCGCGGCCCCCGGATCACCCTCGCGCTGGGCGCCGCCGTCATCGCCTGCGGTTACGGGGTCCGCATCGCCGACAGCCGCCACCTGTGGATGATCATCGTGGGCGCCACCGTCGTGGCGACCGGGACCACGCTCGCCTACTCCGCGCTGCCGACCCTCATCCTGCGGGCCGTCCCCGCCGCGCAGACCGCCTCCGCCAACGGCGTCAACGTCCTGATGCGCACCATCGGCCAGGCCACCTCCAGCGCGGCCGTCGCGGCCGTGCTCGTGCATCACAGCGGCCAGGTCGGCGGCGTACCGGTCCCCACCCTGCACGGCTATCTGCTCGCGTTCGCGATGGCGGGCGCCGTCGCCCTCGCGGCCTGCGCCGCCGCCCTGTCCATCCCCGGCGACGGCCCCTCCGGCCGCCCCCGCCGCGCCGAGGGCACCCCGCGCGGCGCCCGCGACCAGGCCATGGAGGGAGCATGAGGGGCGTGAGCACTCCACCCGTACCGGGCGTCTCCGCCCGCCGTGACGCCGAGGCCACCAAGGCGGCCATCCTCAAAGCGGCCCGCCACCTCCTCGCCCGGCACGCGCACGCCGACATCACCCTCAGGGCCGTCGCCGAACGGGCCGGTGTCAGCCCGCCGCTGATCGTGAAGTACTTCGGCAACAAGGACGCCCTGTTCGCCCGCGTGATGTCCTTCGACACCGATGCGGACGCCCTGCTGGACGCGCCGCTCGCCGACCTCGGCCGGCACATGGCCCGGCATGTGCTGTCCAGCCAGCGCGAGCGCGGCGCCGACCCGCTGCTGCGCATCGCCTTCGCCCCCCTGCACGGCGACCACGGCGACATCCTGCGCACCAACTTCCGTACCCAGGTCACCGAACGCCTCGCCGCCCGGCTCACCGGCCCCGACCCGGGCCTGCGCGCCGAACTCGCCGTCGCCGCGCTCGTCGGCCTCGGCGTGATGTACGGCATCGCACGCGGCCCGCACCTGCGGGAGACCGACGTCGACACCATCGCCGACCACTACGGGCCGCTCGTGCAGACCCAGTTGACGCCGGGCGGCTGAGTCGGAGTGCCCCGTCCGGCCCCGTGAGCGGGGCCTGCGCGGCCCTGCGGAAGGACACGGCCGGCCGCTCGTCGTCGCCCGCGCGGGCGGCCGGGGCGACCCGGCCCGGCTCGGCACCGTGCGGCGGACCATGGCCGGGCCGGGACGGACACGGAGTCCGGACCGCCCGCCCGCGACCGCCGGCGACTGGCCCGGCGCGACGAGACCGCCGCGTACCGCCTCGCCGCGGAGGGGAGGCCGGGCCGGTCGCGGGCAGCCTCTGCCCGGACCGCGCACCGCTCGTTGGTGACTGGCTCGGCAGGGTGGGTCAGCCGCGTACCGCCTCGCGGTGGAGGGGAGGCCGGGCTGGTCGCGGGCGGCCTCTGTCCGGACTGCGTGCCGCTGGTCGGTGACTGGCTCGGCAGGGTGGGTCCGCAGGGGAGCGTCTCGGGGCGGAGGGGGGACGGGTCGGTCGCGGGCGGCCTCTGTCCGGACCGCGTGCCGCTGGTCGGTGACTGGCTCGGCAGGGTGGGTCCGCAGGGGAGCGTCTCGGGGCGGAGGGGGGACGGGTCGGCCGCGGGCGGCCTCCGGACCGCACCAGGGGAGGCCGCCGTCGCGCCGGCCGGCCGCGGCGTGCGGACCGCACCGGTCCGGCTCGCGCCGGGCGTGCACGGTCGCGGCGACCAGGGCTTCGTGCCGCGCCCGAGCGCGAGGGAGTTCGGCAGTGGCGACCGCAGGGACCAGGACGTGAAGCGCCTGCGCGACATGGAGGCCGACTTCATCGCGCCGCGCGTTCGAGGTGGCCGACACCGCCGGGTCGGCGCGATCAGCACCGTAACGGCGGCCGGCGCTGCGGCGGGGCGCAGCGGACCGCGTCGGCCGAAGGGGCCCGAACCTCCCCCAGAAGAAGACAAGTTGCCCGCCGCACGGTCGATCACCGCTCACGCCAGGCGCCGCTGCAGGGCTCCCCGCGCTCCGCCGGCCCCTGCCGCCCACATGGGTGAGGGAGACACGGCTTGCCCACCGGAGAGATCCGTTCCGCGTGCTCCTGGCGCCGGATGACAGACTGGCGCCATGGACGAACGCGCATTCCGCAGGTCGGGTCAGTGGGCATCGGTGGTCGGTCTCGGCACATGGCAGCTGGGCGCCGACTGGGGGGACGTGGACGACAAGGCGGCCCTGTCCGTCCTGGAGGCGGCGGCCGAGGCCGGGGTCACCTTCTTCGACACGGCCGACGTGTACGGCGACGGACGCAGCGAGGAGACCATCGCCTCCTTCCTGCGCGGTCGGCCCGACCTGCATGTGCTGGTGGCGACCAAGATGGGCCGCCGGGTCGAGCAGATCCCCGAGAACTACGTCCTGGACAACTTCCGGGCCTGGAACGACCGCTCGCGCCGCAACCTCGGCGTCGACCGCCTCGACCTGGTCCAGCTGCACTGCCCGCCGACGCCCGTCTACTCCCGCGACGCGGTGTTCGACGCCCTGGACACCCTGGTCGAGGAGGAGCGCGTCGCGGCCTACGGGGTGAGCGTGGAGACCTGCGCCGAGGCGCTCACCGCGATCGCCCGGCCGCACGTGGCGAGCGTGCAGATCATCCTCAACCCCTTCCGCATGAAGCCCCTGTACGAGGTGCTGCCCGCGGCCCGCGAGGCCGGCGTCGGCATCATCGCGCGGGTCCCGCTCGCCTCCGGCCTGCTGTCCGGCAAGTACACCAAGGACACGGTGTTCGCGGCCAACGACCACCGCACCTTCAACCGGCACGGCGAGCAGTTCGACCAGGGCGAGACCTTCTCCGGCGTCGACTACGGCACCGGGGTGGAGGCCGCCGCCGAGTTCGCCGCGCTCGCCCCCGAGGGGTACACCCCGGCCCAGCTGGCCCTGCGCTGGATCACCGAGCAGGACGGTGTGACCACGGTGATCCCCGGCGCCCGCAACCCGGAGCAGGCCCGCGCGAACGCCGCCGCCGCCAAGCTGCCCCCGCTGCCCGAGGAGACGGTCACCGCGATCCGCGAGCTGTACGAGCGGCGGATCAAGGACCAGGTCGAGCACCGTTGGTAGTCGCCGGGACACGCGTCGTTTGAACGAGCGGCACGGCGGTTACACGCACCGCATGACGCAGGAAGGACGGCGCAGGGGGCGCAACGAGACCGAGGAGGAGCGGGCCGACCGGATGTGGGTCGAACTCATCCAGGAGGTCCGTGTCGCCCAGACGGGTGTGCAGATCCTGTTCGGTTTCCTGCTGACCGTCGTCTTCCAGCCGAAGTACGCCACGCTGCCCCGCGCCGACCAGGTCATCTACATCGTGACCGTCGTCCTCGGCGCCTGCGCGACCGGCGCCCTCATCGGACCGGTGTCCCTGCACCGCCTGGTGTCCGGCCGCCGTGTGAAGCCGCAGGCGGTACGGCTCGCGTCCCGGATGACGTTCGTCGGCCTGGTCATGCTCCTGGTGACGATGACGTCCTCCCTGCTGCTGATCCTGCGGGTGGCCACCCACGACGGCTATGTGCCGTATCTGGTGGCGGCCGTCGTGGTCTGGTACCTGGTCTGCTGGTACGGCCTGCCGCTGTGGGCCCGCCACCGGCACACGACCCGCTCGTCCGACGGCACCGCGCACCCTGGGCCGGACGGCGGCACGCCGCCCGGCCGGGAACGGACGTAGGACCGGAGGGCCAGCGCCTCGTGAGGGAGTGGGCCGCCACGACCCCGCGGTCGCACCTCGCCGCCGCAGGCGTACGGTTGCTCAGCCCGCGGAGAGGATCTCGGCCACCAGTTCGTCGACCGGGACGCGTTCCCGGCCCGGCGGGACGATCCGGTGGGTCTCGCGCAGGAACGCGGCGACCGCGGGTGCCCAGGCGAACACCACCGCGCGGTGCCGGCTCCCGTCCGGCCGGACGTCCCCGAGGAACTCCATGCACAGCTCCTGCCACGCACCGGTCGCGGCCGGCCGCAGCCGCACGTCCCCGGCGCCGACCGGCCGGACCAGACCGTCGGAGAGCATCTCCCGGTCCAGCCGCCAGCAGGCCAGTACCCGGCCGTCGTGGCCGAAGACGGCGGTGACGGCGAACGGGTCGTCGGCGTCGTAACTGAGATGGGCCAGCACGGGGCACCGGCCGGTGCCTTCCGCGCGCAGCTGCACCACCAGGGTCTTGTGCACGAACGCGTTCATGCGAGGGCCTCCGGCAACAATCGGCGTAGAGCCCTCTAGTACCCCCGTGCCGCCCGGGATGCTCACCCGTGCGACTGATTCCCCGGATTCCCGCCGGCTCCGCGCAGCGCGGCCAGGCAGCCGCCGATGGCCTGCTGGAGTTCCTCCAGCCGCCGGACCATGTCGTCCTCGTAGAAGTCCTGGGCGTCGTCGAACGTCAGCTCCTCGAACGCCCTGGTCGCCTTCTGCAGGCTGCTGTAGAACTTCGTCCGGCGCTCCTGGACGCGCAGGCCGGGGTCGGCCTCGACCGCCTCGGCCACCAGCGACTTCATGGTGTCGTAGGCCTCGGTGGCCCACTCCCCGGTGTCCTCGCCGTCCTCCAGCTCGTCGATCAGCGACAGATGCCGCTCGGCCTCCTCGCGCAGCTCGGCCGGGGCCTCGACGGTCTGCCCGGCCGGGGTCCTGATCTGCCCGGACTCGGCGATCTGCCGGACGTACCCGATCCGGTCGGCGGCCCGGCTCTCGGTCGCGACGGCCTTCTTCAGGTCGTCGGTGCGTACGACGTCACGCGCCAGGTCCGCCTGCAGTTCGGGGTCCTCCCGCAGCCGGTCCAGCAGGGCGGAGCGGGCCGCGCGGGCGGTGGAGGGGTCGGCGAGGATCGCGGCGCGCAGCGCGGTCGGGTTCTCGGCGACCTCCAGTGCCTTGGTCGGGCGGATGCCCTCGGCCTCGGCGGCCTCGGCGATCGCGGTGCCGCGCTCGGAGGTCGCGCTGCTGCGGGAGACGTAGTAGCCGAGCCACACGTCCGCGTGCGGCAACTCCACCTCCTGACCCGGCTGAAGTGCCTCGAAGTGCGGGACGAGCCCGTCGTCGGCGGCCCGGTCCCAGGCCTTGTAGTAGCGCATGACCCGCTCCGGGGAGCAGCCCGCCAGCTGCGCGAACTCCTTCGCGGACACCTTCGGCGTCTCGCCCGCCGCCTGCCCGCCCGGGCGCACGCTGCGGGCCACCATCAGCGCGAAGGCCCACCCTCCGGTGCGCGCGTAGACGCCGAATTCGCGGGCGTCGCGCGCCACGAGGTCGGACAGCGGCGGCGCGGCCGGGGCGGACGTCTCGGACGGGTCGATGACCAGGGTCACGGATGACTCTCCTGCGAGGATGCTCAAGGGACCGCACCCGGGGGCGGACGCGGACAGGAAAGCCTATCGGGACCCGTGGGCGGGTGGCGGCGGCCGCCGGTTGTCAGCCGAAGGCCTCCCGCAGCGCGGGCAGCAGGGTCTTCGCCGACCAGTCCAGGAACTCCGGCTGCGCGTCGCCGCCGATCTGCACGAGCGCGATTTCCCCGAACCCGGCCTCGGCGTAGGGGCGTACGGCCTCCACGAAGGCGTCCGGGTCGTCTCCGCACGGGATCGCGGAGGCGATGTCGTCCTCGTCCACGAACTGGGTCGCGGCCTCGAAGGAGTCCGGGTGCGGCAGTTCGGCGTTCACCTTCCAGCCGAGCCCGAACCAGCGGAACTGGGAGTGGGCGCGCTTGACCGCCGTGTCCCGGTCGGGGTCGTAGCACACCGGCAGCTGGCCGACCCGGGGCTTTCCGCTGCCGCCGTGCCGGTCGAAGGCCTCCAGCAGCCCCGGCTTCGGCTCGGTCGCGATGACCAGGTCGGCGAGGTGCCCGGCGAGCTTGCAGGACTGCTCTCCGGAGACGGCGATGCCGATCGGCGGCGGCTGGTCCGGCAGGTCCCACAGCCGGGCCGACTCCACGTCGTAGTGCGGTCCGTGGTGGGTGACGTGGCCGCCCTCGAACAGCGCGCGGATGATCCCCACGGCCTCTTCGAGCATCTCGTGCCGCACGTCCACCGGCGGCCAGCCGCCGCCCACCACATGCTCGTTCAGGTTCTCGCCCGCGCCCAGCCCGAGCCGGAACCTGCCCTCGGACAGCAGCTGCACGGTGGCCGCCTTCTGCGCCACGATCGCCGGGTGGTAGCGCAGGATGGGGCAGGTCACGTAGGTCATCAGCGGAATCCGCGAGGTGGCCTGGGCGGCGGCGCCCAGCACGCTCCACGCGTACGAGGAGTGGCCCTGCGAGCGCAGCCACGGAAAGTAGTGGTCGGAGATGACCGAGAAGTCGAACCCGGTCTCCTCGGCCCGCACCACGTGGTCCACCAGGTCCCGGGGGCCTGCCTGCTCGGTCATCATCGTGTATCCGATTTGCACCATAAGAGGTGAGTCCCCGGGGTGGCGGCCCGAAAACGGACCACGGGCGCCGGTCAGCCCGCCGGCGTACGGAACGTCCGCAGGAACGTCTTCAGCGCCAGCCGGTTGGCGGTGTCGTCCCAGGTCGCGGCCGGGGTGGTGAAGCGCAGGGAGAAGCCGTCGCCGCCGCCCGTCAGGAAGCCGCGCCCGAAGGTGTGCACCCGCCCGTCCCCCGTACCGGCCAGCCACTCCAGGTCGGCGGCCTCGTGGCCCTGGTACGTGACGGCCCGGACGGCGCCGACGCGGTGGTAGCCGGGCAGCTGCCGCAGATCCGGTTCGACGTCGTCCCGCCAGACGGCGACCGGGTCGTCACCCACGTGCGGGCTGTGGGTGACGGCCAGGGTGGGGGAGGCGCCGTTCCGGCCGAAGGTGATGCGGTAGGCGCCGGCGGCCCGGTTGGTGATCAGCCGTTTCCAGCCGTCGGGCAGGGCCACGGAGAAGCCCTCCGGGGCGGTGTAGGGGCGGTAGCCCGCCGGGAGGGCGGGCGGGCCGCTCGGGGTGGGACTCGCGGAGGGCGTCGCGCTGCCGCCGCCGGTGTGTCCGCCGCCGGTGTGTCCGTCGGCGGGAGCGGCCGAGGCGGAGGGGCGGCCCGGTGCCTGCGCGGTGCCGGTCCCCGGGAGCTGGTGGGTGGCGGCCAGGACGGCGGCGGCGACGGTGAGCACGGCCAGCGCGGTACCCGCCGCCAGGGCCCGTCTGCCGTGCTCCCGCCCGGCGAGGCGCACACCCGCGTACGCGCCGCGCAGCCGGGGGACGGGGACCGGCTGCCGGTCGGCGTCGGCGTCCTCGCCGAGGGTCCGGATCAGGGCCTCGCGGACCACCGGCCGGGTCAGCCGTTCCCGCGAGTTCTTCCGCAGCAGCCCCTGCACGGACTGGGTGAGCGGGCCCGCGCGCAGCGGGGTGCGCAGCGGCAGCCGGTCCACCGCCTTCAGGGTGGCGTCGGGCCGGCCGCGGTCCCGGAACGGCGGCCGGCCCTCCACCATCGTGTACAGGAGCGCGCCCAGCGCCCACAGGTCGGCGGCCGGCCCGATGCGCTCGTCGCGGGCCTGCTCGGGCGAGGCGTACGACGGTGCCGTGAGCCGGGGCACCAGCGTCGCGCCCGCCAGCCCGAACCCGGTGACGACGACGGGGCCGCTGTCCCGTACGAAGACCTGGCCGGGGCTCAGCTCGCCGTGGGTGATCCCCTCGTCGTGCGCGGCCTGGAGGACATCGAGCAGCTCCAGGCCGATCCGGGCCGCCCGCGCCGTGTTGAACGCGCCCTCGCGGTCCAGGAGTTCGGAGAGCGGCGTGCCGTCGATCCATTCGATGACCGTCCACAGGGTGCCGGCCTCCACCACGGCGTCGACGACGGACGCGACCTGGCCGGGGCACAGCAGCCGCATGGTCTCGCAGGTCCGGACGACCCGGGCCGTGACCCGGCGCGCGGTGTCGTCGGCGGAGGGCTCCGGCAGGGCGGTCTGGGCCACCAGCCGGGGCTGCTCCGCCGCCACGTCCTCGGCGTACCACCACAGGCGGTTCGTCTCCCGGGCGAAGACCTCCAGGAGCCGGTAGCGTCCGGCGACCGACTCGTGTGCGGACACGTGCGCCTCGACCATGGTCATCCCTCGCTGGAACCCCTGTTGTGTGTCTCACAGAGGTACGCGGGACGCGCGGGGCTGCGTTCAAGGAATCCGTGACGCGGGTATGTTTCTGTCTTTTGTTCAACTCGTCGGGACGCCGACTCGTTCACGATCTCAGAGCAGTCCGAAACGCTCGGCCCAGCCGATGAGTTCGCGAGGTGTCGTGTTGCCGCCGCACACCACGAGTCCGATCCGGGCGCCGTCGCCGACCCGTGCCAGGACCTCGCGGGCCGCCGGCAGCAGACAGCCGGCGGCCGGCTCGGCCCACACCTTGGCGTGGTCGGCGAGGTCCAGCGAGCCCCGCACGGCGTCCCGGTCGGAGACCACCAGCACCTCCTGGACCAGCGCGGACACATGGTCGTACGTCAGCTGCGACACGGCGGGCGCGCTGAGCGTGGTGACCAGGGACGACAGGGGCACCGGCACCGGCCCGCCCGCCTTCAGCGCCGCGGACACGGCCTCGGCGCCCTCGGTCTCCACGCCCCACACCCGTACGCCGGGGCGCCGGGCGGCGAGTGCGGCCGCGATCCCGGCGATCAGCCCGCCGCCGCCGACGCTGACGACGACGTCCGTCGGTGCGGCGGTGTCCTCGACGTCTTCGGCCAGCTCCAGCCCGACCGTGCCCTGTCCGGCGATCACCACCGGGTCGTCGAACGGGTGGACCAGGGTCAGCCCCTCGTCCCGCAGCCGCGTCACCAGCTCGAAAGCGCTGTCCATGCCGTCGGTCAGCCGCACCGACGCCCCTGCCTGCTGCACGATCCCGAGGGAACGCGCCGGCGCGGTACGGGGCATCACCACGGTCGCCTTCACGTCCAGGGCCGCGGCCATCACGGCGAGGGCGATCCCGTGGTTGCCTCCGCTGACCGCGACCACGCCCGCCGCCCGCTCGGCCTCGCTCAGCGACAGCAGCTTCGCCGTCGCCCCGCGTGCCTTGAACGAACCGGTGCGCTGGAGCAGTTCGAGCTTGGCGGTGACCGGGACGCCGAGCAGCGCGGTCAGGCCCGGGCTCGGTACGGTCGGCGTCCGCACGACATGCCCGGCGATCCGTTCCGCCGCGGCTTCGATCTCCGTGATGCCGATCAAGGTGCCTCACCCTTCCGGCGCGGGGGTGGGGCCGCGCCCCTCGCACCCTGACCCGCGGCGACCGGCGAGGTCAACACGGTTTCAGCATGCCCTCGCCGGGGCTCACAGCTCGCGGTCCGCCAGGCAATCCAGCAGCCGGAACAGGTCCCCGGCGGCCTCGGCCGCCAGCGGCACGCCCGTCAGCAGCGCCCGGGCCGCGTCCGTGTGCGCACGGGCCCCGGCCAGTGTCGCCGTACGGCCGCCCGCCGCCTCGATCAGCACGGCGGCCTCCGCGGCCCGCCCCGGGGTGTCGAGCAGCTCGGCAAGCCCGTGGGCCGCCGGGGAGCCGAGCGCGGCCAGCACCGGATACGTCTTCTTGCGCTCGCGCAGATCGCCGCCGACGGGCTTGCCCGTGACGGCCGGGTCGCCCCAGATGCCGAGCACGTCGTCGACCAGCTGGAAGGCGACGCCGAGGTGCCGTCCGGCCCGGTCCAGCGCGGCCACCGTGGCCTCGGGCGCCCCGCCGAGCGCCGCGCCCAGCGCGGCGGCGCAGCCCAGCAGCGCACCGGTCTTGCCCTCCGCCATGGCCCGGTACTCCTCGGGCGTCACCCGCTCCGGGCCGGTGCAGGGCCGGGCGGCGAACAGCAGGTCGTCCGCCTGCCCGCGCACCAGGTCGGCGAGCGCTCCGGAGAGCAGCCGTACGGCGCCCGCGCCCTGTGGTGCGGCGGCGAGGGTCTCCACCGCCAGCGCGAACAGGGCGTCCCCGGCGAGCACCGCGGGGCCGGTGCCGTACGCCTTCCACACGGCGGGGCGGCGTCGCCGGGTCGCGTCGCCGTCCATGATGTCGTCGTGCAGCAGCGAGAAGGCGTGCACCAGCTCCACCGCGACCGCGGCCGGGATGCCGGCCCGCCCGTCGGCGCCCGCGGCCTCGGCGCCGAGCACCGCCAGCGCCTGCCGGACGCCCTTGCCGCCCGGTGCGGCGGCCGGCGCACCGCCGACCTCGCACCAGCCGAAGGAGTACGCGGCCATCTCGGCCACCCAGGGATGCAGCCGCCCCACCGCCTCCCGCAGCGCCGGCTGCACCACGTCCCGGCAGCGGGCGAGGACGTCGACGGCGGCGGGCGGAGCCTGTACGGCGGTCACCGGGCGACCTCCGCGTCGAGACCGAACTCCTCCTGGGCCCGGGCCACCATCTCCCGGGCGTGCTTCAGCCCGCTCCGCTCCAACGTCCGGGCCAGGTCGGCGAGTTCGGCTGCCGTCTCCGCGCGGTCGCGGCCCAGCCGCGCCAGCGACTTGGCCAGCCCCAGCCGGGCCAGCGCCGCACCGCGCGGCTCGCTCATCGCCCGGAACTCCTCCAGCGCCAGCTCGTACAGGTCCCGCGCCTCGGCGTAACGTTCCGCCCGGTACAGGACGTTGCCGCGCATCTTGTGGTTGTAGGCGAGCGCGCTGGAGAGGTTCATGGCCCGGCAGCCGGCCTCCGCGCGGGACAGCAGCTCCAGCGCCCGCTCGGTGTCCTTGTCGCGCACCGAGAGGATGTCGGCGAGTCCGCGCAGCGCCCAGGCGTGCCCGCGCCGGTCCTCCGCGCGCTCGGCTATCTCCGCCGCCTCCTCGAACAGCGCGTAGGCCCGGTCGTGGTCGCCGGTGTTGCGGTGCATCTGCGCGATGCCCTCCAGGGCCCACACCGTGTGCCGGGCCTCACCGCGTTTGCGGGCCTCGGCCAGCAACTGCTCGTGCAGCCGGCCGACCGCGTCGTAGTCGCCCTGGATGCGCCCGGTCTCCGCGAGACCGGCCAGCGAGTATCCCCGGCAGACGATGTCACCGCCCCGCTCCCCGAGCTCGGCCGCGAGTCCGAGCAGCCGCCAGGCCAGCGGGAAGGCCCCGCGCTGCCGGGCGAGGGTGCCGCCGCTCCACAGCGCCCACGCCATCGCGGCCGTGTCGCCCGCCTCCCGGGCGGCGCGGTAACTCGCCTTCCAGGCCCGGTCGGCGTCCCCCACATGACCGAGCCGCCGGTGCGCCTCGGCGACGGCGAGCCCGCAGCGGGCCGCCTCGGCCGGGCGCCCGGACCGCTCGGCCTCGCGCAGCTTCTCGGTGCCCTCAGCCAGTACATCGACCAGCGAGGAGTTCACGGACAGGGTGGTCAGGGTGCCCTGGTACTCCGGGGCGAAAGCCTTGCCGTACATGCGTACCTTTCTATACACGCAGTGTATACATTGCGTGTATAGCGAGTCGGAAATTCGCCCCGGCCGAAGGACCGGGGCGTGTCGGTCTGTTGTCGATCAAGACGCAGGTGCAGCGCAGGAGGTTGCTCGTGCGGCGCGGGTCACCCTGTGAAGGTTCAGTGTTGCTGGGCCTTCTGCGGGATCAGCTCGCTCGGGCGCACCACGACGAAGCCCTCGCCCTGGAGCATCAGCTGCACGGCCTCGCCGGAGCCGCCGCGCAGCATGGAGCCGATGGACTGGGAGCGGTGCAGCGAGGTCTGCAGCTGCGCCGTCCAGCCGACCACCGCGTCCGTGTCGACGTACACCGGGGACTGCGCGGAGACCGGTATGACCAGCGGATTGCCCTCACAGACCAGACCGAGCCGGCCCTGCCCGGTGAACACGCTGTTGAACAGACCGCCGCCGGCGATGCCCGACCCCTTGACCGTCTTGATCTCGTACGACAACGAAGCGTCGAAACACAGCACGTTACGGCCGTTGACCGTGAACTGGTCGCCGGCCTCGACCTCGACGATGAAACAGTTCTGCGCCTCGTGTGCGAACCAGGCCTCGCCCTGCCCGCGCACGGCCATGAGGGGCAGCCCCTCGCCGGTGACCGCGCGCTTCAGCATGCCGCCGACGCCCTGCCCCTTGCGCTCGAACCTCAGGTCCCCGCGATAGGCGACCATCGCGCCCTGGCGGGCGTACATCTCGCTGTGCACCGCGTACTTGATGCACTTGGCGTTCTCGACGGACATACCCGGCTCCACGGCCGGCTGCACCATGTGCTCACTGGAAAAGAGATCACCCTTCATGCGGGGCATGGTGTCCCGGAGGATGTCGTTCCGCCAAGATCGCGGAACGTGTCCGGTCAGCCACCGAACAGCTGGGCCCAGTAGGTGCCGGCCCGGCCGCCGCCCGCGAAGCCGACGCCCAGGTGGCCGAAGTCCCGCTTGAGGATGTTGGCGCGGTGACCGGGGCTGTTCATCCAGCCGTCCACGACCTCGGCGGGGGAGCGCTGGCCGCAGGCGATGTTCTCGCCGATCGTGCGACTGCGGGAGCCGGCGGCACGGGCCCGGTCCCAGGGCTGGGAGCCGTCGGGACAGGTGTGGTCGTAGAAGTCGCGGGCCACCATGTCCGCGCAGTGCGCCTGGGCGGCGGCCGTGAGCAGCGGGTCCATGGCCAGCGGGGGCAGGCCGGCCCGGCCGCGCTCGGCGTTGGTGAGCGCGACGACCTCGGCCGCCGTGCCCGCCAGCGCGCCCGGGGTGAGGGGAGCGGCCCACAGCGCGGTCCAGTACCGGTCGCCGCTGTCGGCGTGGGCCAGGGCGGCGTGCCGGAAGGCCGGGTCGAGCAGGGTGCGCCGGGAACGCGCCGACCGCAGGCAGTGGTCCACGAACCCGGCCGGGGTGCGCGGGCCGGAGACGAGGTGCTCGCCGACGGTGACGTACGCGTATCCGGCGGCGGTGATCCGCTGGTGCACCGAGACACCGTCCCGCCCCTCGCCGCCGAGCCGTCCGGCGTCCGCCATGGCCCGGGCGTGTGACCGCGCGGCGGAGACGAGGCGCGGATCGAGGGCGACGGCCGGGGAACCGGCCTGCGCGCGGGCCGAGTTGACCAGGTGGAGGAAGTCGTCGGCGGAGCCCTCCGCGTGCCGCGGCGCGCGGGTGCCGGTCATGGCGGGCCGGGCGGTGCGGCCGCGCGCATCCGGTGCGGCGGACGCCGCCGGCCCGCCGTCGTCCGTGACCTGCACCCCGAAGTCCCGCGCGAGCCCGGCCAGCCCGTCCGCGTACCCCTGCCCGATCGCCCGCAGCTTCCATCCGGTACCCGGCCGCACATACAGCTCGGCGAGCAGCAGCACCGTCTCCGGACCGGGGCGCGGCGGCGCGAACCGGGCCACCGTGCGCCCGGCGCCGTCCGTGACCTCGAGCCGGGGAGCGGGCAGTCGCCCGAGCGGTGTACCGGGCTCGGCCGCGCTCACCACCACCGTGACCCGACAGGCGCCACCGCGCAGCCGGCCGGGCTCGACGGCCAGGGTGTCACCGCTCAGCCGGACACCGGGCGCCTGAGCCTGGTTGTAGAACACGAAGTCGGCGTCGGACCCGACTCTTCCGTCCGCCCCGGTGACGAGAGCGGACACGTCGAAGTCTCCGGCCACCCGAAGCCGTACCGTCCCACCGGGCAGCGCCAGATTGCCCCCGGACACCAGCTCGCTCGTCACGCCAGGGACAACGCCCGGCACCTGGCAGATGGTTCCACCCCCGAGCGGGTGCGGGGCCGTACCGGCATGCGGCTCCGCCGCGCGGGCGCGAACCAGCCCGAGCGCACCCGCACCCGGCAGCGAGCGCCCCCTACCCCCTGGCCGCCCCACCCCCGCAGAACCCGGCTTCCAGAGCCGCCGCCAACGCGTCCGACACCTTCCCGTTGTTGGAGGTGTTGGCGACAGCCGTAACCCTCCGCGAACCGTCCTCCGTGGCGAAGGCATAGGTGTAGTACCCCTGCACCACCCCCGTGTGCCCGTACACCGACACCCCGCACGACAGATCACGCCGCCGCAGCCCCAGCCCGTACGCCGTCGTACCGTCGACCGGTGTGAACCGCTCCATCTCGCCGAGCCGCGCGGCGGACAGCAGCCGGCCGCCGAGCAGCGCACCGTAGAAGACGTCGAGATCCCGCGCGCTGGAGATGATCGCCCCGGCGCTCTGCGCCCACGACACCGTCTGGTCGGTGGCGTCGACCAACGGCTCACCGCCCCGGTCCGGGGTGAGGTATCCCCGCGCGTACCGGCCCGGAATGGCGGTCGAGGGATGGACGTAGAACGTGTCCCGCAGCTGCAGCGGCTTGAAGATGCGGTTCTCGTACTCGGTCCGCACGGAGTGCCCGGTGAGCTTCTCGATGAGCATGCCCGCCACGACGAAGTTGGTGTTGGAGTAGGAGTACGCGGCGCCGGGCTCGTTGGTGAGCGGCTTCTTCAGGGAGAGGCCGACCAGCTGGCGATAGGTGAAGACCTTGTTCCGCACCGCCTCGAAGCCGGACACGCTGTCGGCGAACAGGTCGTTGGTGTAGTCGTAGAGGCCGCTGCGGTGGCTCAGCACGTCGCGGACCGTGATCCGGTCGTCCGGCAGCAGCGCGGGCAGGTAGCGGTTGACCGGCGCGTCGAGCGCCAGCCGGTCCTCGTCGGCGAGCTGCAGCAGGACGACGGCCGAGAAGGTCTTGGTGACGCTGCCGACGCGGAAACGGTCGTCGGCGGTGAGGGCCCGCCGGGTGCTCCGGTCGGCGACTCCGCGCGCCACCTCGTACGCCCGGCCCGGGTCGTCGATCCGGGCCAGCGCACCCGGCGCCCCCCGGTCCACCGCCGACCGCAGCGCCGCGGCGACCGCGACGGTGTCGGGAGCCGGGAGCGCCGCTGCCGACGGGGTGTCCGCCTCCGTGGTCGCGGCTCGCGCCGGGACCGTCAGGAGCGACAGCGCGACCGCCCCGAGGAGTACGCCCCGCCCCACCGTTGCTGAGACCATCCGGCACCCTCTTTCAGCGATACGAATCCACACGGCGCTTGATGCGACTTCGGTCACATTCCGGCCCTGGAACCTAGGGGATGGGGACGACGTCTCCACAGCCGACACACAGTTGGTCAGCTCCTGATCACTCTGTGGCGTGCATTTGTAAAGGATTGCCCTAGAAGGTCGCGAAATCGATCATTCCGCCTTTACGTGCACATGACTGATCCGCAAGGGTTGCGCCTCGGGGCCCGACCAGCCCCCGTGACGCCCAACCACGTCGCGCAGCAAGGCGGTTGGTGATCCCGGCTGCCTTCGAACGAAGGAACCCTGATCAGTGCGTAGACCGCACATACGCAGCGTCGCCGTCGCCATCGCGGTGACCACCGCTGCCACGGGCCTGGCCGGTACGGCCTTCGCGGGTCCCTCCACGGGTGCGGAGCGGTCCACCGCCTCCGCCGCCACGAACGCCACGGCGGTGGTGGAGGCGGCGCGCACCGCGGCCTTCGCCCACGCCTCGGCGACCGGCGTCTCCCAGGGCGACGAACTGCACGCCCAGGACGTGATGATCGACCCCGAGGGCGCCCGGCACGTCCGGTTCGTCCGCACGCACGACGGCATGCCCGTGCTCGGCGGTGACCTCATCGTCCACCTCGACCACCAGCTGGCCTACGACGGCGTGACCCGCGCGGCCGGACACGCCGTCAAGCCGGCCACCACGCAGGCCAAGCTGACCGCGGACCAGGCCGCCGCCAAGGCCGCCCAGGCCGCCCAGGGCGACGCGGGCACCCCCGAGCTCGTCGTCGACGCCCGCGACGGCGCTTCCGCCCTGGCCTACCAGGTGACCGTGACCGGCCAGGACGGCTCCAACACCGTCGTCGTCGACGCCGTCACCGGCAAGGTGCGCAGCAACACGCCCGACAGTGACGAGTTCCTGTCGCCGAAGCTGCTCGACAGCCTGCGCAAGCACGGTGAGACCGCCGACCCGGCCACCGGCTCCGCCACCGGCGAGGCCGGCCTGCTCGGCTCCGGTGTCTCCGGCGCCACGCGCTACCCGTCGGCTGCCAACGGCACCGGCAAGACCCTCTTCGTGGGCAGCGTCGGCCTGACCACCACGCAGACCTCGCGCGGTCACTACCAGCTCAAGGACCCGAACCGGTACGGCACCGAGACGCGCGACGCCAAGGGCTCGACCACGGAGAAGTTCAGCTCGGGCGCGAAGTTCACCGGCACGACCAACGTGTGGGGCAACGGCACGACCGCCAACCGTGCCAGCGCCGCCGCGGACGCCCAGTACGGCATCACCAAGACGCTGGACTTCTACAAGTCCACCTTCGGGCGCAAGGGCATAGCCAACAACAGCAAGGCCGCCCAGGGCATGGTCCACTGGGGCAACAAGGTCGCGAACGCCTTCTGGGACCCGACCTGCAACTGCATGCTCTACGGTGACGGCGACGGCCGGATGTTCAAGAAGCCGCTCGTCGTCCTCGACGTCACCGGTCACGAGCTGACCCACGGCGTGGTGGACGCCACCGCCAAGCTGGAGCCGACCCGCGTCGACGCCGACGGCAACCAGTTCGGTGAGCCCGGCGCGCTGAACGAGTCCCTCGCGGACATCTTCGGCTCCAACGTCGAGTTCTACGCCAAGAACGCCAAGGACACCCCGGACTACCTGATCGGCGAGAAGCTGGGCCTCGCGCAGAAGTTCCTGCGCCGCCTCGACCACCCCTCGCTCGACAAGCTCGAGGGCACGATCGACTACTGGTCGCCGAACGTGTACGACGCCGAGGTGCACGCCGGTTCCGGTGTCTCCTCGCACGCCTACTACCTCCTCGCCGAGGGCAGCGGCAAGAAGACGATCAACGGCGTCAACTACGACTCGCCGACCTACCACCACGCCACGGTCAAGGGCATCGGCCGCACCAAGGCCACCGCCATCTTCTACCGGGCGCTCACCCGCTACATGGTCTCCACGACCGACTTCCACGACGCGCGCATCGCGACGCTGAAGGCGGCCAAGGACCTGTACGGGGCGAACAGCACCGAGTACAAGACGGTGGACAAGGCGTGGGCCGCGGTCAACGTCACCGCCGCCAACACGCCGTCCCACTGACGGACAGCCGCACCACCGGATGCCCCGCCCCGCGCGGGGCATCCGCATGTCGGGGCCGGCGCGGATCACCCCAACCGGCTCCGCAACAGCCCCGTTTCTTATACTGACAGCGGAAAACAGCGGCCCTGCGTTCCCGGCCATGCGCTCGACCCCGCACGCCGAGACGAGCTGATCGCCGTCCTGACCGACCTGCGCTGACCGGATCCGTCTCGCCCGCCACGCCCCCTGCCGGACCGGGCCCCGGGCACCGTCCTATGCTGAGGAGCTGATGCGGGCGTTGGTGAGTCCGAAGACCGGCCGACTGGAGGAGTGAATGTCCCCGGACGACCTCGGCGAGATCACCCACCGTCACCTCTCCCCGCTCGTCGGACACTTCCCCGGCGACCGCATCCGCCCCGACGGCTCCACCCCCGACGACACCGTCACCGGCGCCACCGGCCCGCTCACCGCCCGCGGCATGGACAGCTCCGGCTGGGCCCGGCTGAAGAACGCCGGCCAGGCCCACCAGCTCGTCGTGAACAACCTGCGCCCCCGCGAGAACGGCAGCGACGGCACGGCCCCCCACCCCTTCGACGTCCACCAGGCCGGGCAGGGCCGCGGCATCCTCCAGATCGACGCCGACCTCGGTACCCCGGCCGCCGTGGCCGCGATGCCGCGGTACTCCCGACCGGGACGGGAAACCCACCGAGGTGCGCATCCGCGGCGTCGGCGGGACCATGACCTCCGTGGGATACGCAGGCATGTCCCGGACGGTCCGTATGCGACCCGGCGGATCCGTCACGCTCCGGGACCTCGCCCGGTGACCGGCCGGCTCGGACGCGTCTGCCGCGTCGCCGCCGCGCTGCTCACGGCCGCCTCCTGCCAGTCCGCGCCCGCCCGGGCGGCCACCCCGCCGCCGTCCACCGAACGGGCCTCCGGCGTCGTCACCTGGGCGGCGAGCGCCGACCGCATGGGCGAGGGCACCGCCGGCCAGGGGTACCGGCTGATCGTGCACACCAGCGTCGGCGGGACCGGCCTGCGGGTCCGCGTCACCAACGCCTTCGGCGACCGGCCGCTGACCCTGGACAGCGCCTACGCGGGCCTGCGCGGCCAGGGTGCCGCACTGCGCCCCGGCAGCAACCGGCGGCTCACCTTCGGCGGTGCCCGCACGGTCACCGTGCCCGCGGGCACCGTCGCCTGGAGCGACCCGCTGCCCGGCAGCTGGCCGGCCGGCAGCGACCTGGCCGTCAGCCTGCACACCCCGGACGCGGCCGGCCCCGCGACCGGCCACTGGATGGCGCTGCAGACCTCGTACACCGGCCCGGGCGACCACACCGCCGAGGACAGCGCCCGCGCCTGGGGGCAGACCACCGGCTCCTGGTGGTACCTCGACGCGGTGTCCGTACGGCCGTCCCGCGCGGCCACCGGGGCCGTCGTCGCGCTCGGCGACTCCCTCACCGACGGCTGGGCGTCCACCAGCGACGCGAACCACCGCTGGCCCGACTACCTCGCCCGGCGCCTGAACACCGCCCACGCCCCCGTCCAGGGCGTCGCCGACGAGGGCATCTCGGGCAACAAGGTGCTCGCGGACGGCGCCGGACAGAGCGCCCTGAACCGGCTGGACCGGGACGTGCTGTCCCTGCCCGGCGTCCGTACCGTCTTCCTCTTCGAGGGGGTCAACGACATCAAGGCGCACACCGGCGTCACCGCGCAGGACCTGATCGCCGGGTACCGGCAGATCGCCCAGCGGGTGCACGCGGCGGGGAAGTGCGTGGTCGCCGCCACGGTCGGCCCGTTCGAGGGCTGGCCCGAATGGGACCCGGCCGCCGATGCCGTACGCCGGGAGGTGAACCGCCGCCTCCGCACCGGCGGGGACTTCGACGCGGTGACCGACTTCGACCGGACCCTGCGCAGCCCCTACGACTCCGCGCGGCTGCTGCCGCTCCTCGACGGCGGCGACCACCTCCACCCCAACGACAAGGGCATGCACGCGCTGGCCGACACCGTCGACCCCGGCAACCTCGACTGCACCCGCTGATGAACGGCTCCTCGCGGGGGTGTCACGGCGACCACTGGTCCGACCTGAAGGGGCGCGGGGAACCGAGGCACTAACCCCGCAACGTCTCCGCCCAGTTCACCGGCACCCGCCCGGCAGGACCCGGCACCGGCTGGTCGGCGGGATGACTGACGGGGGGCGCCAGTTCAGGCCCCGCGGCGTACAACTCGTCGGTCGCGTAGTTCCAGAACCACTCCTCACCCGGCTCGAAACTCCGGATCACCGGGTGCTTGGTGGCGTGGTAGTGCGCGGTGGCGTGCTTCGCGGGGGAGTCGTCGCAGCAGCCGATGTGCCCGCACTGCGCGCACCGCCGCAGATGGAACCACCAGCCCCCGGCCTCCTCGCACTCCACGCATCCCGGACCGCTCGGCGGGACACCCGGGTCGACTCCGTCGACAGTGCTCATACGGCTTCCTCCACTTCCTCCGCCGGCGTCTCGGCGGTCAGCGGCAGCAGCACCTGGAAGCGGGTGTCGCCGGGCACCGACTCCACCCGCAGGGTGCCGTGGTGCTTGTTGACGACGATCCGCCAGGAGATGTCCAGGCCGAGTCCGGTGCCCTCGCCGACCGGCTTCGTGGTGAAGAACGGGTCGAAGATCCGGTCCTTGATCTCGGGCGGGACACCGGGCCCGGTGTCCCGGAACTCCACCAGCAGCCGCTCGTGGTCGAGCGCGGTCCGCACGGTCAGGGTGCCCGTGCCGCCCGCGCCGTTCATCGCCGACACCGCGTTGTCGATCAGGTTCGTCCACACCTGGTTCAGCTCCGCCGGATACGCGGGCACGGCGGGGAGGGTGCGGTCGTACTCCTTGACGACCTCGATACCGGCGCCGATCTTGCCCGACAGCATCAGCAGGGTGCTTTCGAGGAGTTCGTGCACGTCCACCACGCGGTAGGGCGCACGGTCCAGCTGCGAGTACTGCTTGGCCGCGTCGACGAGATGCGAGATACGGGTGGTGGAGTCCTCGATCTCGGTCATCAACAGCTCGGTCTCGATGGTGTAGTTGAGCCAGCCCACCGCGCCCGGCAGGATCTCCTCGTCCACCGTCGCCGCGACCTGCTCCAGCCAGTCGACGTCGAGTCCGGCCTGCACGAAGGTGGGTGCCAGCTGCCAGCCGTGGTCGATCCCGTGGTCCTCCAGCCAGTCCGTGAGCGTGTCCTCCCGGTCGCTGGCCTCCAGCGGGCTGAGCACGGGCGCCTTCGCGACCCGCTCCGCGGTGCGCTCCTGGATCTCGATCAGGCTCGCCAACGCGTCACGGGAGAAGGGCCCTTCAGCGATCACCGCGAGTTTGTGCCGCATCTTCGCGACCCGCTCGCGCAGGGTGGCGGTGGCCCGGACCGCTGCTGCCGCGGGGTTGTTCAGCTCGTGCGTGAGCCCCGCCGACAGCGAGCCGAGCGCCAGCAGCCGCTCCCGCTGCCCGATCGCCGCCTGGGTGTTCTTCGACCCGAAGAACAGACCCTCCAGCAGGTGCGTGGCCATGGGGAACCACTCGGTCATGACATCCGCGAAGATGTCCGCCGGCAGTACGAAGAACCGTGTCGGCTCCGTCACCCGCATCGAGTTGTTGTAGACCTGCCGCACCCGGTCGCCAAGGTAGGCCTGCATCGCGCCCGCGTACACGCCGCGCTGCGAGGTGCGGGTGACCTCCACGTCGTCGCCGGCGACCCGGCGCGACAGCACCACGGTGCCCTCGACCATCACGAAGAAGCAGGTGGCGGGGTCGCCCTCGGTGTACACCGGGCCCGGCTCGAACAGCTCCACCCGTCCTTCGCTGCACAAACGCCCGAGCTGCTCGGGGTTCAGCTTCTCGAAGAGGAAGAGCGAGCTGATCTCCCGCGGGCTGCACGGCATGATCCGACCGCTCATGGCTGCTCCCCGCTCATGACGTCTCCCCGTTCATGACTGCTCCAGATACCGGTGGACGAGCATCACGGCCATGGCTCCCTCGCCCACGGCGGACGCGACACGCTTGGCGGACTCGGCGCGCGCGTCGCCCGCCACGAACACCCCGGGGACACTCGTCTCCAGGTGGTATGGCGCCCGGTCCAGCTCCCAGCCGGCCGGCGCCCGCCCGTCGGCGGTCAGGTCGGGCCCGGCCAGGATGAACCCGCGCTCGTCGCGCAGCACCGCGTCCCCGAGCCAGTCGGTCAGCGGCGCGGCACCGATGAACACGAACACCCACTGCGCTTCGACCCGTTCGCTCTCCCCGGACACGGTGTGACGCAGCGTCAGCTGCTCCAGGTGGTCCGTGCCGTGCGCCGCGTCCACGACCGTGTGCGGGCGCACCGAGATGTTCGGCGCCTCGTCGATCTGCTGGATCAGGTAGTGCGACATCGAGGCCGACAGGTCGGGGCCGCGCACCAGCAGCGTCACCGACTTCGCGCCCCGCGACAGGTACATCGCGGCCTGGCCCGCCGAGTTGGCGCCGCCGACGACGTAGATGTCCTGTCCCTGGCAGGAGGCCGCCTCGGTCAGCGCGGAGCCGTAGAACACCCCGCAGCCGGTCAGGTCGGCGCAGCCGGCGGCCTCCAGCTGCCGGTACTGCACGCCGGTCGCGAGGATCACGCTGTGCGCGGCGATCGCCGAGCCGTCCGCGAACCGTACGACCCGGGCGGCACCGTTCACCTCCAGAGCCGTCACCTCACGGGCGGTGAGTATCTCGGCGCCGAACTTGGCCGCCTGCCGCCGCGCCCGGTCGGTGAGCTGGGCACCGGAGACCCCGTCGGGGAAACCCAGGTAGTTCTCGATCCGGGAGCTCTGCCCGGCCTGCCCGCCGGTCGCCGACCGCTCCACCAGTACGGTCCGAAGCCCTTCGGACGCCCCGTAGACGGCCGCGCCGAGCCCGGCGGGCCCGCCGCCGATCACGATGAGGTCGTAGAAGTCGGCCGTCGGGGTCGTCGCCAGGCCGACCCGCGCCGCCAGTTCGGGTGCCTCGGGCTCGACCAGCGCGGTGCCGTCCGGTGTGATCACCAGCGGCAGCCGCTGCCCGTCCTGCCCGGCCGCCGCCAGCAGCCGCTGCCCCTCGGGGTCGTCCACCGAGTACCAGCGGTAGGGCACCTGGTTGCGGGCCAGGAACTCGCGCACGTCCGAGGACCGCGCCGACCAGCGGTGCCCGACGACCTTGGTGCTGGGCACGGGCCGGTAGGCGCTGGTGCGCCAGGCCTGGAGCAGGTCGTCCAGGACCGGGTAGAGCTTCTCCTCCGGCGGGTCCCAGGGCTTGAGCAGATAGTGGTCCAGGTCGACCACGTTGATCGCGTCGATCGCCGCGTTGGTGTCCGCGTACGCGGTCAGCAGCACCCGCCGCGCCCCCGGATAGACGTCGAGCGCCTGCTCCAGGAACTCGATGCCGTTCATCTGCGGCATGCGGTAGTCGGCCAGGATCACGGCCACCAGGTCCCCGCGCAGCTTCAGCTCGCGCAGCGCCTCGAGCGCGGACCGACCGGACTCCGCGCGCACGATCCGGTACGACTCGCCGTAGCGCCGCCGCAGGTCGCGGGCGACGGCGCGGGAGACTCCCGGGTCGTCGTCCACGGTCAGGATGACGGTCCGCGTTGCGTCCGCGGCCTGTGCCATACGTCTCCCACCCCGAGCGTTGGTTCCACGGGCCGGTGGCGTGGAGTGCACCGCACCGGTTCCCAGCCATCGTATGTTCGATCGCCCCGGTCCGCCCTGGGATACGGCAGGTCCGCGATCAGCCCGCGCGCCGCTGACCGAGCGGGCGGAACGCATGGCGCCCCGGGGTCCGCGAGCGTGGTCCACGGCTGCTCGCCGACGGCTCGGGGGAGAGACCAGGTGCCCGTGCGCGCCGGTGCCCGATAGTGGGCAGCAGCACCACGAGGGAGCGGCGAGGACGAGGAGGCCCACGCATGACACGCCCGATCACGGCTGGGGTGGACGGTACGGAGGAGAGCCTGGCCGCGCTGGACTGGGCCGGCCGGGAGGCCGTACGCCGGGGGCTGTCCCTGCGCGTGGTGCACGCCTGGCGCTACGCCGAGACGCTCGCCACCGCCGACCGGGACACCCAGCACGGATGGGTCTCGGAGGGCGTGACGCAGGCCGTGCGCGCCGTCTCCGGGCGGCACCCGGACCTCCGGGTGAGCGTGGACGTCGTCGAGGGCGAGCCCGCGCACGCGCTGGCCGGCGTGGGGGCGGAGGCCGAGATGCTGGTGCTGGGCTCGGGCGGGCACGGGCCCGTGCTCGGGTTCCTGCTGGGCTCGGTCGGCCAGCAGGTGATCGCCGAGGCGACCCGTCCGGTGGTCCTGGTGCGCGCCGGGGACCAGCCGACGGCCGAGGCCGCCGGGCGGGACGTCGTCGTCGGCCAGCACGGCGACCCCGAGGACAGCGCGGCCACACTGCGGTTCGCCTTCGAGACGGCGGCCGCCCGCGGCGCGACCGTGCGGGCCGTACGGGCGTGGACGCTGCCCCCGGTCTTCGCCTACAGCCCCGGCTCGCTCAGGCTCCTCGACGACGCGGGCGGTCTGGAGCCCTACGAGAGGGAGGCCCTGGCCGAGGCGCTGCGGCCGTGGCGGCAGCGGTTCCCCGACGTCCCCGTCGCCGAGCACGTCGAGATGGGCAGCGCGGGCCAGGTGCTGCTGGCGGCGGCCGGCCGGGCCCAGCTGATGGTCGTCGGGCGCCGGTCGCACCGTACGGCCGTGGGCGCCCGGATCGGCTCGGTCGCGCACGGGATGCTGCACCACGCCGACTGCCCGGTGGCCGTCGTCCCGCACGGCTGAGCTACTCCAGGGCGGCCCGTGCCTTGGGCAGGACGTTCTCGATGTAGTCCGCGACGGCGGTGTCGAGGCCTATGTCGTGCTGGGCGTGCTCGGACAGGTACCAGCGGTGTTCGAGGAGTTCGTGGTAGATCTCGGCGGGGTCCATGGAGCCGCGCAGCCGAGGTGGCACGGCCCGCACGGTGGGCCGGAACACGTCCCGCACCCAGCGGTGGGCGAGCACCTCCGGGCGGGCGGCGAGGGGGTCGCCGGGCGTGTGGTCCTCCTGCGTGGCCATCCAGCTCTCCAGGTCGTTCAGCAGCCGCCGCGCCTGGTTCTCCTCGGCGTCCAGGCCGGTCAGCCGCAGCAGCTGGCGCTGGTGGTGGCCGGCGTCGACGACTTTCGGCACGAAGGTGACCGCGTCGCCGTTCGGGGAGTGCTCGATCTGCATCTCGGCCACGTCGAAGCCGAGGTCGTTCAGGCGGCGGATCCGGCGTTCGATGTAGTGGTACTTGCCCGCCGGGTACACCGAGGTGCGGGTCAGCTCCTGCCACAGACCCTGGTAGCGGGTGCAGATCTCGTGCCCGAACTCCACCGGGTCGACGGACGGGTGCAGCGCCCCGGACGCCTCCAGGTCGAGCAGCTCGCCGCTGATGTTCACCCGGGCCAGATCGAGGTCGTACTCCCGCTGCCCGGGGCTCAGCCGGGGGTGCAGGTCGCCGGTCTCGGCGTCGACCAGATAAGCGGCGTAGGCGCCCGCGTCGCGCCGGAAGAGGGTGTTGGACAGCGAGCAGTCGCCCCAGGCGAACCCGGCCAGGTGGAGGCGGACCAGCAGCACGGCGAGGGCGTCCATCAGACGGTGCATGGTCGCCGGGCGCATGGTCGTCTCGAACATCGAGCGGTAGGGCATCGAGCCGCGCAGGTGCCGGGTGATCAGGACCGGTTCCAGCGGGGAACCGGCGCGATCGGTTCGGCCGGTGACCACCGCGAGGGGGTCGACGGCGGGGATGCCGAGCCGGTCGAGGTCGCGCAGCAGCTGGTACTCGCGCAGCGCGGGCCGTTCGGCCAGCTCCTTGACGGCGACCACCTCGTCCCCGGCGTGCGCGTACCGCACCACGTGCCGGGAGATGCCCCTCGGCAGCGGCACGAGGTACTCCTCGGGCCACTCCTCCAGGGGCACGTCCCAGGGCAGGGCGAGCAGGAGCGCGGGGTGCTCCGGGTTCGTGGCGTTGATCTGCAAGGCCATGGCACGAACCCTAAGGCCGCGCCCGGGTGTTCCAGGAGCCCCGGTGTGTTCTAGGCGGCCCGCTCCCGGGCCAGCTCGGCCGCGGCACGCACCGAGCCCCGGTGCACCGGCCCGTGTCCCGGCAGCAGGGTGTCGCCGTCGAGCGCGCCGATCAGCTCCAGGGAGGCCACGACCCCGGGACGCTCGTGGTGGAAGAAGTCGTGCAGGATCTGCGGGCCCTTGACCCGCGAGGTCGCGTGCCCGCTGACCAGTGCGTCCCCGGAGATGACGATCCCCGCCCGGGGCAGGTGGTAGACGCAGTGGCCGTCGGTGTGACCGGGGGTGTGCACGGGGACGGGGCGGCCGGGCAGGTCCAGCGGGCCCTCGTCCGGGAACGGCTCGGGCGCGGTGACGGGGTTGTGGTCGGTGCCGCCCGCGCGGATCACGTGCACCGCCCAGGGCACGACACCCGGCCGCCAGGCGTTGCGCACCACGTCACCGATGGTGGCCTGCTGGAGGAAGTCCCGCCGGGCGTGCGGGACTTCGGCGGGGTGCAGATAGACCGGGGTGCCGTGGGTGGCGCGCAGGTACTCGGCCGAGCCCAGGTGGTCGTTGTGCGCGTGGGTGATCAGCACGGCGGCCACCGCCTCCGGTGAACTGCCCACTTCGGCGAGGGATTCCAGCAGCCCCTGCCGGTCCCCGGGGTACCCGGTGTCCACCAGTGTGACGGCGTCCCCGTCCTTGAGGATGACCCAGTTGACGTTGTTGCCGTGCACCAGATAGGTGCCGTCGGCGACGTGGTGTACCTCTGCCCGCATGATCTCCCCGAGCCCTGTGCGGCCGATCGTCGGGGACAGCCAACCAGATGTGGCGGTGCCCCGCACCCGTGGGTCGCGTCAGTGCACGCCGTGCGGCCGGAACTGGATGCTGATCCGCGGCCCTGCGGCCCTGGTCGTCTTCGGTACGCAGTGTTCCCAGGTCCGCTGGCAGGAGCCGCCCATCACGATCAGGTCGCCGTGGCCGAGCGGCCGCCGCAGCGTCGTACCGCCTCCTCCCGCCGGGCGCAGCAGCAGGTCCCGGGGTGTGCCGACGGACAGGATCGCCACCATCGTGTCCTCGCGGGCACCCCGCCCGATCCGGTCCCCGTGCCAGGCCACGCTGTCCCGGCCGTCGCGGTAGAAGCACAGCCCGGCGGTGGTGAACGGCTCGCCCAGCTCCTCGGCGTAGTGCCGGGACAGGGCGTCGCGTGCCTCGGCGAGCACGGGGTGGGGGAGCGGGTCGCGTGCCCCGTAGAAGGCGAGCAGGCGCGGTACGGCCACCACGTTGTCGTACATCTTCCGGCGCTCCGCGCGCCACGGGACGTCCGCCGCCAGCTTCTCGAACAGGGCGTCGGCGCCGCTCAGCCAGCCGGGCAGCACGTCGATCCAGGCGCCGGCGCCCAGCTCGGTCCGGTGCAGCCCTTCGAGGGTGCCGAGCCGCAGCTCGTCGGTCTGGTCGAAGAGGGAGCCCTGCAGGTGCGTGGACATGAGCCCAGAGTACTCCTGAATCGAAAACGTGTTCCCATGGGATCACCGTGCGAGGCCTTTCGATACATCGGTGTATCGGATACATTCGCGTATCGAACCCAGGGAGGCGGCAGCCGATGGACGACACCCCCAAGCGCGTCACCCGGCGCCGGGTGCAGACCCGGGCCCGGCTGCTCGGCGCCGCGTTCCAGGTGTTCGCGGCCAAGGGCTTCGGGCGCGTGTCCATCGAGGAGGTCTGCGAAGCGGCCGGCTTCAGCCGCGGGGCCTTCTACTCGAACTTCGCCACGCTGGACGAGCTGTTCTTCGCGCTGTACCAGGACCGCGCCGACCTCATCGCCGCCCAGGTGGCCGAGGCGCTCGCCCAGGACGGGCCCGGACTCGACGTGCCGGCCGCCGTGGACCGGGTCGCCGAGGTGCTGCTGCTCGACGTGGACTGGCTCCTGGTCAAGACCGACTTCCTGGTGCACGCCGCCCGCGACCCGGAGGTCGCCCGGGCCCTGCTGGACCACCGCACCCGGCTCCGGGAGGCGATCGCCGACCGGCTGTTCCGGGCGCGCGGCCACACCGGCCTGCCCGCCGTCCTCAACGACGTGGACGGCGCCGCGCACGCCGTGGTCGCCGCCTACGACGGCGTCACCGTCCAGCTGCTGCTGGACAAGGACGTCGAAGCGGCCCGGGCCTGGCTGAAACAGTTGCTCACCGCGCTTCTCACGGACGGCAGCAGTTGCCCATCGAGGATCTGAGGAAGGACACAGTCGCCATGGACGCGGACGTCATCGTCGTCGGAGCGGGCCTCGCCGGCCTGGTCGCGGCGCACGAGCTCACCAGCCGGGGCCGCCGGGTGGCCCTGGTCGACCAGGAGAACGCCGCCAACCTCGGCGGACAGGCGTTCTGGTCGTTCGGCGGGCTCTTCCTCGTGGGCTCCCCCGAGCAGCGCCGCCTCGGCATCAGGGACTCCTTCGACCTCGCCTGGAACGACTGGCAGGGCAGCGCGGGGTTCGACCGGCTCGACGACGAGGACTCCTGGGCGGCGCGCTGGGCCCGCTCCTACGTCGAGTTCGCGGCCGGCGAGAAACGGTCCTGGCTGCGCGGACACGGCATCGAGCTGCTGCCGACCGTCGGCTGGGCCGAGCGCGGCGACCTCCGGGCGGGCGGGCACGGCAACTCCGTACCCCGCTTCCACGTCGCCTGGGGCACCGGCACCGGCGTGGTCGAACCCTTCGTCCGGTACGCCCGCCAGGCCGCCCGGGACGGACTGCTGACCTTCCACCACCGCCACCGGGTCGACGAGCTGGTCATCGAGAACGGCACGGCACACGGGGTGCGCGGCACCGTACTCGCCGAAGACCGCTCGCCGCGCGGTGCCGCCTCCAACCGGGAGCGGATCGGCGACTTCGAACTCACCGCCCAGGCCGTCGTCGTCACCACCGGCGGTATCGGCGCCGACCACGACATCGTGCGCCGCTACTGGCCCGCGCGGCTCGGCACCCCGCCGGCCGAGATGGTCACCGGCGTCCCGGCCTACGTCGACGGCCGCATGCTCGACATCAGCGCCGAGGCCGGTGTCCGGCTGGTCAACCGGGACCGCATGTGGCACTACACCGAGGGCCTGCAGAACTGGGACCCGATCTGGCCCGGCCACGGCATCCGCATCCTGCCCGGCCCGTCGTCCGTCTGGCTGGACGCCCTCGGCCGTCGGCTGCCCGACCCCTGCCTGCCCGGATACGACACCCTGAACACCCTCAAGTACCTGCGCACCACCGAGGACATCGCCGGATACGACCACTCCTGGTTCATCCTCACCCGGAAGATCATCGAGAAGGAGTTCGCGCTCTCCGGCTCCGAGCAGAACCCCGACATCACCGCCAAGGACCGGGGCGCCGTACTGCGCGACCGACTGCTCGGCAAGGGCGCGCCCGCGCCGGTGCAGGCCTTCCTCGACAAGGGCGCCGACTTCGTGACCGCGGGCAACCTGGAGCAACTGGTCGCGAAGATGAACGCCCTCACCGACAAGCCGCTGCTGGACGCGGCCGAGGTGCGCCGCCAGATCGAGGCCCGCGACCTGCAGATCACCCACCCCTACAGCAAGGACTCCCAGGTCCAGGGCATCCACAACGCGCGTCGCTACATCGGCGACCGGCTCGGCCGGGTGGCCGCGCCGCACCGCATCCTCGACCCGGCCGCGGGCCCCCTCATCGGCGTCCGGCTGCACGTGCTGACCCGCAAGACCCTCGGCGGCATCCAGACCGACCTCGACTCCCGAGCCCTGGGCGTCGACGGCACGCCGATCGAGGCGCTGTACGCGGCGGGCGAGGTGGCCGGCTTCGGCGGCGGCGGGGTGCACGGCTACAACGCGCTGGAGGGTACGTTCCTCGGCGGCTGCCTGTTCTCGGGGCGGGCCGCGGGCCGGCACGCGGCCCGGCACACGGGCTGAGGCTCAGCCCTTCAGCAGCTCCAGCAGCACCTGCGCGTGGCTCTGCTCCGGTCTCTTGGACGCGGTCAGCAGGGTCACGCGCTTCCCGCGGGCCGCCCTGCGCAGGCCGTCGAGGACTTCGGCGGCCCCTGGAGCGTCGAGTTCCGCCTCGTAGCGGTGGCGGAACTCCTCGTACGAGCCGCCGCCGTGGTACCACTTGCGCAGCTCGGTGGAGGGCGTGATGCCCTTGGGCCACTCGTCGACACGCGCCTCGTCCTTGGCGAGGCCGCGCGGCCACAACCGGTCGACCAGCACACGCAGCCCGTCGTCGGACTCGGGTGCGTCGTAGATCCGGCGCACACGCACACTCACGGTCGTCACTCCCTCCCGGGACGGCGGACGGTGACGCGAGCGTAACCCGGTGGCCCCCGGTCCGCCGGACGGCCACGCCAGGAGACTTGACCGTGAGAAGAGCGAGGCCCGGACACCGGTGCCCCTAGTCTGTGGGCCAGCCGATCACCCGCAACCCCCCGAGGAGCGCCCGTGACGCCACCGCGCAGACAGCCCGCCCGGCGCCGTACCGCCGTCCTGCGCCGTGAGGCGGTGCTCGCCACCGTCCCCGTCGCCGTGGCCGCACTCGTCGGCGCCACCGGACCCGCGGCGGGCACGGCCGGCGCGGCCGGGGCAGGCGACCCCTACTTCCCGCTCAGCGGCAACGGCGGCTACCACGTCCGGCACTACGACCTGACGCTCCGTTACCAGAGCGACGCCCAGTACCTCGACGGCAGGGCCGTGCTCGCGGCCCGCGCCACCCGGAGCCTCAGCCGCTTCGACCTCGACCTCACCGGTCTGAAGGTCACCGCGGTCACCGTCGACGGCCTGCCCGCGGCCTTCCGGCGCGACGGCCAGGAACTCGTCGTCACCCCGCGCCACACCCTGCGCGCGGGAAGGGACTTCCGGGTCGCTGTCGCCTACCGCGGCACCCCGAAGCCGGTCACCGACCCCGACGACTCCGCCGACGGCTGGATCCCCACCGACGACGGCGCCTTCGTCGCGGGCGAGCCGCAGGGCGCGATGACCTGGTTCCCGGCGAACAGCCACCCCAAGGACAAGTCGTCGTACGACATCACGATCACCGTCCCGCAGGGGCGCACGGCCGTCGCGAACGGCGTCCTGCTCGCACAGCACACCGCACACGGGCGGACGACCTTCCACTGGCGCGAGACCCAGCCGATGGCCGCCTACCTGGCCACCGCCACCGTCGGAACGTTCAAGGTCGAGCAGTACACCACCCACGACGGCATCCGCGTGTACAACGCCGTCGACCCGCGCGAGGCGAGCGGGGCCGCGCCGGTGCTGAAGAAGCTGCCGTCCGTCCTGGAATGGGAGAGCAGCCTGTTCGGGCCGTACCCGTTCCGCTCCGCCGGCGCGATCGTCGACCACGCCCCGGACGTCGGCTACGCCCTGGAGACCCAGAGCAGGCCGCTCTACGACTCCGCGCCCGACATCGACACCCTCGTCCACGAGAGCGCCCACCAGTGGTTCGGCGACTCCGTCTCGCTGACCGCCTGGAAGGACGTCTGGCTCAACGAGGGTTTCGCCACCTACGCCGAGTGGCTGTACGACGAGCAGCACGGCGGCGACAGCGCCCAGGAGACCTTCGACGCCCTCTACGCCCACCCCGCGAGCGACCACCTGTGGGCCTTCCCGCCCGGCGACCCGGGCAGCGGTGAGAACATCTTCGACACGCCCGTCTACGCCCGCGGCGCGATGACGCTGCACGAACTGCGCAAGGCCGTCGGCGACCGGCACTTCTTCCGGATCCTGCGCGCCTGGGCGAGCGAACACCGGGGAGGCCACGGGACGACGGCCCAGTTCGTGCGGCTGGCGGAGCGGATCTCCGGGACGTCGCTGGACACGCTCTTCCACACCTGGCTGTACACCACAGGCAAGCCGGACAACGCCTGAACCCTGACCGGTTCCACACATCTGTCGGCCAGGGTCGGCACCATGGTCCGTCGCAGAACCGCCGTCGCTGTCCCGACCTCCCCGCTGCTGCTCACCGGTTGCGGCGGCGGAGCCGGGGCGACCGGGCGCCGGACACCCCCCACCGCTGAGGCCCGGACCGCCACCCCCGAGGTCCAGGCCGAGCAGGCGCCCCGGGGCATACCCGGCCTCGGTCCCGGAAGGCCGGCGGCGACACCCGGGCGGTGCGCGCGGGCCGTCGTCGTCACCGGGCGCGGGAAGAACTCCCCGCTCTCCACGGTCGTCCTGCACGAACGCACCGCCACGGGCCGGCAGGCGGGCACCGCACGGCCCGCCCGCAACGCGCGCGACGGCTGGAGCGCCCCTCACGTGCTCGGCGGCCCGCGCTCCCCACTCGGCGGCCACACCCGCGAACCGCTCGACGGCTGTTTCGACCACGTCGTCGCCGTCGACCACAACCGCGGGCCCGGCACCTCGCCCCCGGACCGGACCCGGCCCCTCGGCCCGGAGCACGGCGGCGGGGTCTGGCCGCACGCCGACCACGGCGGACCCACGCACGGCTGCGTCAGCGTCGCCAGGACCGTCGTGAAGGAACTGCTGCGCGCCCTCGGCCCGGCCCGGCATCCGGTCGCCGTCATGGGGTACGCCGACTGGCTCGCCGGCCGAGCCGCCTAGGATCCGAACTCGTGTGCGCACATGTACTGGTCGCCGAGGACGACGAGAAGCAGGCCGAACTGATCCGCCGCTCCCTGCTGGCCGAGGGGCACACCGCCACGGTGGTGCACGACGGCGCCGCCGCGCTCGACGCCGCCCGCCGGCTCCGGCCCGACCTCGTCGTCCTGGACCTGATGCTGCCGGTCGTCGACGGCTTCGGCGTGTGCCGGGCGCTGCGCGGCGGCGACGCCCCGGACATCCCGGTGGTCATGCTCACCGCCCGCTCCGCGGAGGACGACCTGCTGCGCGGCCTGGAACTGGGCGCCGACGACTACATGACCAAGCCGTACAGCCCGCGCGAGCTGATGGCCCGCATCCGCACGGTCCTCAGACGCAGCGGGCGCGGCGTCGGCACCCGGGACGACGACCCCGTCGTACGGGCGGCCGGGATCAGCGTCGACCCCGTGCGGCACGAGGTCCGCTGCGACGGCGTACCGGTGGAGTGCACGCCCGCCGAGTTCCAGATCCTGCTGGCCATGGCCGGGGAACCGGAACGGGTCTTCACCCGGCGGCAGTTGCTGCACTGCACCCGCGGCTTCGACCGGGCCTCCACCGAGCGGGCCGTCGACGTGCACATCATGAACCTGCGCCGCAAGGTCGAGACCGACCCGCGCCGCCCGGCACGGCTGCTGACCGTGTTCGGGGTCGGCTACAAGCTGAGCGGCGCGCGGCCGTGAAGCGCCGGCCACCGGCGGACCGGACGAAACGCCGGATCCCGCTGCGCAAACGGCTGCTCGTCCGGCTGCTGTCCGTCTCCGCCCTGATCGCCGTCTGCTCCGTGGCCGCCACCGCCTGGCTCGCGGTGACCACCACCACCAGCGCCCTGAAGGAGGAACAGGGCCAGGACCTCGCGGCGGACAACAGCATCCTCGCCCGGCTCAGCGGGTACGCCGCCACCCACGCCGACTGGAGGGACGTGCGGCGCACCGTGCGGGACCTGGCGGCCGTGACCGGACGCCGGATCGCGCTCACCACCGCCGACCGCACCCTCGTCGCCGACTCCGCGCCCCGCGGCACCCCGCTGCCGCCCCGGCCCGCCGCCACCGTCGACCCGCTGCGCACCGACACCTACAGCGAGACCGGCGCCCAGCTCAGCGGCATCGACCCGCGCGTGGTCGGCCCCTACCGGCTCCCGGCGAAGGAACGAGCGCGACTGGACGCGCTGGCCGCCCGGCGCAAGCAGTGCTACGAGCGCTACGGCCTGCGGCCCACCGTCGCACGGACCGCGAGCGGGCGGCCGGTGGTCGCCACCGCGGACGGCACCGATCCCGCCGCCGTCGGCGCGTCGGTGTGCGAGGACGGACAGCTGAACACGCCCACGCCGACCGAGCGGAAGGCCCTGGAGGAGTTGTCGGACCTGGCACGGCCCTGCCTGAGGCAGGCCGGCCTGGACCTCAGCGGGCCGATGTTCCTCACCTTCGACCCCAGCGGCAAGGACCCCTTCGGCGGCGGCTATCTCATCGCCAAGTACGCCAAGGCGGGCAAGGAGGCCACGGCGCGGGCCGCCCAGCACTGCGTCCTGACCGCCCGGCGTACCCAACTGGAGCCCTACACCGCCCCGATGGCCGAGTTGTTCCTCGGTATCGGCGACCAGAGCCCCTCCCGCTTCGACATGTCGCCGGCGAACAAGGCCAAGGTGATCGGTGCGGCCGGCCTGGTCCTCGCCGTCACCGTCGCCGTGACCGCCGTCGTCGCGATCCGGCTGGTACGGCCGTTGCGCGCGCTGACCGAGGCCGCGCAGCAGCCGCCCGAACTGCACGTACGGGTGCCGGTGACCACCCGGGACGAGACCGGCATCCTCGCCGAGGCCTTCAACGACCTGGCCGAGCGCCGCGAACGCCTGGAGGCCCAGCGCAAGGCGATGGTCAGCGACATCGCGCACGAGCTGCGCAGCCCGCTCACCAACATCCGCGGCTGGCTGGAGGTCGTCCGCGACGGGGTCGTCGAACCCGACCCGCCCCTGCTGGACTCGCTGCACGAGGAGGCGCTCGTGCTGCAGCGGATCATCGACGACCTGCAGGACCTCGCCGCCGCCGACGCCGGCACCCTGCGGCTGCACCGCGAGCCGCTGCCCGCCGGTGATCTGCTGGACCAGGTCGCCGCCGCCCACCGGGTCGCAGCCGACGCCGCCGGGGTCGCCCTGCGCACCGAGGCCGACGCCGCCGCCTGGATGGACGCCGACCCGGTACGGATGCGGCAGGCCCTCGGCAACCTGGTCTCCAACGCGCTGCGGCACACCCCGGCCGACGGCACGGTCACCCTCACCGCCCGCCGGGACGGCCCGGATGCCGTTCTCACCGTCGCCGACACCGGCACGGGCATCGCGCCCGAGGACCTGCCGCACGTCTTCGACCGGTTCTGGCGCGCCGAGAAGTCCCGCAGCCGGCGCACCGGTGGCAGCGGCCTCGGTCTGCCGATCGTGCGGCACCTGGTCGCCGCCCACGGCGGCACGGCCGAGGCCGCGAGCGCGCCCGGCGGGGGCGCGGTCTTCACGCTGCGGCTGCCCGCGGCGGGGCCGCCCGCCGACGACACCTGATCGCTTCCGATTCCCCGCGCCCGCCAGGGGTACTCCGGTCCCGCGGCGCAGTCGAGGGAGGTCGTGGCATGGGAGCAGAGGAGGACCTGCCGGTCCTGTCCACGCTCGCCGAGGTGGCCCGCCTGGTGGAGAGGCACCGGGGCCTGTACGTGCGCTGGTCCCGGGGGCCGGGCACCGACCTCGCCGACGTCTCCAGCACCGACGACCTCACCGGCGTACCCATGCCCGGGCTGTCCGCCAGTCCGCTCGACGTGGAGCAGTGGTGGGAGGACCGCCCGGTGGAGCTGTGGGTGGCGCGCCGGTTGTACGACTACGCGCACCTGCCGCACGACAAGGGACCCGGCGTACGTCCCTGGGTCCTGCGGGGCAGGGAGACGGCCCGGGGCCCCGACAACGAGCCGCTCGTGACCGACGCCGAGCCGTTGTGCTGGATCGCCGACGAGGTGATCGACGCGGCGAGGACCGAGGTGACCCGGCAGGAGCGGGAGTGGGGGACCCTGCGCCGCGGGAGCCGCTGAGGCCGGGGCCCGCGGGTGTCCCGGCCGGCCGGGCGTACGGGCACCTGGGGTTCCCGGTCAGCCGGAGCGCGGACGGGTGCGGGCGCGACGGCGCAGCGCCCGGCGCTCCGGCTCGGTCGTCCCGCCCCAGATGCCGATTCCCTGCCCCGTCTCCAGCGCCCAGTCCAGACACTGCTCCCGGACGGGGCAGTGCCCGCAGACCGCCTTGGCGTGCTGCGCCTGCACCTGCGCCGGCCCCGTCGTGCCGATGGGGAAGAACAGGTCGGGATCCTCGTGACGGCACGCGGCATGGTCGCGCCAGTTGTCCATGGAAGTCTCCTGGATCGGATCGAAGTCGTCCGTGCCTGTCGAATGCGTACGTCGGACTCGGGTGACCGGACGGGACGGTGTGAAACGGCGCAGCCGGCAGGGGATCGTGTGACGGCGCGATCCGGTCACGGGCGCGCGTACGGCCCGTCTCGAGCCGCACGCGCTCAACAGGCGGGCCACCGGGCCGAGAAGACCCGTGCCAGACCGGGCACCGGTGGCGCGGAGTCGGGAGCGAGGGCCGGGTGGACCGCCGAGCGCCGCGCCACCGCGCGACCACCGTACGGCGCGGGGCGCTCGCGGTGGTGCGAAACGGCTGGAACGTGACGCTCCGGTCAGCGGCGCAGCGCCTCGGCCGCCGTCGCCGTCACCGCATCGGCCAGCGCCGCCAGCGCGGGGGAGTCGAGCTTCCACTGCTGCCAGTGCAGCGTGACGTCCATCCAGGTGCCGGGCGCGAGCAGCACCAGCCGCCCGTCGGCCAGCAGCGGTTGCGCCTGGACCTCCGGCACCATGCCCCAGCCGAGTCCCGCGGCCACCGCGTCCAGGAAGCCCTCGGAGGTGGGCACATGGTGCCTGAGCCGGCTCGCGGACCCGCTGCCCAGCCGCCGTACGAAGGCGTCCTGGAAGTCGTCCTTGCGGTCGAAGACCACGACGGGCGCCTCGGGCAGGGCGTCCGCGAGGGGCCGTTCGCCGATCCGGGTGCGGCTCAACTCCGGTGTGGCGACGGGCAGATAGCGCATCCGTCCGAGCGGCCGCACGGTGCAGCCCGGCACCGGGTCGGGGGCGGTGGTCACCGCCGCCATGACCAGGCCCTCGCGCAGCAGGGCCGCCGTGTGGTCCTCGTCCTCCCGGTGCAGTTCGAAGCAGAGCCCCGCCACCCGGGTCAGCGCCGGCAGGAACCAGGTCGCCAGCGAGTCCGCGTTCACCGCCACCGAGACCCGCGTCGGCTCTCCGGCACCGCTCAGCCCCAGCTCGCCCCGGGCGTCCCGCTCCAGCCGGGCGAGCTGCCGCGCGTACCGCACCAGCACCGCGCCCGACTCCGTGGGCCGCACCGGCTTGGTGCGCTGCAGCAGCACCCGGCCGGTGCGCTGTTCCAGGGCCTTGACCCGCTGGCTGACCGCCGACGGGGTCACGTGGAGGGCCGCCGCGGCGGCGTCGAAGGTGCCCTCGTCCACCACGGCGAGCAGGGTGCGCACCTGGTCCAGGGGGATATCCGTCATCACGTCTGCTAAGGATACGTAAGGATCATTAGCTGGACTTGGGAGGGGCCGGTTTCCTAGGTTCGGGGGCATGAACCACGCCCTGACCGCCGCGGTCGCCGGATTCGGCGCCGGCCTGTCCCTGATCGTCGCCATCGGCGCCCAGAACGCCTTCGTCCTGCGGCAGGGGGTGCGCCGGGACGCGGTTCTCGCGGTGGTGGGCATCTGCGCCCTGTCCGACGCGGTGCTGATCGCTCTCGGCGTCGGCGGGGTCGGGGCCGTCGTGGTGGCGTGGCCGGGCGCGGTCCGTGCGGTCGGGATCGTCGGCGGTGTCTTCCTGGTCTGCTACGGAGCCCTCGCCGCCCGCCGGGTCCTCAGGCCGGGTACGGCCGGACTGAGCGCCGAGGGGGAGGCCGCCGGATCCCGGCGCCGGGCGGTGCTCACCTGTCTGGCGATGACCTGGCTCAACCCGCACGTCTACCTGGACACCGTGTTCCTGCTCGGTTCCCTCGCCGCCGACCGGGGTGCCCTGCGCTGGACCTTCGGGCTCGGCGCGGCGCTCGCCAGCCTGTGCTGGTTCGCCGCGCTCGGCTTCGGTGCCCGGTTGCTCGGCGGCTTCCTGGCCCGGCCGGCGGCCTGGCGGGCCCTGGACTGCCTGGTCGCGGTCACCATGCTGGCGCTGGGGGTCACGCTCGTCGCCGGATCCTGAACAAACCGTGTGCACACGGGTCGCCGAGATAGTTAGGCTCTCGAATTGAAAAGATGTAGCGAGCAACCTCTGTCGGCAACAGGACATCACCAGGACACCCGTGGACACGAGCGAGAGCAGTACCACCGAACCCGCCCCCGCGACGGATGCGTCGGACGCGCCGGCCCCGCCCCGGCGCGGCTGGCGCCGCTGGGCGATGGACACCCGTCCCCTGCGCATCCCCGCCTACCGGCGCCTGTGGACGTCGACCATCGTCACCGCCGTCGGCAGCCAGCTCACCGCCGTCGCCGTGCCCAAGCAGATCTACGACATCACGCACTCCTCGGCGTGGGTCGGGTACGCGAGCCTGGCCGGCCTCCTGCCCATGGTGGCGTTCGCGCTGTGGGGCGGGGCGGTCGCCGACACCGTGGACCGCCGCAAGCTGCTGCTGGTCACCAACTCCGGCATCGCGGTGACCTCGCTGCTGTTCTGGGCGCAGGCCGCCACCGGGCTGGACTCGGTCGTCGTACTGATGCTGCTGCTCGCCCTCCAGCAGGCGTTCTTCGGTCTCAACGCGCCCGCCCGCAACGCCTCCATCGCCCGGCTCGTCCCGGCCGAGGAACTGCCGGCAGCCAACGCGCTCGGCTCCACGGTGATGCAGACCGGCCTGGTGGCGGGCCCGCTGCTCGCGGGTGTGCTCATCCCCGTCATCGGGCTGCCCGAGCTGTACCTGATCGACGCGCTGGCTCTGTGCGTGACCGTGTGGGCCGTCTTCCGGCTGCCCCCGCTGCCGCCGCTCGGCGAGGTCGCCGCCCGCCGGGCCGGGGTGCGCGAGATAGCGGCCGGGTTCCAGTACCTCTCCCGGCACAAGGTGCTGCTGCTGTCCTTCCTCGCCGACATCGTCGCCATGGTGTTCGGCATGCCCCGCGCCCTGTTCCCGCAGCTGGCCGCGCAGACGTACGACTCCTGGGGCGAAGGGCTCGCGCTCGGCGCGCTGTTCGCCGGCATCCCGGTCGGCGCGGTGCTCGGCGGCCTGTTCTCCGGGGCGTTCTCACGGGCCCGCCGGCACGGCTGGATGGTCATCGGGGCGGTCGTCGGCTGGGGCGTGGCCGTCGCCGGGTTCGGGCTGAGCGGCAACCTCTGGGTGGCCCTGGCCTTCCTCGCCGCGGCCGGTGTCGCCGACATGGTCTCGATGGTGTTCCGCGGCGCGATCCTGCTGTCGGCGGCGACCGACGAGATGCGCGGCCGGATGCAGGGCGTGTTCACCGTGGTCGTCGCGGGCGGCCCGCGCCTGGCCGACGTGCTGCACGGTACGGCGGGTTCGGCGTTCGGCCCGCGCGCCGCCGTCGCGGGTGGCGGCGCCCTGGTCGTCGTGGTGATGCTGGCCCTGACCGCCGCGGCGCCGGCGCTGCGCCGGTACCGGATCTGAGCTACAGCAGACCGGTGCGGCGCTGGATGGCGTACTGGTCCATCAGCTTGCCCCGGGTCGTCTCCAGGCGGTGGGCGAGGATCTCGGCCACCGTCCGCACCAGCGAGAGCCCGAGCAGCGGATCCTCCACGGACAGCGCGAGCACCGAGGGCCCGTCGAACTCGTAGGCGCGTACGTTGCTGAAGGCCACCGCGCCGAAGTCCCACTGGTACGGCGGGAACAGCCAGGACCAGCCGAGCAGGTCGCCCGCGCCGAGCGTGGCCACCGTCACCCGCTGCCGGGAGGTGACCTGGGTGTCCAGGTGGACCGCGCCCGACCGGATCACCCAGAACCGGTCGGCCGTGCCGCCCGCCTCGAAGATGCGTGTGTCCTCCGGGAACGAGATCTCCTTGGCCAGCTCCATCAGGCGCTCGCGCTGCTTCTGCGGCAGGGCGGTCAGCAGTTTTATCGCTTTGGTCATGGCGCGGGGCTCCTCGCCGGAGGCGGTTCGGGTGCTTTCCTCTCAGCCCATTTCAGCCGCTGCCGTCGCCGCGGGCACCTCGAAGGACGCGGATTTCCTCGCCGCCCTTCCGGTCCGCCGCCGGTTTCCGGGCAGGAAAAAGCCCTGGCTGGACGGGGGAGACCAGCCAGGGCCGTATGCGGTGACGCGGGGAGGGAGGAAGGACGGCTCCGGTCCGCTCCGGCATCACGTATGTATGAAAGATAAACCATCTGGTGGGCGTTCAGGAAGCCAGAAGCGGGTCACGTGACCTGTTTCACGCCTTCCGTCGCAGTCGGTGGCCGGCCCGGGCTGACGATCTCCTCCAGGACCCGCAGCACCGCCTCGAACGCCCGCGCCCGCCCCGCGGCCTCCCGCGCCCCGTCCGGATCCGTCGCCGCCAGGCTGTGCGCGCGCTCCCGCCAGGCCCGCTCCTCCTCCGCCGCCCGCTCCCGGCCGCGCTGAATGCGCCGCAACAACTCGTCCGCGTCCACGACATCGGTCATACCGCTCGAGTACCCGCCCGGTCCGCGGTGATGGCAACGGCACCGAACGTGTTTGACGGCGCCGCCAGGGGTCAGCCGGAAGGGGAGAGTCATGCACCCGGGCACCGTTCAGGGAGGAAGGGATGCTCGACAAGCACCGGACCAGCTCCTCCACGACGCTGCGGGAACCGTGCCGCCGGCTGCCGCGCCGGCCGGCCGACGCCCGCAGAACGGTGCAGCGAGTGGTCGCCGAACGCTGCCGGACCCACGCCGTCCGCTGCGGTGCCGAGGCCATGGAGGACGCCCTGCTCGTCACCTCGGAACTCACCACCAACGCCATCCTGCACGGCGGCGGCATCACCGGTTTCGACGTGGACGTCGACTCCGCCGGCGTACGCGTGTCGGTCAGCGACGGCAGCGACGAACTGCCGGTGGCCGTCGCGCCCGTCGACGAGCGCGGCCGCGCCCGGCCCGGCGGTCGCGGCTGGCCCATCGTGTGCCGGCTGGCCCGGGACGTGCGGGTGGCGGAGCTGCCCTGCGGGGGCAAGCGCATCACGGCCGTCGTACCGCTGCGCTGAACCCGGGCGGGAAGTTCCGCCCCCGCGGTGTTTGCTCCTTGGCGCCGGGGGCAGGCGGAGTTTCGTGCTTCGGACCGGAGGCGCGCGCCCAGCGGGAACCGTACGACCGCCCTGGGTCCCCTCCTGGTGGACCGGGCGGCCGACCCGCGGCGAACCCTGACACCACCGTTCGGGCCAGGCCACGAACCTCGTTCCGGCCGTGTGCCCTGAAACCACGTTCAGGAGCGATTCCGCATGCTGACCGACATGTCGACAAGCCGTCCCGGCACGCCCACCACGACCGCGGCCGCCGCGACATCCGCCCGGCGGCCCCATGACGACGCCCCGGACACCGTGAAGCTGTTCGCCCGGCTGGCGGAACTGGACGACGGCCCCGAGCGGGACGCCGTACGCGACGAACTCGTCACCGCCTGGCTGCCCATGGCCCACCGGATCGCCGGGCGCTTCCGCGACCGGGGCGAGTCCGTCGAGGATCTGCGGCAGGTGGCCGCGCTCGGGCTGGTGAAGGCCATCGACCGCTTCGACCCCTCCCGGGGGGCCTTCGAGAGCTACGCCGTGCCGACCATCACCGGCGAGGTCAAGCGGCACTTCCGGGACCGGATGTGGGCCCTCAGGGTGCCCCGCCGGGTGCAGGAACTGCGCAACCGGGTGCGGGTGGCCCGCCGGGAACTCACCCAGAACCCCGGCAGCCCCGAACCCAGCGTCGCCGAGATCGCCGGGCACACCGGCCTCAGCGAGGAGGACGTCACCGCGGGCCTGGAGGCGCTGGAGAGCTTCAGCACGCTGTCCCTGGACGCCGAACTGTCCACCGGGGAGGACGGCTACAGCCTCGCCGACACCCTCGGCGCGGCGGACGCCTCGTACGACGTCGTGGTGGACCGCGAGGCGGCCCGGGAGGGGCTGCGCCGGCTGCCGGAGCGGGAGCGGGCCATCCTCTACATGCGCTTCTTCGAGGACATGACGCAGAGCCGCATCGCCGACCGGCTGGGCATCTCCCAGATGCACGTCTCCCGGCTGATCAGCCGCAGCTGCGCCCGTGTCCGCGACGAGGCACTGGGGCGGCGCCCCGGCGGGACCACCCCGGTCTGAGCGCGCGGGCGGCGCGGCGTCATCGCGTCTGCCGGGCCGTTCCCGTGGCGAGGCCCAGCGGCCGGGCGAGGCCCGACACCGCCTCGTCCAGCCGCTGCAGATGGCGCAGCACCCGGTCGGTGACCCGGCCGTAGCGCGGGGTGCGCAGGGTTCCCGGCTCCAGCATCGAGGCGATGCTGGGGCCGGTCTCCATCTCCGCCGTGGCCCTGGAGTCCTCCACATGCGCGGCGATCGCCTCGATGTTGTGGACGATCCGCCCGCACGCCCCGCGCAGCCGGGGGTCCGCCGCGATCGACGGATGCGTCGGCAGCAGCTCGGCCGTGGCCGCGAGCGAGCGACCGTGGTAGGCGCACGTCTCCAGCAGTGCCACCACGTACCGGGCGGTGTCGCGGCGTGAGCGCAGCGGGGTGATCGGATGCGTCAGCGGCTGGGTGGCCGCCCGCAGATCGGCCAGCGCCTGGTCCAGATCGCGCGCCTGCTCCACCAGATCGGCGCCCGCTCCGCCGCTCAACTGGTCGACGGCGGCCCGCGTGACCTCCGCGAGCCGGTTCAGGACCGTGACGAGGAGTTCGTTGGTCCGGCGGTCGGTGTGGACCGGCAGCACCACCGCCGCCGCGACCACCCCGCAGGCCGCACCGAGAGCCGTCTCCTCCACCCGCAGCACCAGCACCGCCGTGCTGTAGGTGTTCAGCAGTGTGTACAGCAGCCCCAGCATCGCCGTGACGAAGAACGACATCAGCGTGTACGACAGCGGCGCCGTGTAGAACATCGCGAAGATGAACACCAGCACGAGTGCGAACGCCGTCCAGGTGTGCTGACCGACCAGGCCCGCCAGGCCGATTCCGGCCACCACGCCGAGGACCGTGCCCAGCAGCCGCCGGTAGCCCTTCACCAGGATCTCGCCGGTCGATGCCGTGTTGATGAAGACGATCCAGCAGGTCAGCACCGCCCAGTACCAGCGCTGACTGGACAGCAGCTCACCGCCCGCGATGGCCAGCGCGGAGCCGACGGCCACCTGGACCGCGGCCCGTGTCGTGGGCCGCCGGAGCCCCGACGGCTCCGGCTCCTCCGCCTCCCGCTCCTCGCCCGCCTCGATCGCGGCGTCCTCCGCGTCCAGCTCCTCGCGCGAGCGGGTCGTCGCCGGGCTGTCGTCGGAGTCGTCCTGCGGCCCGTCCAGCGCCAGCCGCAGACCCAGCGCGGCACGGGCGGCCTCGCCGAGCCCGCGGAAGACGTCCTGCACCGCCGGGGCTGCCTTGGGCAGGTTCTCCTCGTCGCGGTAGCCGAGCAGCCGGTTGCGCACCTGGGCGAGCGCGGTGCCCCTGGCCTCGCCTACCGGCCGCAGCATCAGCAGCCGCAGCGCCTGCAGGTCCCGGCGCAGCGCCTCCGTCGCCTCGTCCCGCACGGGCAGCCCACCGCCGGAGGGCAGCGCGGCGCCCGGCAGATGCAGGGTGAGGGTGTCGGTCCGCTCGGCGCTGCGCGCGGTGAGCAGCAGCAGGCCGAGCCGCTCGGCGGCGATCTCGGCGTCGGCGACCCGGCGCTGCAGCAGCCGGGCCACCGCCGTGTCGGAGGTGCCGTCCTCCAGCCGTCCCTGGATCATCAGCGCCGTCTCGTGCAGCCGCGCGGTGGCGGCGCGCAGGTCGTCCAGGACCTTGTCCACGTCGTCGGGGCCGGCGTCCAGCAGCTCGGCCTGCACGGAGATCAGTTGGGCGAGCCGGGCCCGGAACGCCCGCCGCAGCCGGTCCAGGGTGCCCGCCGGGGTCTGCGGCAGCAGCACGAACCGGGCGGTGGCGCTGCACGCGAACGCCACACAGATGACCCCGTACAGCGCGGGCAGCGCGGTGGCGGTCGCGCGCACGAACAGGGACAGGAAGTAGACCTGAAAGCCGATCAGGCCCAGCGCGGTACCGCGGTCGCCGAACCTGCGGCCGTAGACCGCGCAGAAGATCAGGACGACGAAGAACAGGTCGCCGACGACGACCAGTTGGTGCAGCACCGCGCCCAGCGACACCGAGGCCAGCGCCACCGGCAGCCCCAGCGCGAGCGTCACGGCCTGCGGGGCGCGCTGCTTCTCCCGGATGGCGAAGGTCGACACCATCGCCGCCATGGCACCGGCGACCAGCTGCGGCACCGGCACCCGCAGGGCGGCCAGGACGGCGAGGGTGAGCGCGATCGCGGTGACCGTGCGCAGTCCGGCGGTGAGTCTGAGCAGACCGGGATCGGAGGCCGCGAGCCGGTCCCACATCCGTACCCGCCCCGGCCGTCCCGCTGTGCCCACGCCGCCGCGCTCTCTCCCGTGCCCGAAATGGATCTACGGTCCAGCATCGCACGACGGCCCGGGCTACTTGCCCCCGGCCAGCGTGGCGGCCACCAGGGCATTGGCGTGTCCGTGTCCGAGACCGTGCTCGGACTTCAGCCAGCCCACCAGTGCCATGTGCTTCGTCAGCGGCGAGGAACGGATCAGCTCCTGCCACTCCGCGACCGGCCGGCCGTACTTCTTCTCGATCGAGGGGAAGTAGCTCGCCGGGCCCTTGGCGGTCTTCTCGGCCATGGTGGTGTGTCCCATCCGTGTGACGTGTGCTGATCACCGGGTAGGACCGCCGATCCGCCGGGAAGTGATCGGCGGCCTTCGGTGATCCGCGTCACATCAGAGGTTCTCCGCCGCCGCCCCCTCCACCTGTGCCCGCACCTGTTCCGGGGACAGATACGCGTCGGTGAACTCGAAGTCCTTCAGACGGGCCGGCTTGCGGGCCTGGAAGCCGGTGCGGACGAAATCGTCGCCCGCGAGCGAGTTCAGCAGCCAGTTGGTCATCACCCGGGTCTTCGCGACGTTGGTGCGCAGCGCCGACCAGTGGTAGCCGCGGGCCACCACCTGGGCCGGTACCCCGCGCAGTTCGACGCCGAGCGGCTTGGACACGGCGTCCTTGCCGCCGAGGTCGACGACGAGACCCAGGTCCTTGTGCACATACGGCTGCATCGACTGGCCGCGCAGGGTCGCGATGACGTTGTCGGCGACCTTCTTGCCCTGGCGCATGGCGTGCTGCGCGGTGGGCGGGCAGACCGCGTCGTCGCCCTTGGCCAGGTCCGGTACGGCGGCCGAGTCGCCGAGCGCGAACACCCCGTCGTGGCCGGGCAGGCACATCTGCGGGGTGACCGCCAGCCGGCCGCGGACCGTCTCCGCGCCGAGCGTGGCCATCAGCGGGCTCGCCACCACCCCCGCCGTCCAGATCAGCGTGTGCGTCGGCACCACCCGGCCGTCGGTGAAGGTGACCTCCTCCGCCCCGGCCTTGTCGATCGACACGCCGAGCGACACGTCGATGCCGCGCCGCCCCAGGATCTCCTGGGCGCTGCGGCCGAGCTTGTCGCCCAGCTCCGGCATCAGCTTGGGCGCGATGTCGATCAGATGCCACTTGATCAGGCCGGGGTCCAGCCGCGGGTAGCGGGTGACGGCGGCGTGCGTCAGCCGTTGCAGACAGGCGGCGGTCTCGGTGCCCGCGTATCCGCCGCCGACCACCACGAACTGCAGTCGCGCGGCCCGCTCGGCCGGATCGTCGCTGGCGTCCGCGAGGTCGAGCTGTGTGATGACGTGGTCGCGGATGTAGGCCGCCTCGGCGAGGGTCTTCATCCCGAAGGCGTGCTCGGTCAGCCCCGGGATGTCGAAGGTACGGGTCACGCTGCCGGGTGCCAGCACGATGTAGTCGTACGGCTCGTTGACGATCTTGTCGGTGATGGTGCGGACGACACACACCTTCGCCTTCAGGTCCACCCCGACGGCGCCGCCCGGCAGGATCCGGGTGCGGTACTTCTTGCTGCGGCGCAGGCTGAGGGCGATCGACTGCGGCGTGAGCACCCCGGAGGCGACCTGGGGCAGCAACGGCAGATACAGCTGATAGGAGAACGGCGTCACCAGGGTGACGTCGGCCTCGGCGGGAGCGAGCTTCCGTTCGAGGCGGCGGACGCACTCGACGCCGGCGAAGCCTGCGCCAACCACCAGGATCCTGGGTCGTGTCACGGTGTTCATTCCTCTCTGCGGCTCCAGGCGGTCCGACTCGACGCCGTTGGTGTGCCCTGGACCGATGCGCAGCACCTTCGATCCCACCGTGGCCCAGCCGTTCCGCCAGCTGGGCGTGACGGGCACACGAACGCGTGGGCACCAGCATGCCCCCACTCCGGTGGGAGTAACCGGTTGTCGCACAGGTACACGTCGTACACGTGATGTGGTCACCAGGGCAGGAACACGTGGACGTCCTTGCCCTCGTCGTGGACGACCACGCTGACCTGCGTGCACAGGGTCTGCACCAGATGCCAGCCGATGCCGCCGCCGCCCGTGCGCGGGTGGAAGGGCCGCGGCTCCGGCCTGGTCGTGCTCGTGTCGCGCATCGTCACGTGCACGCCGTCGAAGGTGCGGCGCATCCGCAGACCGAACGGCCCGGGCGCGTACTGGATCACGTTGGCGGCCAGCTCCGTCACCACCAGCAGGATGTCGTCCCAGTACTCGTGCGCGGCCGGCGGCGACCGTGTGGCGAGCGCGCACAGGAAGTCCTCCGCGGCCAGCCGCGCCTCCGTGACATTGCGCAGCTCACCCGCGAAGGAGAAGGTGCGCTCGTACCTGTCCTCCGCGGACGGTGTCTCGTCCCAACGCGGCTCCGTCGCCATCTCGCATTCCCCGGTCCCGGCCGGTCAGGGCCCTGGCGGATCCCCGGACCAGGACGGTCGTAGGTGCTGGTCTGCTTCTGTGCTTGCGGGTTCCCGTCCCCGCGCGGGCTATCCGTCCGCCCCGGCCCGCGGTCCCTGTGCTCCACCCCCTCAGCGGAAGACGTCGTCCGGCTCGTCCCAGTCCGCCGGCTCCTGCGGACCGCGCGCCGCCCGGGACCGCGCCAGGTACATCGCGTCGATCTCGGCGGCGTAGTGCCGCACGATCACGTCCCGGCGCAGCTTCAACGACGGCGTGAGCAGTCCGTTGTCCGCGGCGAACGGCTCCTGCAGGACACGGTAGACCCTGATCGACTCCGCGCGGGACACCGCGGCGTTCGCCGAGGCGACGGCCCGCGCGATCTCCTCCCGCAGCGCGTTCTCCTCGCGGGCCTCCCGGCCCGGACTGTCGCTCTGGAGCGCCAGGGTGGCCCGCCAGTCGGCCAGGAACTCCGGGTCCAGGGTGATCAGGGCGCCGACGCAGGGCCGGTTGTCGCCGATCACGACGGCCTGGTGGACGAGCGGGTGCATGCGCAGCCGCTGCTCCAGCGGGGCCGGGGCGACACTCTTGCCGCCGCTGGTGACGATGACGTCCTTCTTGCGCCCGGTGATCGTCAGATAGCCCTCGGAGTCCAGCCGCCCGATGTCCCCGGTGGCCAGCCAGCCGCCGCGCAGCACGGCCCGCGTCGCCGCCTCGTCGCCGACATAGCCCTGGAACACCGACGGCCCGCGCACCAGGATCTCCCCGTCGTCGGCCACCTGGACCTCGGTGCCCGGCAGCGGCCGGCCGACCGTACCCGCCTTCTCCCGGCCGAGCGGCTGCATCGTGATCCCGCCGGAGGTCTCGGTGAGGCCGTAACCGTCGTGCACGAACACCCCGATGCCCTCGTAGAACAGGGTCAGGTCGCGGCTGAGCGGGGAACCGCCGGAGGTGCCGCGCACCACCCGCCCGCCGAGCGCCGCGCGCAGCCTGCGGTACACCGTGCGCTCGTACAGGGCGTGTTGCAGCCTCAGCTCGAGCCCCGGCCCCGGCCCGGTGCCCAGCCGGTGGCGCTCCTGGGCCTGGGCGAAGTCCCGCGCGGTCTGCGCGGCCCGCTCGAACAGGGCACCCCGGCCCACCTGCCCGGCCGCCCGCAGGAACTTCTTGTAGAGCTTCTCGAACAGCGACGGCACGCCGTACAGATACGTCGGCCGGAAGGTGGTCAGCGCCGACGACAGTGACGCCTCGGTCAGCTCCGGCTCGTGCGCCATCAGGGCACCGCCGCGCACGCACACCAGCATGATCATGAGGCCGTACACATGGGAGAACGGCAGGAACGCCAGCACGGACGGCTGCACGCCCGGCGGAGCGGCGGTGTGCAACCAGCCGGCCAGGTAGGTGTCGCACGGGTGGGCCAGACCCCGGTGGCTCAGCGCACAGCCCTGGGGGCGTGCGGTGGTACCGGAGGTGTAGACGACCGCCGCCGTGGCGTCCGGCAGCACGATCCGGCGCAGCGACTCCACCGTGGTGTACGGCACGACCGCGCCCTGCCGGACGAGTTCGGACACCGCGCCCGCGTCCAGCTGCCAGACATGGCGCAGCCGGGGCAGCCCGGCACACACCGTGCCGACGGTCATGACGCCCTGATCGTCCTCCACGACCATGGCCACACAGCCGGCGTCCCGCAGGATCCACTCGACCTGGTCGCGTGAGGAGGCCGGATGGATCGGCACGATCTCGGCGCCGACGGCCCACAGCGCGTGGGCGAAGACGGTCCACTCGTAGCGGGTGCGGGACATCAGGGCCACCCGGTGGCCCGGCGAGATCCCGGCGGCGACCAGCCCCTTGGCCAGTTCCACCACCTCGTCCCGCAGCTCGACGGCCGTCACCTCCTGCCACACGGTGGCGGCGGTGTCCACGCGGTACGCGAGCACCGGCAGGGTCGGACTGCGCTCCGCGGTGGCGAAGACGCTGTCGGCGAGACCGCCGGTGAGCGGCGGGGAAACGACGGGAGCGAGGGCCACGTCGCGCATGCGCTGCTCCTGGGTGTACGGAGGGTCACACCGCCGATCGGCTCTGTGTCGGCGGTGCTCGAATCTAGCCCAGCGGAGCGTGTTCGGTACCGGGAACGGGGAAGTCGTGATCGGTTGATGATGTGGGCGTGTCCTGGGGACTCGGCAGACATGAGTCATGTGAACCCCGATCCGGAACCAGAACGCACCACCGGACTGGAGCCCGGGGGCTCGGTACCGCCGGGCGAGACCCCGCCCGCCGAGAGCAGCCTGCCCGAGGCCGGCCCGCGGGAGCCGCACGTCCAGCGCAGAGGGTGGGCGAAGGCGCCGATGACGCTGATCATCGTCCTCGTCGTGCTGATCGCCGCCTTCTTCCTGGCCTACGCCCTCGCCCTGATCCTGTGACCGGCCCGCTCAGCCCTGGGTGTGCCGCACGCACTCGGTGACGACGTCCCGCAGGCTGCCGGTCCGCTCCAGCAGCCGGTGCTGCCGGCGGGCCCCGTTGCCGTGCCGGAGCAGCTCCGCGACGCCCTGCTCGGCGCGCTCCGCGTCGCCGCAGGCGGTGAGCGCGTCCCCGGTGTTCTCCAGCAGCGAGCGGAGCACCTGCGCTGCGGGTACGGGCCGCATGGTCGGCGGATCGAGCAGGTTCTCCTCCAGACCGAACCGGGCGGCCTGCCAGTCGGCGAGCCTGAGCAGGCTCACGCTGTGGCCGCACGCGGGCCGGCCGGCCCGCCAGTCCCGGGCGGCCGTCTCCACGAGTGCGCGGCTGAGCGTCGCGATCAGCGCGGCGGTCTCCGCGCTGAGGCAGACGTCCGAGACACGGATCTCCACGGTCGGATAGCGGGCGGACAGCCGCGCGTCGAAGTAGACCATCCCCACGTCGAGAATGGCGCCGGTGGCCACCATCTCGGACACCCGCCGGTGATAGCGCTCGGCCGACTCGAACAGCTCCGTCGGCCCCGCCGACGGCCAGCGGTTCCACACCCGGCTGCGATAGCTGGCGTAGCTGGTGTCCTTTCCCTGCCAGAACGGGGAGTTGGCGCTGATCGCGCGGAGTACCGGCAGCCAGGGGCGGATCCGGTCGAGGACCGCGACGCCCTCCTCGTCGGACTCCACCGACACATGCACATGGCAGCCGCACACCAGCTGCTCCCAGGTGGGTATCCCGTACCGCTCGGCCAGCCACTGGTAGCGCTCGTTCACGCTGAGGGCGGGACTGACCGGCAGGGGAGAGGTGGCGAGGGCGACGACCGCGCTGCCGATCTCGCCGGCGTGGCGGGCCGCCTCCTTGCGCCAGCGCACGATCTCCTCGCCGAGGGCCGCCATGTCCGCCTGCGGATGCGTGGCGAACTCCAGCATCTGCCCGAACAGCTCCTTCTCGAACACGTGCTGCCCGGGATCGTCATGAGCGACACGGGCGAGGACGGCCGCCGCCAGCGCCTTCGGCTCGCCCGTGTCCGGGTCGACCAGAAGGAGTTCCTCCTCCACTCCGACGGTGCGCAACGTGGTGCCACCCTTCTGTGTCCCTGCCACGAGGGGCAGTCGTGGGTCTGTACGACCCCGACTGCCCCTCGGCGGGCCGCCGACACCTGCGCCCTTCAGCGCTCCGGTGCCAGCCAGACCGTGGCGAGCGGCGGCAGCGTGAGCCTCAGGAAGCCGTCGTCCGGCTTCAGCGGCTCCGCGGTGCCGACCCCGCTGCCGCCGTAGCGGCCGTCGTCCGTGTTCAGCGTCTCCTGCCATGCACGGATCCCGTCCGGGACCCACAGCCGGTAGTCCTGCCGGACGACAGGGGAGAAGTGGGACACCGCGAGCAGGGGGGAGCCGTCGGCGGCGAACCGCAGGAACGCGAAGACGTTGTCGTCCGCCGCGTCGCACAGCACCCACCGGAAGCCGCCCGGGTCGGTGTCCCGCTGCCACAGCGCGGGCGTCGCCCGGTACACGGTGTTCAGCTCCCGCACCAGGTCCTTGACGCCCCGGTGGTCGCCGGCCGAGTGGTAGTCGTCGTCCAGCAGCCACCACTCGGGGCCGTGCGCCTCGGACCACTCCGCTCCCTGGGCGAACTCCTGCCCCATGAACAACAGCTGTTTGCCCGGATGGGCCCACATGAAGCCAAGATAGGCACGGTGGTTGGCCCGCCGCTGCCACCAGTCGCCCGGCATCTTCGACACCAGCGCCTGCTTGCCGTGCACCACCTCGTCGTGGGAGATCGGCAGGACGTAGTTCTCGCTGTAGGCGTACACCATCGAGAAGGTCATCTCGTGGTGGTGGTACTTGCGGTGCACCGGCTCCTTCTGGATGTACTGCAGCGAGTCGTGCATCCAGCCCATGTTCCACTTCAGCCCGAAGCCGAGCCCGCCGCTGTCCGTCGGCCGGGTCACCCCGTCCCAGGCCGTGGACTCCTCGGCGATGGTCACCACGCCCGGGCAGCGCCGGTAGACGGTGGCGTTCATCTCCTGCAGGAAGGCCACCGCGTCCAGGTCCTCCCGCCCGCCGAACACGTTCGGCTCCCACTGGCCGGAGTCCCGTGAGTAGTCCAGGTAGAGCATCGAGGCGACGGCGTCCACCCGCAGCCCGTCGATGTGGAACTCCTGGCACCAGTACACGGCGTTGGCGACGAGGAAGTTGCGCACCTCGGTCCGGCCGTAGTCGAACTCGTACGTCCCCCAGTCCGGGTGCTCGGCGCGCGCCGCGTTCCCGGGTTCGTACAGCGGATCCCCGTCGAACCGGGCCAGCGCCCAGTCGTCCTTGGGGAAGTGCGCCGGCACCCAGTCCATGATCACGCCGATGCCGGCCCGGTGCAGCGCGTCCACCAGGTACTTGAAGTCGTCCGGCGAGCCGAGGCGGGGCGTCGGCGCGTAGTAGGAGGTGACCTGGTACCCCCAGGAGCCGCTGAACGGATGCCCGGCGACCGGCATCAGCTCGACGTGCGTGAACCCCATCTCCTTGACGTAGGCGGGCAGTTCCGCCGCGAGCTGCCGGTAGGTCAGCCCCTGCCGCCAGGACGGCAGATGCACCTCGTACACGGAGAACGGCGCCTGGTGCACGGGCGTGTCGCCCCGGTGGGCCATCCACTCGGCGTCGCCCCACTCGTACCGCGACACCGCGACGACCGACGCCGTGTCGGGCGGCACCTCCGTGCGCCGCGCCATCGGGTCGGCCTTCAGGAAACGGTGGCCGTGGCGCGAGGTGATCTCGAACTTGTACCGGTCGCCCTCGCCGATCCCGGGCAGGAACAGCTCCCACACCCCGGACGCGCCCAGCGACCGCATCGGGTACTGCGTGCCGTCCCAGTACGTGAAGTCCCCGGCCACCCGCACCCCCTGGGCGTTGGGCGCCCACACGGTGAAGCGGGTGCCCGGCACGCCCTGGTGCGTCATCGGCTCGGCACCGAGCGCCTGCCACAGCTGCTCGTGCCGGCCCTCCCGGATCAGATGCAGATCCAGCTCACCGAGAGCGGGCAGGAACCGGTACGGATCGTGCACCTCCTGTTCGGCGTCGTCGTACGCCACCAGCAGCGTGTACGACGGGATCTCCGGGTACGGCAGAACGGCCGCGAACAGACCGTCGCCCTCCGACCGGAGGGCGTCCCGAGCCCCGTCGACCACGACGCTCACCGAGCGCGCGTTCGGGCGCAGCGCACGGAACAGGACGCCGCCCGGGACCGGGTGGGCACCCAGCAGGGCGTGCGGATCGTGGTGGGCGCCGCCGAGCAGCCGGGCGCGGTCGGCGGGGTCGAGCGCAGCGGGAAGGGGGTCCCCCCGGACAGGTTCCGGAGCGGGGACGGCCGCGACCGGTCGGGGGCCGGCCGCCTCGGGGCGTGCGGTGTCGCGCAGGGCCATGTCGTCAGCCTCCCCACACGGCGAGCCGCTTGATCGCCGCCATCGGTACCGGCAGCCAGTCCGGCCGATGTCTCGCCTCGTACAGCACCTCGTACACCGCCCTGTCCGTCTCGTGCGCGCGCAGCAGCGCGTGCTTCTTCCGTGGATCCCAGCCCGCCCGGACCGCGTAGCCCGCGCAGAACGCCTCCCGGCAGCGGCGCGCCCACTCGGGTCGCCAGGGGCGGCGCTGCCGGGCCGCGTAGTCGAAGGAACGCAGCATCCCCGCCACGTCCCGTACCGGGGAGTGCGGGGCGCACCGCTCGGCGAGCGGCCGGGACGGCTCGCCCTCGAAGTCGATGACGAACCAGTCGCGGCCGGCCCGCAGCACCTGCCCGAGGTGCATGTCGCCGTGGATGCGCTGGGCGGGCGGCCCGGTGTCGCAGGTGGCGAGGGCCCCGAACGCGGCCCGCAGCCCGGGCGCGTAGGGCCTGAGCCCCGGTACGGCGTGCGCGGCCGCCTCCAGCCGTGCGCACATCGCCTGTGCCGTACGGCCGTTCTCGCCCGGCCCCGCCGGACCGAACGCCTCGGCCAGCGCCAGGTGCACCTCGGCCATGGCCCGGCCCAGCTCATGGGCCTCGGCGGTGAAGTCGTCGCCCGCGGCGAGCGCGCGCAGCGCCAGCGTCCAGCCGTCGGAGGCGTCCGGCAGGAACGGCTGCAACACGCCGAGGGTGGCCGGCTGCGGGGCGGTCGTACCGAACCACGCCACCGGCGCGGGCACCCGGGTGCAGCCCTGTGCGGCCAGCGCGGCCGTCACCTCCAGGTCCGGGTTGACGCCCGGCTGGATCCGGCGGAAGACCTTCAGGATGTACGCGTCGCCGTACACGATCGACGAATTGGACTGCTCGGCGTCCAGCAGGCGCGGCGGCAGCCCGCCGGGCAGCTCGGCGCCCGGGGCCGCGTCGAACCGCAGCGGGCCGGCCGCACCGGGCTGCCGCAGCCGCTCCAGGAGCAGATGCGCCGAGCGCGGATCGTGCAGCGCGTCGTACACCGCGAGCCCGGCGAACGGACCCCGGTCGGCCCGCCCGATGTACGCCCGCTCGAGCCGGGGGGCGAGGTGCTCGCGCAGGCCGAGCAGCAGCTGGTAGCAGTCGCCGGGCGGGGGAGTGCCGCCCGGCGTGGGCACGGGCGCGTGCGAGGCGTGCACCAGCAGGTGCATGCACCCCGGGAACAGCTCGGTCACGGACAGCACCGACAGATCGGCGACGGGCCGGTCCTTGCCCGCGAACCAGCGTTGCCTCGGCAGCCATTGCCGCAGCAGCTCGCCCAGCGACACCAGGGGTCCTTCGAGGCCGGCCGCGCTTCTCGGTCGAGCGGTGATGGTCTTCGGCATGACGCGTCCTTTCCTCGGCGCCGGGCGTTCAGCGACGGCGGCCGATGCGGGATGCGACTCGGGTGAGCCGGAACCAGTAGAAGCCGTGGCCTTGCAGGGTCAGCAGGTAGGGAAGCTCACCGATGGCGGGGAAGCGCACGCCGCCGATCAGTTCGACGGGGTGCCGTCCGTCGTACGCCCGCAGATCGAGTTCGGTGGGCTGCGCGAAGCGGGAGAAGTTGTGGACGCACAGCACCAGGTCGTCCCCTCCGTCCTCTGACAGGGGGGCCTCCCGCAGGAAGGCGAGGACGGCCGGGTTGGAGGACTGCAGCTCGTTGTAGGACCCCAGTCCGAAGGCGGGGTTCTGCTTG
>NZ_JBSFKD010000029.1:0-125649 GCF_053598395.1 Streptomyces sp. NPDC001135 | reverse complement strand
GTGATCACGTACGTCAACCCGGCGGTCGCGGTGGCGGCGGGCGCGATCTTCCTGAGCGAGCCGCTGACTCCCACGGTCCTGGTGGCCTTCGCCCTGGGCTGCCTGAAGTGCCGGACGGCGGCGGCTCTTGCCGCCTGTGCGGGTCAGACGCAGATACTCAAGGCGCAGACGCCGACGTTGACAGGCAGGACAGTGATACCGAACTGGGTCAGGTAGGTGTTGACGGCCGCAGTCTGCAGGGCGGTGAGCTGGGTGGTGATGGGTGCGTTGACGTTGTTGTCGGCGACGTTGGCCAGGGCGACCTGCAGGTCGCTCAGCTGGGTGCCGCTCAGGACGTTGATGTCGTGGACGTTCACGGTGGTGTTGTCGAGCACGTTGTTGACGGTGATCAGCCCGGAGCAGTTGACCGTGTGGTTGGAGCCGCCGCCCTGGTTGGAACAGGTGTAAGGATGGCTGGTGGCGGGACGCTGCTGCTGCGCCGCGGCGGGTACGACCGCCGCGCCGGTCAGGGCTGCGGCGGTGGCGACTGCGGCGGCGAAACGAGCGAGCTTCACGAACGTCTCCTTCATCCAGGCCACCGGCCTATGCCGACGGCATGTGTGGTGCGGGACGCTGGAAGTCTCCGCCTCCCGGCTCCTTGAGCCCAAGGAGAATTCCGGTACGCCGGCGCTGCCGACGCGAACCTCGCCCTGCGGGGCACACTCGCGCTGGTGGCAGGATGTGCACGGGGCGGATGGTGTGCAACAAGCTGTACGTTGCCTGTCGGCCTCACTGCGGATGCGTGCGGGCAAAGCCCGAGCCTGAAGGGGAAGCCCACCGACAAGACCCCGCCATGCTTGCTCTCTCAATCACGTCCGAAACACCGGAAGTTGCTGAATGCCGGGCTGATGCCGTTGAAGCCCGCTGTCGACTTCCCGAGCAAGCAACGACCGTCCATGAAAGTGTGTGAACCCGGGTGAGTAGCGGGTCAGCAGCACAGGGCCGACCACCGCGCCCTGTGTGTCCAGGGTGAGCATCGAGGCGCCTTGGACGCCGTGGAGTGGCTGGCAGCGGGCGAGGAGCCGGTGGTGCACGGCGGGGAGCGCGGTGACGCGCAGGGTGTGCCCTTGGCCGCGCCGTACGGCCACCTCCTGGTCGAGCGCGGCCCTCTCGACGGCCTCCAGTTCGGTGCTGCGGAGGAAGTCAGCGACCCTGCCCGGCAGGTCCAGGGTGACCGGCAGCTCCGGGGTCGGGACATCCTCCTGCTCGATGGCGGTGCGGTCGGGCAGGAGGTCGGCGACGGCTGTGCGGATGGCGCCGCGGCTGACCTCGTGGTCCCGGGCGAGGGCGGCAATGGAGCGGCCCTCAGGTAGGCGGTGCGTACGTCGGCGTCTTGTCGGCCGAGACGGCGGGGCGGCGGCCGCCCTTGTTGCCCTTGGCCTCGGCGGCTCGCAGTCCGTCGTAGGTCAGCTCGCGCTGGAGGTCGCGCTCCTGCGGCCGGGACACCGCCACCGACCTCGTCCTGCGGGCGTGGGACCGTGGGTACCGAGTCCTGGCAGACGTCCGGCCCGCCGCTACGGGGGAAAGCTACGGGCCGGACGGCCCCACGATGACACACATACCCCGCACCAGGAACCGATTTGCTCCGCCCCGGGCACTCCCACACGACCGGCTCAGACGATCGACGAGCCTTTCCGCCTGACGAGATCAGCTGATGGCGTCGGCGAGGGTCTTGCCATGTTCGGTGACGAGGAGTCGGCGGGTGTCGGGGGTGGCGGGTTCGGTGTCCCAGCGGTGCAGGCGGGGCAGTTCGGGGGGCGGGGAGGGTGCGCTGCGTGTAGCGCCACAGGTGCGGCGTATCGGGCACGCGCCTGCCAGTCCTCATCGCTGAGCAGAGGATGCACGGGGTCTGTGGCCGGAGCGCGCCAGCTGGATCAAGTGGCCCGAACGCTACTCAGCCCCAGGTCTCGCCGTTGACCAGGGCAGGGCCGAAATGCCGGGTGGCGATGGACGCGAGGGGCGGAAGCGGACCGTCGTCGATCGCGAGTTTGAAGGTGTGTACCAGGCACGTGCGCACAGGGTGCACCGGTCCATGGGGTTTCCAGCCGTCGTTCGTGGACAGGGGTCGGTTCTGCGGGTGGGCCAGGGCGAAGGCAACGAGCATCGTGCGCTTGTCCTCGTGCTGGAAGTAGTCGACGATCGCGCGGTTGGTGAAGTCGAGGTGGCAGAAGACGACCGCGACGTCCTCGTTCCCGTACGGGGCCCGCTCCAGGGCCGGCAGCACGTCGAGAATCGCCTCGCCACGGGCCAGCAGACGGGCTCTCTCGTGCGAGTCGCCCCACGGCGGCGGATCATCGTCCCGCAGGCCTTCGGGGGACTCCTCAGAATGCAGGACGGTACCGATCTCAGGGTCGTCCCAGCGTGCCTGTCCACTGACGCTCCCCCAATTCAAACTCGCGTTGACACACAGCTCGCCCGCCAGCAGCGCCCAGGGCGTGCACACCACACGCTCGCGTGCCAGGTCGACCACGAGCTGACCGAACTCTGTCCGTGACAGCAGAGTCGGCTCGGCAGGCGCAATGAAGGCATCCGTCCATATCCCCATGCAACGTGGTCTACAGGCAAGACACCGACGAAGACCAACGAAAAACACCGCGACCGGACGCCGACCGCGACGCGGTGATGCTGCTATGTGCACGGGTGATGCGATCCTTCTCCGGTTTTTTCCCCTGGCCGCAGCGGGTTTTGGCGCCTGTCCGGGGCACGTCGCTGGGCGAGTCCCACAACTCGTGAGCGTGCGGAGCGCGCGTCCCGGTGGGCGCGGAGCGGCCAGACGGGCACGCGGCGAGGCGGGAGGGCGCGCTTCGCGCGCCCCGGCCAGGCGAGAACTGATGCTGCGCCCCGCTCTGCCGCGCCTGAGGCAGCTGCCGCGCCCACCTTAGGGTCAGCGTATGAACATCGACATTGAGGAGTGGGCACAGCAGGGTCGTCCAGCCATTCGCGACATGATCGACGCGCTTGGCGGGGACCTGGCCGCCTTCGACCACGATCCCCTCTCGGCAATGCCCCTCATCGACGACTTCCTCCTACGTACACCGTGGGAACAGTTCGAACTGGATGACTGGGTCTGGCTTCACGCGCAGCTGGTCGCCTTCGTCGCCGAAGTCCTTATCCACCACTACGACGGAACGTGGAAGGCTGTCCCAGCACCCGAAACACCTCCCGGCTGGAGACCAGTCATCGAACTCCTCGGACCGGACCAGCGGTTGCGACACGTAGCCGTCGTCGACCTAGTGCACGAGGAACTGCACCCCGTTCCCCAGCGAATACCACGCCTCATCGAGCGTGCCGCCGCCCTCGCCGGTCATGGCCCCGAGCACTGACCCGCCCCCCAACCAGCACCGTGCAGCCTCAGGTCAGCGGGCGCAGGTCGGCTGGGCAAGAGGTGTCGCAGGCCGGTCGCAGCACCGAGGTGGGACGGCACACCCGGCTTGTGGTTCCAGGCTCGCGTGTTGACGACGTCGGCCGCCTGGGCAGGCTGGAATGCATGGGAGGCGTTACGCACCGCGAAGCGGTCATGGCACTCGCCGCGCAGGCCAAGGACGTGGCATGGGCTCCTGACGGCACGCCCTGGAAGCGGTTCTTACGAGCGATCAGCGGTGGCCGATGGGGCCGCCGGCCCACCGGCTGGACTGTGATCCGGCTGGATGCGCCCTGGCAGGACACTCCCTCCTCGGAACGGCCCGGTTGGAGGGAGCGCGCCGCGAACCTCGCCGGCGACGTCGCCTTCGCCGTCGACTACACCATCTGCGCCCACTGCCGGCTCGGGTATGTCGAACAGCCCTACCACCGTGGAGAAGTACCAACGGTGCGGACTGGCCACCACGGCCCTGGAGGCGCTACGCCACAAGCGCCCCGGCCCGTCCTGGCACACCCTGGGCGACCACTTCCAAGACTCCCGAGCCTTCTGGACGGCAGTGGGCAAAGGCGTGCCGGGCAGCTATCAGCAGCGCGACACCTGCCCACACATACCCGAAGGATGAGTCCGGCTCGGCTTGTGCACCCGTCGGCGCCTGCGCTGGCGCCCTCGAGCAGCGCAGCGGACATGGGCCCGCTCGCGGCGGCCCTGCACGCGCGGGTGATCTTTCCCGGGTCCGGCCCCATGCCTCGCACCTCGGTGCCTAACGTCGTCCCACTAGCTTTCAACGGCACGAGGACGGGGAAGCGCATGCGTGGTGGGAAGCCGCTGCTCGAGGCACTGCGGGTCCTGCGCGACCATCAGGAGGTAGCCGAGCGTGGCTGGGTGCTGTTCGGCGCGCTGCGCCCCGACCATCACGAGGCAGTGGAGGCCGCGGCCGGGCAGGGCCTGGTCTAGTTGGCCGATCCGGTGATGCGTGAGGAGTTGTCCGCCCACGAAGGAAGGCCCGTCGTCTGGGCAGCCCGGCTCACGGGGCACGGCCGGGATGCCCTGCTCTACGCAGAGGCCAGCCCCACTCCCGAGCACCGGCCCGAGGGACCCGCCGTCGGCCAGCGCCTGGTGGAGCTTCGCCGCTCGCAGATGGACGCACTGCGCGTGTACGTGCACCTCGGAGCCCGGCTGCACGTGCCGCCGGCCGAGGGCCTGGCGGAGCGGGTGCGTACAGCGCGCCAGCCCGGCAATCGGTGGGTTCTGTACCTGGACGAGGACCAGATCGAATCAGTGGCCTACGCCCTCCACCTGCGCTCAGTAGGAGGCTCGGTCGCGGAGGCCAACCACTTCGCACGTCAATACGGTGTCACCTTCCGCCCGGACCGATCGACAGGCAGCCTGCAACCGACCCGACTGCCTTGAGATCCGACGGCCGACCCGCGGGCTCAGGACCCCGGCGGGGCCGGGGTCGGGCGCTTCGGGCATGGGCGACGGTCGATGCCGAGCCGGAAGACATACCGGTGCGGGGACCGGCGTGCCTCACGTTCCGCGCGCCGACCGCGAGCAAGGCGTCCCGCAGCCAGAGCACCGGGTCGATGCCAGCCCGCAGCACGGGCGCGCCGAGCCGGATGAGCTGTGCAGCGGCGTATTCGTGGCCCTACCCGGCCCTGATTCAAGCCCGCGTACACAGCGCTGTTGCCCCGACGGTGTTATGGGGCCAGAGCCACGCCAACCAGCGTCTTCACCGGCCCGTCCGCGCGGAGCATCGAGTTGGCGAGCTTGAACAGCGTCCGCCCACGCCGTCAGACACGCGTATAACTCCGTCCTGAAGTGTGACAGCAATCCGAACGGCTCCTGCCGGAGGTTGCGATGCAGCAGACTCACCCCTGGCGGTCTTCGACGATCCGGTGCCTCTGTGACAGCACAAGATCGAGTGGAGGCCGCCCTCACGTCCGGTGCATCCCCTTATTGAGTGATCAAGTTCGAGGGACCATTCGACCAGCTTTGTGGCGAGGCAAGCTCAAGCTCGCCAGCGTTGTGTGTAGCCCTCCCTCAGTGGTCCACCGAGAACGTCGAGTACCTGCTCAGCGGCCACCGCCAAAGGGGTGGAGTCCGCGTGTTCGGCCACGGCCCGATGGCCATCCAGCAGGGCCTTGCCCCGTACCGGATCTGCACTCAGCAGCCTGCGGGGCAGCCACTTACCGATGCCCGTCCAGCCACCGTGGTGGGCGATGAGAAGGTGTGCCGCTTCACGCAGGGTGAAGTCCGCGAGGGAGAGCTGTTCATACCGCTCGGTCGGCGAAGTATCCGTCAGATCGTCCATGAAGCAGGTGAGGACGTAGCGTCCGCGTTCCCACTCCCCTGGAGTGAGCGGCGGAGGGCCAGCCGCCAGTACTGCTCGCGCCTGCTCGCGCGTATGGGCCAGATGACCGTGGGGGTCAGCCAGGGACAGACCCTGGTCGTAGATGAAGAGAACGGTGCCCCGGCGGAGGACTCTGTCTCTCTCGAAGTGTTCTGGAGCGTCCGCGAGGGTATGGAGGAAGAGCTCGGCCAGGCGGTCGCCATGGCGTACCACCTCGCGACGGCTGGTGTCCCCGCCCGGGAGGAGGACGGCGACGTCCAGATCGCTGGTTGGGGTAGCAAGGCCCTGGGCGGCCGAGCCGCCGAGCATGGCACCCAGAGCGTGCGGGAAACGGTCCCTGATCAGGTCCAGAGCTTGGGTGGCCGGATTAACTTGACCATTCATGGGTGATCATCGTGCCAGCCCCCAGACAAGTGTTCCAGCGGCCGCCTCGTGCTGCCGCTACGACCGACGAGCTTGAGCCAAGCGAGGGGTCAAAGACATTGAGGTTATCGGCACCTCTCGGCAGGGGTGGTCCGGCCACACTCTCAACAGCCGACCGGGCCAACCCCCCTCGCTGGTGCTGGTCAATGTGACCTCCCCCCCGCGAGGTCACGAGTCCACCAGGTAGGCCTTCTCGCTCATCATCAGCGGCGCATCGGCAGGCTCCTTGATGTAGGGGCCGCGCCAGATCACGCGGTGTGCGATGCTCCCTGGGATGCTGGATCGCCTGCCACACCTTCTGCCGTGTCAGAGCCCAAAGCGCCCAGGCCACCCAAAGCACCAGGCCGATCCACAGCCAGAGGAACGGGGTGAACTGGGATGCCTTGGTTTGCTGCGAAAAGTCAACGGTGCTGGGTGACGTGTCCACGTCCCTAGATATCTACGTCCAGGAGTCCGTGGAACCGCAGCCCAGCGAGCACGAGCTGGCATCCGCCTTCGCCCGAGCGGCAGGTGCCGTGGTGCTCTTTCCCGCCGAGTCAGTGCCGGTGAGCGCGTACTGGCTGGCCACGGAGGACGAACTAGTCACACGAGCACGTCTTTACGAGCCTGACGATGAAGAACCCCGCTTCAGGATCGACAGCATCGAGGCTCCCGTCGCGTGGCTTCCTCATGTCACCGTCGCGCGCATCCCCAAAGTGGTCCGCGAATTGCAGATCGCCGCCCCGGTTGCCGATACCTTCGATGCTCACTTGGGCCGCATGCACCCGGATGAGGCCGGCGTCTTGGGGACGCCGCTGTCGGTGACGTACCGGATCGCATCGAGCATCACGCGGTGGCAGTAGCCTTCCGGCTGCCCGCCGCGGCCCTCCAGCCAGGCCGGTGCCGGCATCGCGTCCCGCACCACCTGCCACTCCGCGTCCGTCATGTCCGACGGAGTTGGACGAGACGGGGACCGTCGCGCAAGACTCGAGTCGTCGCCAACCCGAGCTGCCAAGGGGCCCTGTACTCAGGCATCCCCCCGGCCAAGATCACCCGACCAAAGACCGTGTTCGATCAGAACCGTCCTCGTGATCGATAGAAGGTACGCGACCATTGGTACGCCCCTCGGCCTGAAGCGGCGCTGCGCGTACCGTCAGTCGGTGCAGGTAGCGGTGGCGGGCGTCGGACGACCGCAGACCCCATGCCAGCAGCAGGCCGGTGGACAGCGCTGTCACGTGGCCGACGGGAGTGACCCCCAGCGTGGTCAGGCCGCTCGTGATGTGCGGTGCGCGCACCGCGAGCGCGGCGAGCGCGGTCCATCGGTGCCACCGCCGGGCCCCCGCTGCCACCACGGCGGCCAGGGCCGCGACGATCACGTAGGACGGGCCGACGTCCAGCGTCGCACGCAGCGCCGGGTCGGCTTGGCCCGCCGCGATCCGCGCTGCCAGCAGCCCTTCGCTCACGAGTGTGCCGAGGACTTGGCCGGCCGCGATCAGCGCGACCGCCCGCATGTTGCCGAACCGGATGACGAGAAACGCCAGCATGGCCCCGGCCAGGGCGATGCTGCGCAGACAGGCCCAGGGATCGGCGCCGAACAGGAAGGCGGAGGCGATGAGCGCCTCCACAGGATGATCACCCATATTGGCCAGGTTGGTCGAAGCCCAGGCGTTCACCGCGTGATCACCGCCGTACGTCAGGGACGACGCGCCGGCGAGCAGGGCGAAGCCCCAGGGCACAGGGGAAAGCCATCGGCGGGCGGGGGTCCGGGAGAGTTCCATGTGGCCGACCCTGGCAGCGGGTGCCCGCCCCGCGGATCTGGCCACGGAATGACCGGCTGATCTCTGTCTCTGGACAGAGGCGAATGATCGCCCTCCCGGCTACGGTCGGATGCGTGCGAGGCATGATGGTGAGACGTGAAGCGGTGTCCTCCGCCAGGGGACTGACGCCGGCCCAGCTGATCGGGCTGGACGTGCTGTTGGCCATGGTCCTGATGGCGTGGAACGCCTTGTGGTGGACGCTTGGCACGCACCGCACGGACTGGCCGGCATGGCAGGCCGTGCTGACGTGCTCGTTGGTCTTGGCTGTCGCCGTCCGGCGGCTGCTGCCCCTGCCGGCACTGGCGGTGGCGTCGGTGACGATGGCCACCGAGGCCGCGGTCGGCCTGTCGGGGATCCTGGCGACTGCCTTGCTGGTGTACGAGGTGACGGTCACCCGGCCCGCGCGTGTCGCGGCGTACGCGGGCGCAGTGGCAGGCGCCGCACAACTCGCCTTGATGATCCCTCTGCAGGGCATAACAGTGCACTCCTGGGGGTGGCCGGGGCATCGTCGAGGCCGCCGCCTGGGCGATCGGATGGTCCACCAGACAGGGCCGCGCCTACACCCGAGGCCTGGTCGAGCAGGCCGAAGAGCGGGCACAGCTCCTCCTTGTCGAGGAACGCATGCGCATCGCCCGGGAGTTGCACGACGTCGTCGCGCACAGCCTGAGCATCGTCGCGGTCCAGGCGGGCGTCGGCCACCACGTCATCGGCAGCCGACCTGACGAGGCCGCGAAGTCCCTCTCGGCGATCGAGACGACGAGCAGGGCCGCCCTGGGAGAGCTGCGTTCACTGCTGGGCGTCCTGCGCGATCATGACGGTGCCGAATGGCTGCCCGGCGGCCTGGACGACGTCAACACGCTCCTTGAACAGACCCGACGGGCCGGCGTCCAGGTCGAGCTGACGATCAGCGGTCACCCGCATGCCCTGCCCCCAGGTCTGGACCGAGCCGCCTACCGCATCGTGCAGGAAGCCCTGACCAACGTCGTCAAGCATGCCCGCACCAGCCACGCCCGGGTGACGGTCGCCTACGCGCCGGGCGAGGTCGCTCTCACGGTCGTCGATGCCGGAGCCGGCCGCACGACCACCCCCATCACCGAGGGCCACGGCCTGACCGGCATGAAGGAACGAGCCGCCCTCTACGGCGGCGAGGTCCACGCGGGCCCGCTCGCGCCGCACGGCTTTCGCGTCACCGCCCGTCTGCCGTACGCCACGGATGAGCGAACAGCCCGGTTCCGCGTGGGCGTGGGCGCTGATCTGGAGAGCTCATGACGGTACGGGTCGTCGTGGTGGACGACGAGACGCTGGTGCGTGCCGGGTTCCGTGTGCTGATCGAGTCGGAAAACGATCTTCAGGTCGTCGGCGAGGCGGCCGACGGCATCCAGGCGGTCAGGGTGATCCGCGAACTGCGCCCCGATGTAGCCCTGATGGACATCCGGATGCCCGGGCTCAATGGCATCGAGGCCATCCGCACGCTGCTCGGTGGCCCGTCTCCGGTGCCCGTCCACGTCCTGGTGCTCACCACCTTCGACCTGGACGAGTACGTCTTCGAGGCGCTCCGCGCAGGCGCCGCGGGCTTCCTCCTCAAGGACACTCCACCCGCACGCCTGATCGACGCCGTGCGGGTGATCGCCGCCGGGGAGTCGCTGCTGTCACCCGGCGTCACCCGCAGGCTCATCGAGACCTACGTCCGCCGCCCCGGCTACCCCAGCCCGGTCACCCATGCCCTGGACGGGGTGACCGGCCGCGAGCGTGACGTACTGGGTCTGATCGCACGTGGCCTGTCCAACAACGAGATCGCAGCTGAGCTGTATCTGACCGTTGGCACGGTCAAAACCCACGTCAGCCATCTGCTGACGAAGCTGGGGGCCAGGGACCGGGCCCAACTCGTCATCGCCGCCTACGAAAGCGGACTGGCAGGACCCGCACATCGTTGAAGCAGGACGAGCAGGACCCAGTCGTTGGGCCAAAGTTCCAGGCCTCGGCCGGTGCGATCCACACGAGGCACGACGGCCCAGCCACCCACGGATGGGGCAATCGGCTTGACGCCCGTCCCGGCGAGCCGGACGTACCCCAGCCCGACGCCCTTCGCAACCTTCGTGCTGCACCGGAGGTCCTGCTTTCATGCGCCCGCCCGACCAGGGATCCCGTTCGATCAGAACCGTCCTCATGATCGATAGGGCAACGGCTTCTCAGCTTGACTCTGTCGGGGATCTTGGAGTTTCGCAGTGCGGGTGCATGGTCAACGGGCATGCTCGGGTAGTTCCGCCGACCGACGTAGCTGTCGAGGTGCCCGTTGTCCCTTCGCCCCCGTTCCGGTGAGCAAGTCCCGCCTCTGGCTGCGCAGGTTGCGCGGGCGAACAACCCGGGTGGTACGACGGCGATATGGGTGCGTGACCGGCTGGATGGGCTGTGGTGTGACGAGGACTTCGCCGACTGGTACCCCCGGGATGGGCGGCCGGGTCTTTCGCCTGCTCAACTGGCCACCGTCTGCGTGCTGCAGTTCCTGCTCGGCCTGTCGGACCGGCAGGCCGCCGAGGCGGCCTTGCCACCGGAAGTGACACCGCCCCTGCCGCCGGGTCAGGAAGCTCCTCGCCGTACCGCTCCACCAGGGACCGCTTCACGAAATACAGGTCCACCAGCCCTCCCCTGGAACGTCACCCACGAGAGAGAAGAGCAGACCAGAGGAAAACGATCTAGAGAACGAAGATCAAACCACTCGTCCGCGGACAGGATCTCGCTCATCGTCTCCCGCGTGATCCCCAGCCGGGACACCACTCCCTCCTGCTCGACAAGAAGAGCCGTCAACCCCTCGGCTGGGCCCCGCAGTTCAGCGATCCGCTCCCGCGGGGCAGACTCCCGGCGCTCCAGTTCATCCCGCCACGACACCATCGCCGCCTCCCAGCCCCGAAACCTGGACACGACGATCCGGAAAACGATCCCCGGCGGCAACAGCCCACCAAGGCGATCTCACTGCGGGAGAGCTACACCCAAAGCAATTCTGTGCACGCGGGGAACCATCCGGACGACAGGCAACGCGGAGTAGACGCATTGCGAAGCCAGGTGTGGACCGCGTGCTAACGCTACCTCCCCCGGTCACAGACACACTGGGAAGTGCGCTTGCCTGACGGCAGCCCGCGCGCCGATGCACGAACATGCATCGACGTCCTCGTAGATGCTCGCGGGTGCCAGGGCGAGGCGCCCAGAGCGGAGGAGACATTGTCAGTCGAGCCTGCATGGAGCCACGCTCCCGGCTGTGGCGGCGTATGCAGAGCTACGCGTGTCGACCAACGCAACAGCCGACGAAGTGGCTCACCAAGGCCACGTGCCAATCAATCACGGAGTATCCATGAAGAATCCAGGAGGACTCTTGAACAAGCTTTCCCGCACCATGCTGGCCGTAGCAGCACCTGTCATCGCGTTGGCTTCAGTGACGGTGGCAGCACCCACGGCCTCGGCTTCTGCGGCATCCGGATGCTTCAATCCGCCGCACCCGGACAAGGATTCGGCCACAGGCCACGTAAACGCAGGCCAAACAGCACCCCTCAGGGTCGGCTTCAACTCCGCCTGCGGAACGGTCGTGACCCTGAAGTCCAACTGGAAGCTCTACTACCACTGCGTCGCGTTCAATGGGTCGAGCTGGTGGACGCATGTCAGGGTCGAAGGAAGCAACCTTGAGGGCTGGGTGTGGGACATGAACCTGAACAATGGCGGCTCCGACAAGGAGTGTTAGGGCCAGGGAGTTGACGCTGTCCGGCTCCTGCCCGTGCCTTCACGTGTTGACGCGTTGGCTCGGGGTGGCGGGTCAGGCGCGCCATCACCCACGCGGTCCGGGCATCCATGCCTGCACCGAAGTCGGCGGCGAGGCGCCGGGCCCGTCACGTCGTGCGCGGAGCGAGCACCCACCGCACGAGCGGGAACCGGACCCGGCCGGTTCCGGCAGTCGGTTGTCCCGCTCCGTCGTGGGAGTCCTCGTAGGCGGGATGAGGGGTGTTCGGGTCGGCCGCGACCGCGAGTCTGGTGACGGGCGCATCACCATGACGCTGCCAGACCGGAGATCACCGGAACGAGCGGTCCCGCTCCGCCGCTGTTGACGCCAGCGACAATCCGACCGTGCTCGACTTCATAGCCCGACCGCAGGTGTTCACGACTCCTGCGGACGCAGGCCCTGCTTGGCACGCTGGAAGTCGCGTGCCGACTCGATCTGCGAGCGAATCCAGTCGCTGTACAGCGCGTCGGGATCGCCGTCCGGCGCCGACAGCATCAGGAACGTGGCGAGCTGGCAGGCGAGGACGGTGACCACCTCTGCGCTTCCCTCGGGCCCCCGCGCCAGGAGCAGGGTCCGCACGTCGTCATCAATGCGGTCCATCACGGCTTCGTCCATCAGGAGGCTGAGCCCGTCGGCCAGGAAGCGGCGGACCAGCGCGATGGCATCACCAAGGCTCTGATCGATCCGGAACTCCTGTCGGGCTGCGCAGCCGGCCTCGAGGATGGCGTGCGACGGGCGTGGACGCTCCGGGATGAGTCCCTGCTTCCTCCATTCCTCGTATGGGGGCGGTCCGGCGGCATCACGCCGGGCCCGGTGGTGATCGGTGGGGTAGCCGGAGGCGGAGCGGCAGGCATGGCCGACACCCGCGCTGCAGGCGGGACACTCCAGGCGCCGGAACCAGGCTCGGGCCCGAACGGACAACTCTCCCGTGTTCGTAAGCACTTCTTTGGGCTCCACTGCATGGAAGAGAAGTGGCTCCACGGCGTAAGAATTGATCTGGCTCCACTCGGTGGGCAGACGGGCGGAAGTCACGATGCGGGGCTTGGCGGGGATGGTGGGTAGGCCCCGTCTCTCCGATCTCACATGGGTTGACCGATGAGTTGGGCAGACCGCCTCGGTCTACTCTCTCGGCAACCGAGTGATCCTGAGAAGGGTGAGGCGAATGGGATACGCAGACGTCAACGGACTGTCCCTGTACTTCGAGGAGCACGGTTCTGGCGCGGGGGAGCCCTTGGTGCTGCTGCATGGTGGTCTCGGGGCGGGCGAGATGTTCGCGTCTGCCCTGCCCGTGCTGGCCGAGCAGCGGCGCGTGATCCTGGTCGACCTGCAGGGGCACGGACGCACGGCGGACATCGGCCGCCCGCTGCGGCCGGATCTGTTGGCGGACGACATTGCCGCCCTGATCAAGCACCTCAAACTGCCGCGGGCGGACGTGATGGGCTACTCCCTCGGGGCGGATGTGGCCCTTCGCACTGCGATCCAACACCCTGCTCTGGTCCGCCGCCTGGTGGTGGTCTCCACCCCGGCCCGGCGGGACGGCTGGTTTCCGGAGGTCGTGGCGGGGATGGACCAGATGAGCGCGGCGGCAGCCGAGCCGATGAAGCAGTCTCCTGTCTACGAGCTGTATGCGCGGCTGGCACCCCGGGTGGAGGACTGGCCGGTACTGATTGGAAAGATCGCCGAGCTGAAGCAGCAGGACTACGACTGGACGTCCGAGATATCGGCTATTACGGCACCAGCTCTGCTGGTCTTCGGCGACGCCGACGCGGTACGACCCGCGCACATGGCGGAGTTTTTCGCCCTGCTCGGCGGCGGCTTGAAGGACGCCGGTTGGGACGGGGCCGGGCGTCCGGCAGCCCGGCTGGCCGTCCTGCCGGGTGTCACCCACTACGACATCCTGGCCTCGCCGTTGCTGGCAGGAGCGGTCCTGCCGTTCCTTGACGCCTCGGCCTGAGGAATCAGAGGCGGCAGGGCGGGGCCGGGTGCCGCGATTGCGTGCAGCCAGCCCCGTCCGGGCCAGTGGAACCACCCGATCGAAGTGGGGTCAAATCAGCGCCCGCCTCGGAATCGACGTCGAAGTCGTCCAACGCAACCCTGGCGTCAAAAGGTTGAAGGTGATCCCCCGACGATGGGTGGTCGAGCGGACCTTCGGCTGGCTAGCGGACCTTCGGCTGGCTGATGCACCACCGCCGTCTCGCACGCGACTACGAGACCCACTCCCACCGCTCCGAAGCCATAATCCACGTCGCGATGATCGACCTCATAAGCCGACGACTCACCCGGCGTCCGCACCGTTGGGGTTGTGCTGGTACCAGCGGCGATTCTGCTCGGACTTGTACGCCCGCCGGGCCTCGGCTTCGGCCTCCTCAGTCCGGCCCAGTATCGCCAGCGCGTTACGCCGGTACTGCGGGAGAGCCTCCTGGACGGTGTGGAGGGCGCCGTACGTGAGCACGGACGCGGTGCCTACCGGGTCGGCCTCCTGGTCGGCCGGGTCCATGGCGCGCAGGTATTCAGCGCGGACGGCCGCGATGTCGCGCTCCAGCCTCGCCCGCACCTCGGCGGTGACGGCGGCGACGTCGCCCGGGTCGGTCAGGTCGGCCGACCCGGTAGCCGCGACCAGCCCAGCCTCTACGATCGCCGCCTCGGTCCGGCGCCGGTAGCCACACGCCTCGCACAACCCGGCCGACCGCTGAAGCCCGCAGTCCTCGCACGGCAAGGCCTGACGGACCGCGTCGGCGGCGGCCGCGGCCTGGCGCTCGCGCTCGGCCTGCCCCTGGGCAGCCGCGCGGGCGGCATCGCGGCGGGCATGCTCGGCTGCGGCAGGTTCGCGCCGCCGGATGTAGTCCTCCGCCTCGATGGCCGCCTGCTCCCGCAGCCGGTCCTCAAGGACCTGGCGCCGCTCGCCCGCGCTCAGGCCGGGCAGCTCCCGGTCGACCTCCGCCGCGATCTTCGCCTGCCGGGCTCGCCGGATGTGCACCACGTTGCCGCAGTTCTCGCACTCGCCGCCGTGTCCAGCCGGATCCCGTCATCGCACCGGCTGTCCGAGCACGGCTGACGGTGTTGCGATCCTCGGTCGCCCCGAAGAGCGACCCGCCAGTCCGGCCTTCCGCATGGCCATCGCGTACAGCTCACCCGGCAGTGAATGGTTCCCCGGCCTTCACCACCTGTCAGGCGACTGCGGTTACGTGCCTCACTGGCCAGTCGACTGTCCGCTGCCCTGCGGCCAGCCTCTGTCCTGTCCGGCTCCGACACTGCCTTGCGCCGCAGGGCTCGGCAGCCTCTGTAGTCCTCTGCGAACCGTTACGCAGGGCCCTGTGCCGAGCGTGTCTTGGCCTCTAGGGCTCAATTGCCCTGGCAGGCGCGCTGTGCTTGGCTCCTTCTCGCTTGTACCGGTGTCACTGCCAGCCACTAGAGTTCTGGGCCCGGTCCGTGTCGCCTCGTTCGGGTACGACGCCGGCCACGACCTGGACGCGGTGTCGGGCGCGCGGGGCGTGCCGCTGTACAGGGGGAATGGTGGGGTGGTCTGTGCTCCCCGCAGGCGCGGGGATGGTCCCACAGCGGCCTGTGTCATGTAAGTCGTGAGAAAGGGATCGGTGGCGCGGTAGAAGTGCAGGTCAGGGAGTGTGCTCCCCGCGCTCGCGAGGATGGTTCCTCCAGTGCGGAGCCTTTGGTGTCGGTGCAGATCCGCTCCCAGCGCCACGCGTCGTGATGAGAGCCGGCGGTGCATCCGTCGGTCGATAACTGCATTGGGAAAGAAGGGCTCCTGTCCTTCGTGAAGGGTTGTCCCGCATTGCCCTGGAGTGAGCGGCTGACCCGGCCAAGGCCGTACTGTTCACCTGACGACCAGTTGCGCCCTTGGTCGAGTCGCGGGCCCCTGTCGATGCCGACGGGGCCGAAGTCCGGCTCGATCAGTGGCCAGGCTCATGGAGGTCGATTCCATCGCGTGGACCGAAGTTGTGGTGGCCCTGCCCGGGACGGCACTCTTTCAGCCTCCTGCATCGGAGCAGTCGCTGGCCCGCTGCGCTACGGTCCTCGGCCATTCATTGCCTGCGGACCTCGCAGCCCTCCTCCGGGAGAGCAACGGCATCGAGGGCGAGTACGGCGACGGGCTCATCTGGTCTGCTGCGCGCATCGCCTCCGAGAGCCAGACCCTTCGCGCGGATGCCGAGCTCGCCACCTTGTACATGCCGTTCGATCCGCTGCTCTTCTTCGCGGACGCGGGAAACGGGGACTTGTTCGCACTCCTCCCCAGGATCAACCGGCCCGACGTCTTCGTCTGGAACCACGAAAACGATAGCCGTACCTGGGTGGCGCCCAGCCTGGCCAAGTACCTCGAATGGTGGCTGATGGGGAAGATCAAGCTATAGCGCCACCCTCATGACCACCCGGTCATCAATGAGATGATCTTGGCGTGAGTGGTGCGATCACGGCGTCGGAACTGTCCTGGATAGCCCCCTTCACCGGGCTGAGCCCGCGGGACTTCCGCAAGCTGATGACGGCGCTGAGGTGCGAGGGCCGCCGACACCGTACGACCGGGCCGGCCTTGGACCGTCTCGCTGGAGGACCGGGTCTTGCTGGTCGCGACCTACTGGCGAACCAACCTGACACTGCGGCAGCTCGCGCCGCTGTTCGGAGTGTCCAAGTCGGCGGCCATCCGGATCATCGACCACATCGGCCCGCTCCTGGCGCTCAAGCCCCGCCAGCGGTTCCGCAAGGACACCGTGCTGATCGTGGACGGCACCCTGGTTCCCACCCGAGACCACACCATCGCCGAGCAGTCCAAGAACTATAGGTACTCCACCAACCACCAAGTGGTCATCGACGCCCACTCCCGCCTGGTCGTGGCGGTCGGCAGACCTCTGCCGGGCAACCGGAACGACTACAAGGCATGGGAGGAGTCCGGCGCCAAAGAAGCTGTCGGCCTGACCACCACGCTCGCCGACGGCGGCTACCCGGGGACCGGCCTAGTCATCCCGCACCGACGCCCCAAGGGCGGCGAACTCGCCGAGTGGCAAGCCGAGCACAACCGCGAGCACGAACAAGTCCGAGCCCGTGTAGAGCACGTCTTCGCCCGGATGAGGACCTGGAGATCCTGCGCGACTGCCGCCTCAAGGGCGACGGATCTACCAGGCGTACACCCCGGAAATAGACCTGCCGGCCCGGGAGGGCCGTTTCCCGGCGGTGTGGAAGCGGGACCGTATGACATGGGTCATCAAGCCGCGTCGGCACCCTCTTTCCGCGGCTGCACGCCGACGGGAACGGGAAGGCGGACACGCCCACCGGTGAGTGGCACGGGTGGGCGTGCTCGCACGTCACCGGGTTGCTGTGCCGAGCAGGCGTCCATCGGTCGGGCCTGCATCGTTGCCTACGGGGTCTGCGTTTCGGCCCCATCTCCACGGCACAAGCTGAAGGACTCCGAACGCCACCTCGACGCCAAAGAACGCCCACAGGAGCCGCGACACACCGTGGGCCAGTGCGTACGCCTGCCATGTCGCGAACAGGGCACGCGCGATGCCGTCGAACAGCCCGTGCTCCGGCAGCGGCCTGACGATGCGCAGAACGGCCCAGACGACCACCACAGAGCCCATCAGATTGGCGAACAGGGTCTGCCACAGGTCGAGTTCGGGCAGAGCGCCGAGCCCGAGTGCGTTGCCGCACGACGACAGAGCGTCGTGTACCAGGGCGTAGGTCCACGGAGTTGCGAATCCGGCTGTGACGGCCAGGTCGTACCAAGCGCTCGCGCGTACGACGCGAAGGTAGGCGGGATGCGCGGGGGTGCGAAGACGGCTCACGGTGAGGCTCCTGCTGGTCTCGTGGCAGCGACGCCTCACGCTAAACAGTGGAGTACGCTCCAAGGTCAAGCCCTACATCCGACGGAGGGGCATGCGCATCGGTGAGCTTGCCGCGCAGGCAGGCATGACCAGAGACACGATCCGCTTCTACGAGAAGATCGGGCTTGTCGCAGGTCGGCGTCTACCCAACGGGTATCGCGACTTCCCGCCCGAGACGGTGGCCTGGCTGCAATACATCCGCACTGCGCAGGCACTCGGATTCTCCCTGGCGGAGATCGCACGGACCGGCGAGAAACTGCGCGAAGCGCCGGACACCGCGGAAGCGCTGTCCACGCTCTTCGAGGAGAAGATTCAGGTCATCGACACCCGTATCGCCGAACTGACCACTCTGCGGGCCGACCTGGCCGCGCGCGTCGGCACTGGATGTCCACTGCGGGCGGCCGACCGGGCCGCCAAAGCCGAAGTCAGAGGCGATCCCGTTCCCACCGATGTGCGTCGACCGACCGAATAGTCGACCGAACAGGTTTGCCGATCCCCAAGGGCATGCACGGGAATGACCGAGAGTGCCGATACTCCCGGCGGCCTGCCAGGACGCACTCCGCGAAAAGAGCTGTGAGCACGGCTTGTCCTGGATCATCAATGGGATCCGCACCGATTCCGCCGGTCTGCCTGTTTCCATCACGGCGCCGGACGGCGCCCGCGCGACCTTCGTACGGGACGCCTTCGGCCGTGTCACCGAGGCCACCGACGCCCTGGGCGCAACACTTCGGCAGGGCTGGACGGTCGAGGGCAAGCCCGCCTGGCGGGAACTACCCGACGGCACCCGGGAGGAGTGGTCCTGGGACGGTGAGGGCAATTTGGTCAGCCACACCGACCGCTTGGGCCGTACCAGCACACACGCCGTCACTCACTTCGACCGCCCTGCTGCCACCCACAGCTCCGACGGGGGCCGCTACCGCCTCACCCACGACACCGAACTGCGCCTGACGGCCGTCACCAACGCCCAGGGCCTGGTGTGGCGGTACAACTACGACGCTGCAGGCCGCCTCATATCGGAGACGGACTTCGACGGGCGCACCGTCAGCTACGAACACGATCCGCTCGGCCGTCTGATACGCCGCACCAACGCAGTGGGGCAATCACTCACCTACGAGCGCGACCCCATGGGTCGTGTCGTCCGCCTGCGCCACGACGATGGCACCACTTCCACGTTCACCCGCAACGTCACCGGCCAGGTCGTCCAGATCACCAACCCTCATGCCCGCATCGACCTCGAGCGTGATCTGCGGGGCCGCATCGTGGCCGAGAGCGTCAACGGCAACACCCTCACTCGTGCCTACGACGCCCTCGGGCGGCCCACCCACCGCCGCACCCCGTCCGGTGCCATCAGCGCCCTCACCTACGACGAGCGAGGTCTGGCCGCCTACACGGCGGGCGAGCACACCTTCCGCTTCGAACGCGATGCGCTGGGCCGTGAGATTGCTCGAACGCTCGGTGACGCACTCACCTTGCAGCAGGACTGGGATCCGGTGGGCCGGCTGGTCCGCCAGTCCCTCGCCGGTGCGCACGACACATTCCTGGAGCGGTCCTTCACCTACCGCGCCGACGGCACCCCGGCCGCCGTTGAGACAATCTCACCGGACGCCGCACCTACAGCCTCGACGACGCCGGCCGGATCACGGCCGTCAGCGCCCGGGGCTGGAGTGAGCGCTACGCGTACAACGCAGCCGGTGACCAGACCCGCAGCGCCCTGCCTGCCGGCGCGCCGGGCCAGGACAGCACCGGGGACCGTGACTACGCCGGCAGCCGCGTCACCCGGGCCGGCCGTACCCGCTACGAGTACGACGTCCAGGGCCGCCTCATCCGGCGCCGTACCACCACCCTGAGTGGAAAGACCCTCACCTGGACTTTCACGTGGGACGCTGAGGACCGCCTCACCCATCTCGAAGCCCCCGGCGACTCCCACTGGGGCTACCTGTACGACGCCCTGGGCCGCCGTATCGCCAAGCAGCGCCTGGACGTCCACGGCCGGATCACGGACGCCACCGCCTTCTGCTGGGACGGGGCCCAGCTGGCAGAACAGCAGAGCAACGGCATCACGCTGGTGTGGGACTACGCGGGCTTGCGTCCGCTGGCCCAGCGCGAGTCCAAGGCGGGCCTCGCGCAGGAAGAGACCGACCGCCGGTTCTTCGCGATCGTCACGGAACTCTCCGGAGCCCCCGGAGAACTCGTCGCCCCCGACGGCTCCCTCGCCTGGCGTGGCCGGAGCGCGGCCTGGGGCGCCACCCAGTCCCATCGCTCGGCCACGGCGTACACCCCGCTTCGCTACCCCGGCCAGTACTTCGACCCCGAGAGCGGACTCCACTACAACGTCAACCGCTACTACGACCCCGACCTGGGCCGCTACGCCACACCCGACCCACTCGGCCTGGCCCCGGCCATCAACCACTACGCCTACGTACCCAACCCGCTCACCCTGGCCGACCCCCTCGGGCTGGCGGGCTGCGACGCCGATCCCACGTGGGGAGGGCGGGTCAAGTGGACCCTCGACGAGCACGGACGTCCCTACGAGATGAACTCCGTCCTCACTCGGGACATGCTGGACGAAGGCACGCACGCCAACCCCTCCATACATCCGCCCGGCTTCCTGGGCGGGGACTACAAACAGGCGCGCGGTCACATGCTGGCCAGGATGCTGGGCGGATCAGGCGACCACCCGGACAACCTGTTCCCTATCACCCAGAACGCGACGAACAGCCCGGAGATGCACGACTGGGAACAGGCCATCTACCACGCCGTCCGTGACGGGGAGATCGTCCGTTACGACGTCTACCTTGAGTACACCGACGACCTGGAGGACTCGGTACCGAAGTACATTCAGCTCGAAGCCCATGGCCACCGGGGCTTCCACCTGGACGTCCCGCTGAAAAATCCAGCTCACGCCCAACAACAGCTACACCGTCAAGGACTCCTGTGACCAGCATCGACCAGCTCACTCACCTGTGCCCACCCCCCGCCGACCCGCCCCCGGTCGACTGGAACGCCGTCGAGGCCACACTCGGATTCCGCCTGCCCGAGGACTACAAACAGCTCGCCGCCCTCTACGGCCCCTGCGCCTTCGCCGGATTCATCCGCGTCTTTCACCCACGCGGCGTCGCTGAATGGGTCAACCTCACCGGACCGGTGCCCACGGCCATGCGCGAGCAACTGCAGAGCGACCAGGTCGCTGGCCGACCCGTCCCTCATGATCCCCGAAGCCTGTTCGTCATGGGCGTGACCGACAACGGGGACCACCTCTTCTGGATCATGGAGCCTGGGGACGATCCAGACGCCTGGCACATCGCCGTCAACGAAGCCCGCGGTCCGCAGTGGTCCACCTTCGACGGAACCCTGACCGAACTCCTCCTCTCCGTCCTGAACGGAGAGACGGACCTACCACAGTTCCCCAACAGCCTCCGACAGGCGGCCACCAGCTTCATCCCATCCACCCCTCAGGTATCAGCCCCCGCCCCCATCGCCACCCCGCTCCCCACTGACACCAACGTCATCCGCGAGTGGGCCCGAGCCAACGGCTACGACCTACCTCCCCGCGGACGCGTCCCCGCAGCGGTCATCGACGCCTGGATCGAGGCCAACGACGCGGAGTGATCTCGGTCGCCATGGACGCCAGGTAGCCAAGTTCTCGGTCTCACCACCAGGCGGGCTCTTTGCGCAGTCGGCCAGATGGCCAGTGGTTCCGTCCAGCACGCGTCGGTGCAGGTTCGGCAGATCACGCCGATGCCTGGAGTTACGCTCGGCCGGGCATGACCGGCAGCTCTGCGCGCGTCTCACGGTCGGCCAGCTCGACCAGGCACTGCCCAGCCGCGCTCAGCTGCCTCCTCATGGTCTCGTACGGCCCTCAGCGCCTCGAGCAAGGTCTTCCTGTTGCGCATACGCCCCCCGCTCTTGCGTTGCTGCACGCTGGTGCCACGACGGTAACGGCCAGCCCGCGAGGTGCAGTGGCCGAACGCCAGAAGATCACCAGCCCATGTGGGGCACACAGGGTACGGCCCACCGTCGGCTGCGCGGGTCCTAACGCAGCTGGGCTGGCCGGCCAGGGGGTGGCCCGGACGGGACATGAACGTGCCTAAGACGTCATCTCAATTGGTGGCTGACGACGTAGATAGTCGCTGGCAGGCGTGCTGTGGGGACAGTTGAATGTCGTGGTGAGTGACTACATCTTGACAACCCCGACCACGTCGACCTCAACGACCGGCTCGCCTTCGAAATGATCCAGGCCTCCGACACCGTCGGCCTCTTCCAGCTGGGTTCTGTGTCAACTCCAGCTGTGTTGCATTCCTTACTTCACCAGCTTCCAGGTCCCGCACCCTTGCGTGGTGAACCGACCGTCGGTTGGTGCGATCGTCACCGTGATCGTCTGCGCGGACGTTGCAAACTGGTTGTCGATGGTGCCCCCGGCCCTTCGTTCCCAGCAGCAGTCCGAGAGGTCCCCAGGCGTGCGATAGGTGCCCGGCGCATCTCCCCGACGACCTCCAACAGATCCTCCTATTTCGGGTGTGCCACCACGAGGTGGCCCAGCAACGGCCCCCGACTGACACGCCCCCGCAGCTCATTGACCGAGCATCGCTCGAATCACCAGCGCCGCCTCCGCCCGCCGCGCGCCGTTGCCCTCTACCGCCAGCAGGGCTGACCCAGGCCACGCACCCTCTCCTGAGGGCAGGGGCATCGTCGTCTTCCTCGGCCCCTGTCATCCCGCCCGCACCCTGGCCGCGCTCCCCCTCTGAGCGCGCGCAGGGCTTCACCCCTCCCGCCGACTGTCACGCCACCCCAGTCGTCCAACTCGCTCGCGCGACCGCCAAGACGCTGAAGCGCAGGCCCAACCTCGCCACACAGGGACAAGGCCGCGGCCATTGATCGAAAAGTTCAACTGTGCGGCCTGCTGGGCGCCACCGCAGGCAACCCGTCGGCCGTTGCCGCGAGCAGAGGCAGGAGCTGGGCGAGTTCTCCCTGGTCACCGATGGCGTCGAGAAGCCGGGTTTGGTCGGAGTGGACGCGGTGGGCGGCGCGCTGGTGGAGGATGCGGCCGCGGGCGGTGAGGTGCAGCAGGACGCGGCGGCGGTCGTCGGGGTCGGGCCGACGGTAGACCAGGTTGCCGGCGACCATGCGGTCGACGAGCTTGGTCAGAGTGGGCGCCGGCATGAGGGCGTGGTCGGCGATTTCGGACATCGGGTGGCCCTGCCCGTCAGCAACGGCCGACAGGACGCGCCACTCCTCCACCGAGCAGCCCTCCTCGGCCAGCACCGCGGCCAAGCGCCGGCCGAGGCGTCGCTCGGCGTGACTGAGGAGGTGGGCAAGGTCCGGGGAGGAGGGTTCGGAGGGCATTGCCGGTGTCCTTCCGATAGGTCTAGTGTTCGGGCAGATTACGAGCCTCCGCGAGGGTGCCGGGGCCCGGACCGGGATCCGCGCGCCCAGTGCCCTCACGGAGGTGGTCTGTGCATCCGGTACCGCCCAGAGGGAACGGCGATTCGAGCACGACGCTGGTCGTGGCCCTGGTCGTGCCGCTGCAGGGACCCGCGGGGGTCTTCGGCCCGTCGTGCGAGCTGGCCGCACAACTGGCCGCGGAGGAACTGAACGCCGTGGGCGGCGTGCTGGACCGGGAGGTCCGCCTGGTCACGGTGGACGGCGGGGCATCGCCGGAGCGGGTGGCGGCCGAGGTCGAGGCCCTGGTGTCGCTGCGCGCCGTCGACGGGGTGGTGGGCTGGCACACCTCGGCCGTGCGCCAGGCACTGCTCCCGCGGATCGCGGGCCGCGTTCCATACGTCTACACAGCCCAGTACGAGGGCGGCGAGCGCACACCCGGGGTCTTCCTGACGGGCGAGACCGATGCAGCGCAACTGCTGCCGGCGATGCGGCTGCTGGCCGAGGCGACCGGCGCGCGACGCTGGTGCACGGTGGGCAACGACTATGTGTGGCCGCGCGTGACCGCCCGCGCCGCACGGCGATACGTCCGGGCGTGCGGCAGTCTGGTGCGCGACGAGGTCTTCGTGCCGCTGGGGACGCATGAGTTCGGGCCGGTACTGCGCCGGATCGAGCGGTGCGAGGCGGACGCGGTGCTGATGCTGCTGGTCGGCGACGACGCGGCACGCTTCAACCGGGCGTTCGCCGCTTACGGCCTTCACCAGCGGTGTCTGCGGCTGAGCACCCATATGGACGAGAACATCCTGCTGGCCACCGGTGCCGAGGCCACCGACGGGCTGTGGGCGACGGCCGGCTTCTTCGAGACGCTCGCGACCGCCGAGAGCCTGGACTTCAGCGCCCGTTACGCGGCGCGGTTCGGTGTGGATGCACCTGTCGTGGGCAGTCTGGGCGAGTCGTGTTTCGAAGGGGTGCGCCTGCTGGCGGCGTTGGCCGAGCGGGCGCGGTCGCTGGACGTGCGGGCGATGTGCACGGTGGGCGAAACGGTCTCCTACGAGGGCCCGCGCGGCGCACTGCGCCTGCGCGGCAACCATCTCACCCAACGGCTGTACCTGGCACGGGCGGATGCCTTCGACTTCCACATCCTCACCCAACTCTGACCCCGCTCCCTGCCGTTGACATTACCCTGCCACAGAAATACTTTCTACGGGAAGCATCTGGCGGAGGCGAGGCATCCGTATTCAATCGGACCCTTCGCTCGCCGCAGTCGCCCATGGACGGGCACCCTGACCCACGCGGTTTCGCTCCTGTTGGCGTGCTATCTACGCGCATCGAATAAAGGTCAGTTAAAGACCTTTCCCTTAAAGGAAGCGAAACGTTCAAGAAACAGTGCGGCGTGACTCTTCCGTGCAATCACCCGGGGTCGCCCGGGTCGTCCCCAGTGCTGGGAAGAGGGAATGTCGTGACGGAGATCGTCGACAAGGAAGCACCGCCGGCGAGTACGGGCGGACGGACGTACAACAACTGGGCGCAGAACGACACGTTGGAGGACTACTCCCTGCGCTACGCGCCGAAGTCCTTCCGCCGCTGGACCCCCTACGTGGTGGCCACCACGGCACTCGGTGGCATCGCCTACCTCGCCGACTTCGCCATCGGCGGCTCGATCGCCATCTCCAACGGCTTCTCCTCCGCGATGATCGCGATCCTCGCCGCCGCGGTCGTCATCTTCCTGACCGGCATCCCGATCTCGTACTACTCGGCGAAGTACTCCATCGACATGGACCTGCTGACCCGGGGCGCCGGCTTCGGCTACCTCGGATCCACGCTCACCTCGGTCATCTACGCCAGCTTCACCTTCATCTTCTTCGCCCTCGAAGGCTCGATCATGGCCCAGGCCCTGGAACTGGGGCTGCACATCCCGCTCGCCGTCGGCTATCTGATCTGCTCGCTGATCATCCTGCCGCTGGTCATCTACGGCATGACGGCGCTGTCGAAGATGCAGGTGTGGACGCAGCCGGTGTGGCTGGTGCTGATGGTCGCGCCGTTCGTGTCCATCGCCATCCAGGAGCCGGACGAGTTCTCGCAGTTCACGCATTTCGCCGGCAACTCCCCCACCGGCTCGAGCATCAGCATGCTCGGCGTCGGCGCGGGCGCGGGCGTGGCCCTGTCGCTGATCGCGCAGATCGGCGAGCAGGTCGACTACCTGCGCTTCATGCCCGACAAGACGCCCGAGAACACCAGGAAGTGGTGGGGGGCCGTCCTCTCCGCCGGCCCGGGCTGGGTGGTGCTCGGCGCGGCCAAGCAGATCGGCGGGGCCTTCCTCGCCTTCTACATCGCCGGCAGCGTGGGCCTGTCCAAGGCCAACGAGCCCATCCAGCAGTACGTCCACGGTTTCAAGACCTTCGCCGCACCCGTCGCCCTGGGCCTGGCCACGTTCTTCGTGATCCTGTCCCAGATAAAGATCAACTCGACGAACGCGTACTCCGGTTCGCTGTCCTGGTCGAACTTCTTCTCCCGCCTCACCCACCGCCACCCCGGCCGGGTCGTCTACATCTTCCTCAACGTCGGCGTCGCGCTGGCCCTGATGGAGGGCGGCGTCTTCGGCTTCCTCAACACCGTCCTCGGCTTCTACTCCAACGTCGCCATCGCCTGGATCGGCGCGGTCGTCGCCGACCTCGTCATCAACAAACCGCTGAAGCTCAGTCCCTCGTACATCGAGTTCAAGCGCGCGCACCTGTACAACTTCAACCCGGTCGGCTTCGGATCGATGCTCATTGCCTCGGCCGTCTCCATCGCGGCCTACTTCGAGGCGTTCGGAGACTACGGCAAGGCATACTCCCCCTTCGTCGCCCTGTTCCTCGCGATGGTCCTCTCACCGCTGTTCGCGGTGCTCACGAAGGGCAAGTACTACATCGCCCGCGTCGACGACCTGGAGGAGCCGCTGCTCGGGGCGGACGGCCTGCCCTCCGCGGCCATGCTGACCTGCACCGTGTGCACGACCGACTTCGAGCGGCCGGACGTGGCGAACTGCCCCTTCCACGCCGGGGCGATCTGCTCACTGTGCTGCAGCCTGGAGAAGGACTGCCACGACTCCTGCAAGAGCGGCTCCGGCACGGGACCGGTCGCCCTCGCCATGCCCACCGTGCGGTCCGTGGACTGACCACCACCACCTTCCCGTGTCCCGTTTGGCTCCGGCTCGCGTTATTCGACGTGGGCCGGAGCCGACGTCGTCAGTCGGTCAGGTCTGCTTTAGAGGTCGTCTCGATTGGTGCGTATGACCTGGGGCGATGGCTCTGTGGCCCTCGTCTGCCGACCTGCCATGATCATCTCGACGTGTTCCATGGTGGGAGGCAAGAGATGGCGATACTGCTGCCCGATGGGCTGGCTACGCCGGCGCTCGTGGTCGATTCGGATGTGCTGGAAGGCAACATCTCGCGGATGGCCGAGGCTTCGCGGGCTCAAGGGTTTGCCCTGCGCCCGCATGCCAAGGCCCACAAGTGCGCGCAGATCGGGGACCTTCAGCTTCAGGCTGGCGCGCGCGGGCTGTCGGTGGCCACGATCGGCGAAGCCGAGGCATTTGCCCGGGTCGGCGTGGACGACCTGTTCATCGCCTACCCCGTGTGGCTCGGTGCCGACAAGGCGCAGCGGCTGCGCCGACTGGCGGACCGCGTTGCCCTGAGAGTCGGCGTGGAGTCGGTCGAAGGCGCGCAGCGGCTGGGGGACGCCGTGCGTGGCAGCGATCGGCCGGTCGAGGTTCTTGTCGAGGTCGACAGCGGGAGCCGTCGCACGGGAGTGCAGCCCCAAGTGGCTGGTGAGGTGGGGAAGGCGGCGGCCGACGCGGGACTCATGGTGGCCGGCGTGTTCACGTTCCCGGGACACGGCTACGGTCACGACGCGCGGGCACGTGAGCGCGCCGCACGAGACGAAGAGCGCACTCTGGGCCACGCCGCACAGGTCCTGCGGGATCTCGGGCTCGACGTCCGTGTGGTCAGCGGCGGGTCGACTCCGACGGCGGGGCAGTGGCAGCCGGGCGCGGTGAACGAGTTGCGGCCGGGTGTCTACGTCTTCAACGACGCCACCCAACTGGCCATCGGCACCTGTGGGGTGGAGGACCTGGCGCTGGTCGCTGCGGCGACGGTGATCAGCGTTCCCGCCCCGGACCGCTTCGTGCTGGACGTCGGCAGCAAGGTCCTCGGCTCCGACCGGTCGCCTTGGGTGACGGGCCACGGCTACCTGCCTCAGTTCCCGCAGGGATCCATCACGGGGTTGTGGGAGCACCACGCCGTGGTCCGCCTTCCGGAAGGCGTGAGGGGGCCACGCCTTGGGTCGGTCGTCGCTGTCGTGCCCAACCACATCTGCACGCCGGTGAATCTCGCCGATGAGCTGCTGGTCGTCAAAGACCGCAAGGTGATCGACCGCTGGCAGGTCACGGCACGAGGGGCCAATATCTGAGCATCACTTCAGCCGGGAGAGACGGCGGTAGCAGATCAAAGTTGCGGCTATCCCGGCGAAGGCTGGGAAGTGTCCGGCCTTGCGCTCGTAGCGACGGTGCAGGCGGCGGCACCCGGCCAGCCAGGCCACCGTCCGCTCCACGGTCCAACGGTGGTGGCCCAGCCGCTGCGAGGGTTCAATCCCCTTGCGCGCGATGCGCGGGACGATGTTCCGGCCGCGGAGCCACCGTCGCAGGTAGTCGTAGTAGTACCCCTTGTCTGCCTGGAGCTTGGCAGGCCGCCGCCGGCGCGGTCCACGGCGAGAGCGGATCGGCGGGATACCCCGTACCAGGGGGTCCAGTCCCTGACTGTCATGGGTGTTCGCGGCGGAGATACCGATCGAGAGGGGCAGACCGGACCGCTCAGTGATCAAGTGGATCTTCGAGCCCTTCTTGCCGCGATCTACGGGATTCGGCCCCGTCAGATCCCCCCTTTCGCCGCCCGCATGTTCACCGAGTCGAGGGCACACCGCGACCAGTCCAACTCGCCGCGGGCGCCGAGCTCATCCAGCACCAGGCGGTGAAGCTTGGCCCACACCCGGGCCCGGCTCCACTCCGTGAACCGCCGGTGCGCGGTCGGCCCAGACGGGCCGAAGTCGGACGGCAGCTGGCGCCAGGTACACGCCGTCGTGGCCACGAACACAATGGCTGCCAGCACCTGCCGGTCTCCATACCTGCGTCGGCCCCCGCCCTGGGGCCGCACCGGAGCGGTCGGCACCACCCGCTGAAACAACGCCCACAACCCGTCCGGCACCAGACGCTCCACCATCGCCGTCACGCCTACCAGCCTAGTGATCAAGCCAGTTGAGACGATCTCTAAGTGCAACAGCACCGCCTATGGCCGGTGATGGACGCGATGAAGCTGCTGAAGAAGTACGCCGACGTCGACGGCAAGACTCGTTTCTACGACGCCGACGACGAAGTGCCCATGGACGGCGTGGTGCGCAAGGACTGGCGCGAGGCGATCGTCGACGACAAGGGCAAGGTCGAGCGCATCCCGTACGAGCTGTGCGTCCTGGTCGCCCTGCGAGACGCGGTCCGCCGCCGCGAGATCTACGTCGAGGGCGCCGCCCGCTGGCGTAACCCGGAGGACGACCTGCCCGGCGACTTCGAGGCCACCCGCACCGTGCACTACGCCGCGACCCGCCAGCCGCTGACCCGAGGGCGTTCATCGCGGACCTGAAGAAGCGCATGACCGCGGGCCTGGACCGGCTCTCCGCCTCGCTCGCAGCCGGCAGCCCGGGCGGGGTCAAGGTCACCACCCGCAAGGGCGAACCGTGGACCACTGTTCCGAAGCTGGAGCCGCTGGCCGAGCCCACCGGCCTGGCGGCCCTCAAGGACGAGGTCGCACGCCGCTGGGGCGTCCTGGACCTCCTGGACGTGCTGAAGAACGCCGACTTCCTCACCGGCTTCACCGAGGAGTTCCCCTCGGTGGCCACCCACGAGCGCATCGAGCGCGACGTCATCCGGCGCCGCCTGCTGCTGGCCCTCTTCGCGCTGGGCACGAACATGGGCATCCGCGCGACCGGCGAGCACGGCGAGAGCGAAGCTGCGCTGCGGCACGTGCGCCGGCACTTCAACACCGTCGACAACCTCCGGGCCGCCGTCACCAGGCTGGTGAACTCCACCTTCGCCGCCCCGCGACACCGCATGGTGGGACCAAGGCACAGCCTGCGCGTCGGACTCGAAGAAGTTCGGGTCCTGGTCCTCGAACTTCATGACCGAGTACCACGCCCGCTACAGCGGCAACGGCGTGATGATCTACTGGCACGTCGAGCGGAAGAACGTGTGCATCTACTCCCAGCTCAAGAGCCGTTCGTCGTCCGAGGTCGCTGCGATGATCGACGGCCTGCTGCGGCACTGCACGGACGTCGAGATCGAGTCGAACTACGTCGACACGCACGGCGCCAGCGTGGTCGGGTTCGCCTTCACCGAGCTGCTGAACTTCCGCCTGCTGCCTCGGCTGAAGAACGTCGGCAGTATCCGCCTGTACCGCCCGGACGACGCCCCGCCCGACTGGCTGGCGCTCGGCGCCTCGCTGACGAGGCCGATCCGCTGGGAGCTGATCGAGCAGCAGTACGACCAGATGGTCAAGTACGCCACCGCGCTCCGGCTCGGGACAGCGGAGGCGGAGCAGGTTCTGCGGCGCTTCATCCTGGCGGCCCCAAGCACCCGACCTACCAGGCCCTCGAAGAACTCGGCCGCGCAGTGCGTACGGTCTTCGCCTGCGACTACTTGGCCAGTCCCGGCCTGCGCCGGGAGATCCACGGCGGGCTTCAGGTCGTGGAGAACTGGAACAGCGCGAACACCGTGCTGCACTACGGCACGGACGGCGCCCTGACCGGCCCGGACAAGGAGCACGCCGAGACCTCGATGCTCGCCCTGCACCTGCTCCAGTCCGCGCTCGTGCACGTCAACACCCTGCTCGTGCAGCAGGTCCTGGCCGAACCGGCGTGGGCGAAGAAGCTCACCGACGAGGACCGGCGCGGCCAGACCGCGCTGTTCTGGTCGAACGTCGACCCGTACGGCACCTTCCGTCTGGACATGGACAAGCGCCTCGACCTGGGGCTCACGGTGCCCCGCCCCCGCACCCTGGCGAACGCTGCCGATCGTTCGAGCACGGAGACACGATGAAGGGCTTCGCCGACCTCACCTATCCCCGGAGGGGGTGCCGTTAACGAATGGCGATCGAACCAACATGTAGTTGAGCGTGACTGGCTCCCGGATGGTTTCACTGAGGGGCATCTCCGCACCACCCTTCAGGGTCGGGAGGAGGCCGGGGCGTTGTATCAGCGGGCTTGTGCCCCTATGACGATTTCACCGACTGGGGTGCGGTCGTACAGCACGGACCGTCCATCGCGCCGTCGCCGGATGAGCTGGGCGTCGAGCAGGACCTTGAGGTGGCGGCCCACCGAACCCAGGCCCTGACCGGTCAAGGCGGCCAACTGGGTGGTGCTCTTGGGTGTGTCCAAGAGGACGAGGACGCGCGCCCGTGCGGGTCCAAGCAGCGTGCCGAGGGCATCGGGCACCGGGATCGGATCCGGCTCCGCCAGCACGCCCGAGCAGGGGTAGATCACGGCATTCCGGTCGGCCGCCCAGCAGACCCAGCCCACGCCTGGGGTGACCGGGATGAACAGCAGCCGCTTGCCCGAGAGATCCCGCGGCGGGTAGTCGTAGGGGTTGATCTGCAGCCGGCCCTCCCCCAGCCAGCGCATTCCCGGCCGCATCGCGTCCAGCGTGGTGGCCCATCCGTCACGGCCGAGCTGCCCGGTCCTCGCGACGACGTCGGCCTCGACGATCCGGCGGCGGCGGTCCCAGTCCGGTTGGACCGCCGTCGTCCAGATCCACTCCAACAGGTCGGCGAGGCGCCCGGCCAGGTCCAGCCGGTGCAGCCGTTCCGGGACCGGGCCGCCCAGAGCGACCTTGAGGTCTGTGTGCACCCGATCGGTCGGCCAGGCACGGATCTGTGCCAGCTCCTCGTGGAAGGAGAGGTTCGTCTCGCCAGTAGGCGTCGGTGTCACGAAATCGGCGAGATAGCGGGGCCGCAGTGCCGAACGGAGCAGCAGCGCGGTGATCGGGTCATCGGCCAGCCGTGCCCGGTAAGCGGGCAGGCGGGTGTCGAGCCATCGGCGCTCGCCGGGGTGGGCAGCTGTCCCGTTCGACAGGGCGATCAGGCACGCGGTGGTCTCGGCGAGTGCCGAGACGAGGAAGCGGCTCTCCGCCAGGGTGTCCGTGCTGATCTGCCACCAGCCCATGTTTCGCCTCCTCGCGAAACATTAACAGGCTTGCCGTTCTGACCGTGAGGCTTCGAGTCATGCTCACCACCTATCGAGGGCTGTTTCGCACGCCCGAGTTCACGCCGCTGTTCGTGACCGCCTCGACGCAGGTCGCCGCGATGACGGTCAGTGGCCTGGCGCTGGGCACGTCTGTCTACGAGGCCACTCACTCGCCGTTGTTGTCCGCACTGAGCATGTTCGGCCCGTCCCTGGCCCAGGTGGTCGGGGCGACGGCGCTCCTGTCGGCAGCCGATCGGCTGCCGCCGCGTGCGGCGATGACGACTCTGGCGGTCGCCTTCGGGTCGGGCACCGCCGTACTGACCGTCCCCGGTCTGCCCCTGTGGGCCGTCTTCGTGGTGATCACGCTCCTGGGGCTGATCGGTTCGGTGGGCGGTGGCGTCCGGTACGGGCTGCTCAGCGAGATACTCCCCGCAGAGGGCTATCTGCTGGGCCGGTCGGTGTTGAACATGTCCGTCGGCACGATGCAGATCTGCGGGTTCGCCGGGGGCGGCGGCCTGGTGACGGCACTGTCCCCACGCGGAACAATGCTGACCGGCGCCGCCCTCTACCTCGTGACGGCCGCCGTCGCCAGGTTCGGCCTCAGCTGCCGCCCGGCGCGCACGGCCGGACGGCCGTCCATCGCCGCCACCTGGCGCACCAACGCGCTGCTCTGGTCGTCACGGCCTCGGCGGTATGTCTACCTCGCCCTTTGGGTCCCCAACGGCCTGATCGTCGGCTGCGAGTCGCTTTTCGTCCCGTACGCGCCGCGGCACGCAGGTCTGCTCTTCGCGTTCGCCGCCGGGGGGATGCTCATCGGGGACACGGTGACCGGCCGGTTCGTCCCGCTGGTCTGGAGACGGCGGTTGGACGCTCCGCTGCGTCTCCTGCTCGCCGCGCCGTACATGGTCTTCGTGGCCCACCCGGCACTCGGCCTGGCCGTGGTTGCCGTCACCTTGGCGTCGATCGGCTACTCCGCCACATTGCTCCTGCAGGAGCATCTCATGGCCCTCACCCCCAAGGGCATCCACGGGCAGGCGCTGGGCCTGCACTCCGCCGGCATGCTCACCATGCAGGGAGTCGGTGCCACCCTCGCCGGGGCGGTCGCCCAGTACGACGCGCCGGACATCGCGATGGCCGTCATGGCCGCAGCGTCGGTCGCGGTCACCCTCCTACTCGTTCCCGGACTGCGCGGGGAGCCCCCAGCTGTCCCGGAACAACCGGCCCCGAACGGCGGGGACGAACGCTACGGCTCGGCGGGCACTGCCGAGACTTCCTCCGGTGTTTCATAGGTGGTCGCCCAATGCCGCGAAGTTAAAGGTGGCGGGCAGTTGTCAAGAAGGGGGCGTACACACGGAGTTCATGCGCCGCTACGTGGGTTCGGCCTGCTGAGGCTAGGTCTGGGTGTTCTATCCGGATCAAAAAGGCGGGTCCTCGTTGGATGATCGGTCTGCTGTCCCCCACCACCCTGCTCTGCCGGTCGAGGGGGATGTTTTTGCCCCTGGGCATCTGGGTGAGCTGACCCAGGTGGTTCCGTTCGAGCTCGTGGACGCCGTGCTCGACGAGGCGGGCCGGACCGAGTGCCGCCTGCGGAGACTGCCGTCGCGAGTGGGGGTGTACTTCGTCATGGCGCTGGGCTTGTTCGGGCATGTCGGCGCCGGCCTGGTCCGGCAGAAGCTGATCCATGGTCTGAGCGGGCTGGTGGTCCCGCCCCGTCAGAGAAGGCGCTGCGGGATCTGAGGCGGCGCATGGGCGCGGCCCCGTTGAAGGCACTGTTCGAGACGTTGGCGGTCCCGCTGGCGCAGCCGTCGACACCCGGCGCCCGGTACCACCGGTGGCGGACTGTCGCCTTCGACGGCTGCGGCTCGTTGAAGGTCCCCGACCACGAACGCAGCCGCAACTGGCTCGGCAAGCTGCGGTCCCGGCTGGGCCCGGCGGGCTACCTCACGATGATGCTGATGGCGCTCGTGGAGCCCAGCACACGAGCCGTGCTGGGCGCGGTCTTCGGTCCGGCCCAGACCAGCGAGACCGCCTACGCCGCGCAGCTGCTGCACTTGCTCGACCGCGACGTGCTGCTGCTAGTACCGCAACGGTGTTTGCCGTGACTGATGGCCAGGCCGGTCGTTGGTGTGGTTATGGGTGGGGACCTTGCTGATGTCAGGCTGTGGGCAGGTGAACTGGAAGCTGTGCATGAGGGGTTCGTGCACCGTTTCAGCAGATCGGAGCCCCGGGAGTCGGCACTTGCTTATATGCGGGGCTTGATCGCTCCGCTGCAGCGGAAGAACGGCTGGACGCTGGCGGAGGAAGCCGGTCACGCGGGCCCGGACCGCCTCCATCGGATGCTGAACCGGATCGAGTGGGACGCCGATGAGGTGCTCGACGACGTGCGGCGGTACGCGGTCGACAACCTCGGCGACCCGGACGCCGTCCTGGTCGTGGACGACACTGGCTTCTTGAAGAAGGGGACGCGGTCGGCCGGGGTGCAGAGGCAGTACTCCGGCACCGCCGGGCGGACGGAGAACTGCCAGGTCGGGGTCTTCCTCGCCTATGCAACCGGCCGTGGGCGGACACTGATTGACCGGAGCCTGTATCTGCCCACTTCCTGGACCGATGACCGTGAAAGGTGCCGCCGGGCCGGTATCGACGACGAGGTCACCTTCGAGACGAAGGTGGCCATGGCCAGGGCGATGGTCCGCCGTGCCATCACGGACAAGATCCCGTTTCGGTGGGTGACCGCGGATGCCGCCTACGGGTTCAGCAAAGGCTGGCGGTCGGAACTGGAGCGGGCGGATGTCTTCCACGTCATGGCCACCACCCGGCACGACACCGTGGTCACCCGCTGGGCGATCGACCATCCCGTCCACAACCTGTTCAACGGCCTTGCCCGGCAGAAATGGAAGCGCCGTTCCTGCGGCACAGGGGCTCACGGCCTGCGGATCTACGACTGGGCACGTGTGGAAGTGCGGCCCTGGCACCGGCCCGACCGCCGCCACTGGGTCATCGCCCGCCGCAGCGTCGCCCGCCCGCAGGAGATCTCCTACTACATCGCCTACTGCCCCGCCGAGACCACGCTTGACGACCTGATCCGCATTGCGGGCAGTCGATGGGCCATCGAGGAATGCTTCCAAAGCGCGAAACAGGAATGCGGACTGGACGACTACCAGGTCCGCCGCTACCCCCGATGGCACCGCCACATGACCCTCGCCATGGCCGCCCACGCCTGCCTGACCGTCCTGCGAGCCCGCGAGCTGGATGCCGGGAAAGCAGAAACGGATCCTCCCAGCTCATCCACCTCAGCCTCGCCGAGATACGACGGCTGATCACCCGCCTCACCGACCGCCGGCCCGCACCCGTCGAGCACACCCTGCACTGGTCGACCTGGCGCCGACGACGACAGCACCAGGCCCGCACCAGCCACTACAAACGACCCGGACACAGCCCCTGACCTGGCCATCAGGCACGGCAAACACCGTTGCAGTACTAGTAGTGCTGTGACCGGCAACGTTCACCGGGTTAACCGCTGGATCGAGTCTTTGCTGGGCTTGTAGGTTCCCGACGTGAGTGATGACGGCAAGACTCGGATCCGATTCGCGGAGGAAGCAGATGCAGCCGTGATCGCGTGCATCCACATGACCTCTCGGTCGGCGACCATGCCCTACCTGCCCCCGCAGAAGCGCAGCCACGAGCAGGTGACCAGATGGGTCCAGGACGTCCTGCTCAAGCTATGTCGGACTTGGGTCGCAGTGCGTGATGCGGAGATCATCGGCTATGCCGCCCTCGACGGCGACATGCTCGAACACCTCTATCTGCGCCCGGACGTCCGCCGGCAGGGAGTCGGCACGCTACTGCTCGATGAGGTCAGGCGACACAGCCCTGACGGGGTGTCCCTGCACGTCTTTCAGCAGAACACCGATGCCCGCGCGTTCTATGAGCGCCACGATTTCACCGTCCTCGACACCAACAATGGTGAGCGCAACATGGAGAACCTGCCCGACATGACGCTTCGCTGGACGCCGAACAGCGTTTAGTAATCCGTACCGGCCAGGAGCCGAAGGCTCACGCCGCAGCGGCGAGGGGGCGTCCGCCCCAGCGGATGCCTTTCTTCGAGATCTTCCTGGAGCGCCCCGACGGTCTCGTCAGGCTCGGGCGCAGCGGGTGGTGGTGCTCCAGGATTCGCTGGAACTTGGCGGAGAACGCGTCGGAGCGGGTGGCTTCTGCAAAGACCGCCTGCGGCTGCTTCGACGTAGGTGGTTGGGGGAAACCTATCCGCGAAGTCCCTTGCCAGCGAAGGTAGGGGGAACGGTGGGGGCTACTGGAAGGCCGTACAAGCTGTGGTTGCGTTTGGTGGCCGTGGCGGTTGTCAGCGCATTGATCGGACTGCTCGCTGCGCTGTGGGGGACAGAGGCGTGGGCGGGAGTGCTCGGGGCTGCGGTCGCGGCCGTGGTCAGCGTCGTTGCGGTCGGTGTGCAGACGGAGTGGCAGCGGCAGGCCGAGGCGGCTCGCCGTCGGCCACGTGCTTTAGCGATCGCCGCGCCAGGAGGTCGCTTTCCCCTGGTGCGGGATGTCTCTGATCCCGTCACGGTGGGAGTGCACCCGGCCGAGACAGTCGAACAGGATGGCGCGATCGACCGGGTTCCGACTTACGTCACCCGCGACATGGAGCCTCACCTGCACGCTGCCCTGCGGCGCGGTGGCTTCGTCCTGCTGGTGGGCGAGTCGACTGCGGGTAAGACGCGCGCCGCCTTCGAGGCCATCCGGCTCCTGCGCCCTGATCACTACTTCGTGGCTCCCGCTGCCCGGGAGGCCGTTGAAGTGCTGCTCGATGGCTGGGAAGCGGTCGACCGTTGCGTGGTGTGGCTTGATGACCTAGAGCGCTTTCTGGGGCTGGGAGGACTGACCATCTCCACCTTGCAGCGTCTGCTTCTTGCCGACCGGCACGTGCTGGTCTTGGCCACTATGCGCAGCCACGAATACGACCGTTTCCGGGACCGGGCGGAAAATGAGGCATCAGGGGCCGCGCAGGAAGCCTGGCGGCAGGGACGGGCCGTACTGAGACAAGCCCAGGTGGTCCACGTCGAAAGACGTTGGACGCATACCGAGCGGGAACGGGCCCGTGTGGCAGGCGACCCCCGGCTGGTCCGCGCATTGGCCGGTGATGAGCGCTTCGGGGTGGCCGAACTTCTTGCGGCCGGCCCGGAACTGGTCGAAGTCTGGCAGCACGCCTGGACCCCCGGGCACCACCCACGAGGAGCAGCCCTCGTAGCAGCGGGCGTCGACGCACGACGCGCCGGCTATCACCGCCCTTTGCCCGTGGACGTGCTACGGCACCTGCACGAGGACTACCTTTCTCGCCGCGGCGGTGTCGAACTGCGTCCCGAGCCATTCGCAGAGGCACTGAGGTGGGCTGTGACCCCCACCGTCCCCGCAGGCGCGAACAGCCTGCTGCTCGGGGACACCGAACACGGATGCCTGGCTTTCGACTACTTGATCGACCTCCCTACGCGAGAGGCCATACCAGAATCGGTCTGGGCGGCAGTCACGGAGCTCGCTCCGCTCCACGAGGCCTACACGATCGCATGCAGCGCGTGGCTGGCAGGCCACTTCACACTCGTCCTTCCCACACTGCGGCGTGCAGCGCAGGCCGGCATCGGAGAAGCAGAGAGGATCCTGTGGGAATCAGACCTACCGATGCGTCCGGCAGAGGAAGCCCTGGCGGACGCTCAACTCAGGATGCAAGCCCTGCAAGACCAGCTTGGCGCCGACCATGAAGAATCACTGCTGGCGGAAAGCATGGTCGCGTCGTTCACGATGCACTGCGGAAGACATGCCGAAGCCCTCCGGCTCTACGAGTCACTCGCGGACAGAGCAGCCTCCAGACTGGGAGACGATGACCGTCTCGTCCTGGGCGTGAGATTCGGCCTCGCCAACAGCACATTCGCCTCAGGAGCCCATGATGAAGGCCTGGCCCTACTTGACGCTGCACTCCGACAGAGCGCCCAAAAACTGGGCCCAGCGGACTTGGCAGTGCTCTACCGACGCAAACGTTTGGTTGAAGCGTTGGCAGAGGCAGGCCGCATCAGCGACGCACGAGACCAAGTCACCACCCTCGACGCAGACTGCACCCACCTACCAGGCACACACCCCATCGTCGACGAGGTGAGGCAACTGGCAAATCGCCTGCACGAACCGTAGTAGACAGTCGCGCACGGGCCGGCGGCGGCTTCGTCGGCCCACAGGCTAAGGAGCAAACGTGAACCAGGGCTTGCAATGGCGGAAGAGCTCATACTCGACTACGGCGCAGACCTGCGTGGAGATCGCCCAGACGTCAGCCGTCGTATGGATCCGCGACAGCAAGGACGTGACGAAGTCCCCTCTCCGCATATCCGCGCAGAGCTGGAAGCAGTTCCAGGCGACCGTCCGCAGTGGCGAACAAATCCAGTGACCAAGCACGCACGCCATCTGACCGGCATGACCGCATTCGGAACGTCCGCTGCAGAGCAGTAGGGCGGGCCCGGAGACGAGAGTAGAGAGCCGGGCAGGGCTGGCCTACGACTACAGGCGTTCCGTGCCCTGACCACCCGTGAACCCACCCCTGCCCCCGCCCCGGCAGCGCCCGGGGCTGGGGCGGAGCCCTCAGGCGCGAGTCAGACGGTGCAAGTGTCGAGCATCGAGGACAGGGCCGACTTCTCGTCATCCGTGGTGGTCAGCTTCCAGACCGACTTAACGTGCGCGGAGCTTGGCGCTCCGCCTTCGTCAGGTCCACCGCAGCGACCATAGTGGTGCGTGTCTGGATCGGAAGCGGCGCGGCAGAGAGCTCGGGATCGGCATCGACGTCGTAGTCGCTTGCCAGTCCGGCAAGGCCGGAGGCGTAACCCGCCTACAGCCAGCTCGCGCCGCAGACCGCCGCCGCATCGGTCGCGAGTTCGCTCCCGTCCTGGAGAGCACCTCCGGCCGGGCTGCCCTTCTGGTGGTGTGTGCCGAACTGCTCCAGTCCGCCTCTCGCGGCGACCATCCTGATCTCACTCCCAAACTGCGAGACCTCGTACAGGACCTGTCGAGTCGGTGATCTGGCCGCTTGGTTGGCTGTCTGAGCCAAGGAACAAGTGCAGGTCCCGGGACGGGGACTGCGTGCGCAGGCAGGGCCCTATTCTCCCGGCCCCAGTCTGGACTTGCTCTCCAGTTCGGGTTCCCGCTGCAGAGACTCCCGGCGGCCCGGGGTCTACGGCCGACCTACGCGCTTCAGCCACCGTCGCAGGGCCCACCGTCGTCCGCCTTCGCCCGGACCGGACGGCAGAAAGCCCGACAGCTTGATGATCAACAGTGGATAGGCTGTGTGCATGCCACGTGCACGGGTCACCCTCGTAACTGCCCTTTTCGGGATTGCCGCGCTCACCGCCTGCTCCTCCAGCAGCGACAAGCCGGCTGCCCGCTCCGGCACCACGCAGAATGGCGACGAGCCGGTCTCCGCTCCTGCCCCCAAGCCGATCACGAAGGAACTCCCCCAGGGCCAGATCACGCAGGCCCTGCTCGGTGACGGCGAGAACCTTCCCGGCTGGTCCCTTCACGGCGACAAGTCGGTGACGGAAGGGCAGTACTGCAATGGCACGAAGGAAGCCGACTCCGCGCCGGCGGGCTGGGTCCGCGGCGGCGATTCCTCGTACGAGTACAACGGCTCCACGGACAACATGGCGTACATAGAGATCTGCCTCTTCAAATCGGCCGACGACGCCCGCCGCCAGTACACGACGTGGAAGGGCACCGAGACAAGCAAGCAGCAGAACCCTAAGAAGCCCGTGGGCAACGAAAACACGCTGGTCATCAATCCCGGTCTCAGCGATGACTCCGTCTACGGGTACGTCCGCTCGGGCAAGGTCGACATCCGGGTTCGGATCGAAGGCGGCACCGCAGGCGACCCCTCGGGCGCACAGGCGATGCTCGCCGCGACGCTCAAGCGCCTTCAGCAACTGCAGGACGGCAAAGCCGCCACCGCGACCGCCCCTGACGAACAGGCTGCGGCCCGGCAGTAAGCGATCTGCGTCGTCCTGAGCATGACGACTGTGAACACCCAATCGCAGCAGTGCAGGACACAGCCGGGGCAGTGGCTGTTGGCCACGGTGGCACCCGGCCGCGTCCGACCCGTGAGCTGGAGGAGCCACCAGTGGGCCTTGGCCTCCATGTCATCGTCTGGCCGGGGCGTCGGGGTGCGAGGTGGTCGAGGTAGCCGGCGACGGCTCGCTCTGCGGCGCCTTGACCCCGCGACCAGGGCCCGACGACAAGTCTGCCGGGCAGGCGGTGTACTGGACATGGCCATCCCCCTTCCGGTCCGATGGCGCGTCGCGCTGCCGGTACGGTCAGGCGTGTCTGAGTCAGGCCCCGGACCCGGGACAGCACCCACCCATCCTCCCGCCCGTCACAGCATCCCACCCAGAAATGCTGAGGATTACAGGCACCGGCATGTGGATCTCACCCGGCCCACGACGATGGGCCGTACTCTCCACTGCTTCCGGAGCTTCTACGCCTCACCGTTCGAAGCCGCCGCGGCCCTGGTCAGGAGCAGAGTCACCAACCGCGTGAGCCGGGGGCGAACGCGGAGACCACCTCGTTACATGAGGCTGCCCACCATGAGCACCCCGTCCCTCCGACCGGCCCGGGACGGCCGGATACAGTGCGCGCGACGGCAGCCTGGTTGCTCAAGGAGGGGAAGCGTGACCGACATCAGCGAAACCCGATCCGCCGACAGTGAAGCGCACGCGACTCAGCAGAGCCGACTGCACCGCCTGATGCGCTACCTCCCCCTGATCGCCCCCGTCCTGCTGTGGACGGTTCCCTGCTGGCTGCTGCTGTACACCGGCCAGCACTGGCCGCTCCCTGTCACGCTCGCCGGCACCGCCCTGTTCGCCCTGGGCCTGATCGGTATGCCGCTCGCGATGGTGCGCGGCCACGGCCGACGCCAGCAGGACTGGGCGGCGATCGTCGGAGACACCCTCCTGGGCATCATCTGGACCCTGTTCACCTGGTCCGTCGTGCTCGGCGTCCCGCTGCGGCTCGCCCTGACCGTGACCGGCGTCGGCCAGGACCGGGCCCGGATCGTCACCTGGGCGGTCCTCGGCGTAGCCACCGTGCTGCTCACCTGGGGGTACACCGAGGCCCGCCGGGTACCACGGGTACGCCGCCTGGACGTACAACTTCCGCGTCTGGGGGCCGGGTTGGACGGCACGCGCGTCGTCCTCATCACCGACACCCACTACGGCCCGCTCGACCGCGCCCGCTGGTCGGCGCGGGTCTGCGAGACGGTCAACACGCTGAAGGCCGACCTGGTCTGCCACACCGGAGACATCGCGGACGGCACGGCCGAACGCCGCCGCGCCCAGGCCGCCCCACTCGGCACCGTGCAGGCCACCCGGGCCCGGGTCTACGTCACCGGCAACCACGAGTACTACAGCGAGGCCCAGGGCTGGGTCGACCTGATGGACGAGCTGGGCTGGGAGCCGCTGCGCAACCGCCATCTACTGCTCGAACGCGGTGGCGACACCCTCGTGGTCGCCGGCGTTGATGACGTCACGGCCGAGTCCTCCGGCCTCGCCGGCCACAGCGCCAACCTCGCCGGAGCCCTGCACGGCGCAGACCCCGACCACCCCGTCCTGCTCCTGGCCCACCAGCCCAAGTTCGTCGACCGGGCAGCAGCCGGCGGCGTCGACCTCCAACTCTCCGGCCACACCCACGGCGGCCAGATCTGGCCCTTCCACCACCTGGTCCGCATCGACCAGCCCGCCCTCGCCGGCCTCAGCCACCACGGCACCCGCACTCTCCTCTACACCAGCCGTGGCACCGGCTTCTGGGGCCCGCCCTTCCGCGTCTTCGCCCCGAGCGAGATCACCCTGCTCGTGCTCCGCTCCCCGCGGCGGCCCCCCACGCCGTAGCGCTGGGCGGGCCGGCGGTTCCGCCTGGAGATGCTGCAATGCGCCGGCACCCCGAAGAAGGGCTACGCTTCCTGCAACGCCCTGCGCGGCACCAGCGGCGCCACCGCCTTCCAGGAAGAGCAGGCGGCGAAGAAGGGCATCGCCCCCCAGACCGTCCGGCCGCACGCCGCCGCGACTCCCCCACCGGCTATGGCCCCAGCGATCTGCAGTCGGCCTACTGCCTGACCTCCGCCGCCTCCGCCAGCGGCTCCGGCAGGACCATCACCATCGCCTACGACGACCCGACCGCCGAGTCGGACCTGACCAACACCCACGACAGTCAGGCTCTGATGCCCCTGTCCGGAGCCTCCCGCCGATCCGCTCCACCGGCGAGCCCCACCGAAGCCGGTCGGCCAAACTCCACGGGGCAAGGGCTGTGACTACTTCCATGTGCTCGCAGATCAGGGTTGTGTGAACTACGTATTTACGCGGCCGACCTCGATCGTGCGTGGAACGAGCCGAGGTGTACGCGATTTCGATGGCCCTGGGAGTGCCGTAGGCGAGGGAGTCGCTGGGAGAGGCCGCTGGCGCAGGCGATCCCCCGCCAGGGCAGAGACGACGGCACACACGGAGCGCGTGGCGTCCAGCGGCTCCTGCATGCCAGCCACCATGCAGGCGAAGCCGGTGCCCCGCGAACCGGCACCGCGTCATTCCGAAGGAATGCGAAACTCGAATTCGGGACGGTCCCACGGCACGGCGGGCGGGTTCGCGAACGCGGTCCCGGTCCGCACTGCACCGACGCGGTGGTAGAAGTCCTCGGCAGGACGATGTGACACGACCTTGACACGGTCGAGCCCGGCGGCACGGGCCTCAGACTGCATGTGCGCGACGAGCAGCCGTCCAATACCACGTCCCTGCGCTTCGTCGGCGACGAACAGCAGGTCGAGCTCCGGTGGAGCGAGGACGAGCGAGTAGAACCCGACGACCCGGCCTCCATGCTCGTCGGCGCCGATGGCTACGAAGGCGCGATGGGCTTCGATGTAATCCGGACCGACCCGGTAGCCCGCCACTGCGGATGCGTACTTGCCCTCGTAGGCGCCTGAGCCACGCACGAGCCGCGTGAGCCGTTTGGCATCCCGCGCGACTGCCCTCCGTATCGTGATCGGCTGGCTGATCGGAGAAGTGCGTGAACTCATCGGGAGAGTATTTCGCACCGGGGAGTGCCTTCCTGCGGCGGGTCGGCTGCTCGGGCAGGCGACCCTGCACCGCTCCCGGGAACCACTCGTGCGAGCGTGACCGATCTCACGCCGAAGCCGCGCCGGAGCGCTCCGGCGCGGCTTCGGCGTCTCACGGCTCCGCGCGGAGGTCCCCACCGGAACGGCTTCTGGCGAGCCTCGCCGTATCACAGCCCCTATGAGCGGGGTCCTGGCTGCAACTCTCCGACCAGGTGGGTTCAACCAGCCCGGCCGGATGGAGCGCACCGACCGGCGAGCGGCGGGCCTGCTGCGCGAAGGCCCGGTCCGGCCGCGGCGCCTGGGGCACGTCGTGCTGGGCTCGACCGACCAGGGCGCCTCGGTTCCGGTGACGCCCGCCGAGAGGTGCAGGGGTGTCTGCGAGGGTACGGGGCGGTGGTAGTGCAGCTGAAGGCCGATGGTCATCCCCGGCATTCCGGCGGCGGTGCAGGCCCGCCCCATGAGTTCGTCGAGGAGCATGTCGCTGATGCCGCCGTGGCCGTAGCCCGGTGGCCCTTCGTGGGCGATGCCGAGGGTGCAGGTCCGGCCTACGCCGTCGTCGGCGGGCGTGACGTGCAGGGGGGTGCGAGCGGCTGCCGGGGCCGGTGACGGGGGCTGTACCATCCGCACCCCGCCCGGGAACTCGTCCACCGCCGGGATCTCTGCACGTGCACGACGCTGGCCGGTCAGCTGCCGGGCCAGGCTGCGGTCGCCGTCCGCCATCTGGTGCAGGGTTGCCGGTTCGGCGGTGGTGCGGACGGCGGTCTCGACCAGGGCGCGCAGTTCGTGGCCGAGCGCGGCGATGGCTGCCCGTTGCCGGTCCAGGTGCTCCGGTCCCTGGTGGTCGGGGGTGGTGTGGGTCGTGGTGTGGTGGGTCAGGGGTGAGGTCATCGGGTTTCTCGGTGTTCGGGTCCGGTGCCGCAGCGCGGCAGCACGGCGGCGTGCGAGATCAGCGGGTGGTGAGGTCGCGGACGAAAACGGGTTTGAGGTGCTTCTCGGGCAGTGCGGCCGGCAGGTCCTCCCAGTCGAGGAGGTGCGAGACGACCCGGGCGGGGTCGACGGTGCCGGAGGCGGCGAGGGCGAGGGCGTCGGGGATGTGGGCGCGGACGTTGTCACGGGCGATGCGCCGGGTGCGCGTTTCCGCCTCAACAGTCGCCGTACCCCACCGAATCGGCGAGGCTAGCAGGTCGACTGGACCTGGTATGGTCCGCGACGAACTCCTGGGCCGCCTGCACGCGAACACCGCGGTACGCGAAGCCGCCCCGCGGCCTCGAACAGCACGTCAGGGACGGCACGTTGACGGCGACACTGGCGGCGGAACAGATCCTGCGGGCGTCCGAAGGCACCGACTAGCGGCGCCTTCGGTATCGGCCCGGTCAGGGGCGTCCGGGCCGGTTCAGCCCACGGTGAGCGGGCCGGCCGTGTACAGGGCCTCGTCGAAGGCCTGGCCGGTGGTGGGGGCCCTGCCGACCGGGAACGCGGAGACGGCCCGGCCACCGACGATCGAGGTGGAGATGTAGTCGCCGACCATGCGGCCCTGGTTGGTGTTCGCGATCTGTGAGAGCGGGAACGGCCCGGTCAGCGCGGTGGCGGTGGTCCAGGTGGCGCCGCGGTTGGCGGAGGAGATGTAGCCGACCTGGAGCCGGCAGGTGGTCGAGGTGCAGTTGGCGGAAGGGTAGAAGTAGTAGTGCAGGCCGATCCGGGTGGTTGTTCCGGATGTGGTGCGGTCGACGCCGAGGCCGGGGAGGAAGTGGTCGACGCCGCTGGTGGTGGAGTCGATCGGGACCCGGGTCACTCCGGACCAGGTGACGCCGTCGGTCGAGGTGGAGTAGACGATGTCGTTGGCCGTGCAGTTCACGCGGAAGCGGCAGTCGTGCCACGCGACGAAGATCTGGTTACCGCCGCTGACCTCCGCTGAGGCGATTCCCCTGGGCGCCCGCAGGCCGCCGGCGACGGTGTGGGCCTGGACGGAGTGGACGAACGAGGTGCTGCTCCAGGAGGCCCCTCCGTTGGTGGAGTTGAAGGCGCGGATGGCGCTTCCGTTGGCCGAGTAGGGAACGACGACCTTGCCGTTGGACTGGACGAGCGGCTGTCCGGCGAGGCCGCTGGGTGAGCCGGACGGAGCGACCGGCGCCGACCAGGTCAGTCCGCCGTCGGTGGAGGTGCTCATCAGGATGCGGTTGCCGGAGGAGGCGTTGTCGACCTCGATGTAGCAGCGCCCATAGAACGGGCTGGTGGGGGTGTTGTCGCAGGTGATCCACGGCTTGTCGTAGTTCGGCCCGTTGAACCCGACCGCTCTGACGGGGCTCTGCCAGCTCACGCCGCCCGTGGTGGAGCGGCTGACGGTGACTCCGGCGCCGGTGACGCCGCTGGAGGTCGAGTTGAGGGGCAGTCCGGCGACGAGCCAGGTGGCGTGCCGGGCGTCGTAGACGACCGACGGGTCGGAGACCCGGGAGAAGGCGCCGCCCTGGTAGACGGTGATGCCGGGGATGGTGCCGTGGGTCCAGGTGACTCCGCCGTCGGCCGACCGGGCCCAGCCGAGGCCGGAGGCGCCGCCGTTGAAGAAACGGCCGTTCTGGGCGACCGCGATGACGGTGTTGCCGGAGGCGAAGGTGTCGGGCTCCACCACGGTGGCATGCTGGCTGGTGCTGTTGGTGAAGGGGTCCGTGTCGATCTGTGTCAGGGCGGGCGCGGCGGTGAGCTGGACGTCGTCGAAGCGAGCGAAGGTGGGGGCGCCCCGGTGGTCGTCGTGGCTGACCAGGCGGAGGGTGGAGTCGCCCTTGGCGTGGCTGGTTCCTCCGACGCGTGCGGCGTACCTGCTGCTGTGCGCGCCGGAGCCGACCACGGCGGTGGCGCCGGCCGAGGTCCAACCGGTCAGGGTGCCGGTCTCGAAGCCGCCGTTGGACACGGCGGCGGAGGCCGGGGGAGCCAAGAGGACGGACGGGACGGCGAGGGCGGCCGTGGCGGCGAGGCTGAGGAAGCCGCGGGTACGCAGGGTCTGTAGCGAGTACACGAGCGGATCATCAGGGTGGCGCGCCGCGGCACGGGGAGCGACACACGCACACGTCCCCCGTCCGGACGGGGCGTCCGGGGCCCTTTCAGGGGACTGTCCAGGTCGAACGGGCCGTATGCGCCTCGGGTGTCGGTCCGTCTCGTCGGCCCGTCTTGTCGGGCTGTGATCAGGCGCTGGTGAGGACGGCCGGCGGGGTGAGCGGCGGGCGGGTGGGGAGGCGGTGCAGGTAGGTGTGGGCGCTGGGCAGGGTCTCCAGCAGGATCCGCTGCTGGCGCCGGATTCTGATGAAGTGGGCGTCGGCGGCCCGACGGGCGGCCGTACGGTGCCACAGGGCCGTCGGCGGCGGGCCTCCCTGCGGGTCGAGGGCGGCCAGCAGGGTGCGCAGCGGCAGTTCGCCCGTTCGGGGGACAGCCCGGCGCGATGCCCCTCCAGGCAGGCCGACAGGGCGACGGACGACGGCAGTTCGCGGTGCGCCTGCCAGAACGGCATGTCCGCGCGCGGAGCGGCCGGAACAGGAGCTGGGCCAGGTCGTCGGCCGCCGCGGCGCGCAGGTCCTGCCGGGCGGGGAATTCGCTCACCAGTCGGTCGAGGTGGCGCAGTACGCCGGGTCGCCCAACCCCCTGATGCAGAAAGCTATACCCCTCCCGGGGTAACCGACCGTACCTGGCCTCACCGCCGTCGGCGAGCATCACCGCCAGGTCGGTGGCGATCCGGCCCGGATCGTGACCGGTCCCGCGCGGCCGAAGGGGTCTGAGCGCGGCGGGAGCACACGGCGGTCAGACCCGGTGGCATCGGCGAGATCCGCCAGCAGCCGTCCCCCGGCATGACCGACCACCCCCGAACCATCGGCACTGACCTGGATCTTGGGACGCAACCCGATACCCCGCACGGAGAAAGTGCCCTCCGCCTGGACCGACAGAACCCCTCAGCAAGGCTCATCGTCCCAGGCCAGGAAGGCACTTTCGCGTTTCCGCCTCAACAGTCGCCGTACCCCACCGAAACGGCGAGGCTAAGACGCACATGGGGCCCTCAAGGCGAGCCGTTCGTCAGCAGCAGGTAGAAGCTGCGATCCCGGTGGACGAACGTGGCGGTGTCAGAACCGCTGCCATCGAAGTACACCGGCGGCTGCGGCTCCTCGCCGCTGTAGTAGCCGGTGGAGCGCAGGAAATCGGGGCTGACAGCGGCGAAGGACCATGCCGGGCCGTCTGCGCCGAGCAGTTCCCGAGCGAAGCCGCGCACCAGCCGCTCGGCGTCCGCTGCCGGGTAGTGGTGGCCGTAGGGGCTGAACGCCTCGCAGAGCATCCAGCGCAGCCGTGCCAGGAAGCCTGCAGGGTCGAGTGGGCTGACCATGGCGCGGAAGCCCTCGCGCAGGAGCGGGCGCGCGAAGGGCTCACTGTCGTACTCGTCCGACAGGTTGTACCAGTTGCGGCGCACGTCTGCGGCACGCATCAGCTGCGGGAAGAGGGCACTGCGCAGGAAAGCGTGCAGGACATCCTGGCGGTTTCCGGCCTCGAGAGGCACGTCGCATTCCGCCGTGAGCAGCAAGGTATTGCTGTTCATCGCGTGGTCGACGGCGGAGAGGAAGGCGTCGACGGCGGGAGGTTCAGGATCGGGGGGCGGCGCGGTGAAGCTCGGGGAACCCATGGCGGCAGCCTTGCGGACGACCGGTGCTACTTCCATGGCTTTTCCGCCCCTCCGGCCGGTCGGTTCAGCGTGGCGCCGGTCGCGATCCTCTGGGCAATGCGACCGAAGACGGCGACTGAGGGGCTCCCCCTCCCGGCTACTGCAGCCAGAACCCGAAGCCGCCGGGGGTCAGACGCCGAAACGGCCGCTCGGCGCCGATCGGCAACAGCCGACATCGCCGTAGGTCGCACCGACGGAGATCACCTTCCGGGATCTTCCGTACCCTGTGCTCCGGGCAGCGTTTGAGGCTGTCCGCCCGTTCTGCTCCGTCCCCGAGTGTTCCCGCAAAGCACTCGGCTACGGGCTGCCGATGTGGCAGCGAGTGGCCCAGACCTCCACAAATGTGCCCTGGTCGGTGTGATCGACTTCGAACCCGGCGGCGGCGACAGCGCCAGTGAACGCCTCGGCGTCCCACACCGTGTACCAGCGGCTTCCGTCGGGCTCGTCGAGCCAGCCGGTGCGGCCGACGGACCTGAGGCACGCGTACAGCTTGCCACCGGGGCGTAGCAGCCCGGCGAACTGGCTGAGTACGTCCACGGTCTCCGACTCGCGGAGGTGGACCAGCGATGCGCAGGCCCAGATCCCATCGAACGTCCCAGATGGAAATTGAGATCCGATGTCGCGCAGGTCGCACTGCGAGGTGGGTGCGTGGGCGTTGGCCATGGCAACGAACACCGGGTTGAGGTCGACGCCTCGGGCGCTGTGACCGTGGGCGGCGAATCGCGCGAGGTCGCGGCCGGGGCCGCAACCGGCGTCGAGGATCAGCGAAGGAACCGGCAGCGAGTTCGCGAACCGCTCGACCTGGTCGGCCATCTTGGGGGCGTGCGTGAGCGCGTAGTCGTCAGCGTGATCGCTGTAGACCGCGACCGATGCTGCAGCCGAGTCGAAAAGCGGATCCCCACTGCCGGTCATGTTCGGTGAAGTCACTCGCAAGGGCTGGCTCTCGTCTCATTGTCGATCACGGATCTGCACCAGTTTCCATCGCGTCCCCATACGGAGCAACGTGACTCTCACTCACGTTGCCCGAGTGGCTCTCGACCCTGTCGACAACATCTGGCCGCGTCCGGCCTGATCAGTCCTCGTCCGCCTGGGTGATCACGATGACCGGCTCAGCGCTGCCGCCGAGCCCGATCTGGGCGACAAGCCGTTCGCGGCGCGGCTGACGGGCGCGACCGGCACGCCCAACAGACGTTGCACAACGCCACCTCCCAGCACAGGGCCGGCCATTGACCGGACAGCTCTCGGGCGCAGATCGTCGGTGTCGCGCGGTCGTGCGCTGTGGACAGTCGCGTCGTCACGCCTTTCACCGGTGCGTACCCGGTCGCCGTAGGTGGATGGCGATCCCGCGGCGGCGCGAGCCGGAGGAGTCGTTCGGGAAGCAGGCGAGCAGGAGAGCGGCTGTGACCAGGAGGTGGCCAGACCGGTCCGGGGCTTGGTCAGGTGGGCTGGGGGCGGCCGAAGAGCAGGTCGTAGCCTGCGGGGAGCTGGAGCAGGACCTCGCCCAGGAGGTCGTGGCCCGCAGCGTCGGCGACGGTGCTGAGGACGGCGCTGACGTCCCAGGCCGCGGTCTGCTCGGTGGCCCCCTCGATCCAGGCTGCCGTCGCCCGCACGAACCGCTCCGGCGGCAGCGGCTCGGCGCTCTGCAGGGGGTTGAGCAGGATCAGGGCGAACTCCTCCGGCAGGCGCGCCGCCAGCTGGGCGCGCACCTCGCCGACCAGGTGCGCACCCAGCAGGGCGAGTACCACGCGCGCCGCGCGTTCTGCTTCGTGATCTGTTTCGTACTCGCCGCGTTCCTTCACCTGGTCGAGGAAGGCTTCGCGTCGCAGGGTCATCTCGGCCGCCACCCTTCTTCGGCGTCTTTGCTCCAGTGGGGGCGGAGGGCGGGTGAGGGGGAGATCAGATGCCCGTCCTCCGCCGGTTTGTCGGCCCCGGCCGCCATCGACCAGCCGGAGATCTCCTCGCGGGACCCGCTTGTGGGGATCTTGCGGGGTTTGGCGCTCGGAGCACAGGCGGTGTTGGTCATGCTCTGGCCGAGCGGACCGGTGGTGGTCGGCACGCCAGCGGTGTGACCGTACTCGGGGTGCGCCGGGGCCTGGTTTCAGCTGGCCAGGTCGGCTTTGCCGAACAGGACGGCGTAGCCGGAAGGGAGCTGGCTGATGATCTGATTCAGCTCACCGCCGGAGACGGCGCCGGCCAGGGTGGTCAGGACCGCGCTGGCGTCCCACTCCGCGGTGCGCGGCCGGGCGCCGGTGCGCTCGGCGACCCTCCGGTAGAACTCCTCGATCCCGAAGCTCTCTGCCTGCGCCGGCTTGGCCGCCGCCAGCTCCTGTCCGAGCGGTCCGGGCAGCTGGGACGCGAGGTCATCGACCTCGCCGGGGTTGATGCGCTGGGCCAGCACGCTCAGCACCGCGTCGGTGACCTTCGCGGCTTCGTCCTGGCTGTCGTATTCGCCGAGCTCACGCACGCGCGCGAGGAACTCATGGTGCTGCATCGTTTCGTCACCTCCGCTTACCAGCGATCTCAGGGCATCGAAGGCGATGCCCCCTTCCCTCGGTACCCAAGCAGGGGCAAGCCTGTCAGCTCCGCGCGACAGGCCAGGGCGGCTTGTCTGCCGGGGCGGATGCATCCCGTACGCCACACTCCCGCCGCGGCGCAGTCCTCGCCGGCGGGGCCGGTCCGGTGACCTCCACGGTGGCCGGGCGCAGCAGGTTCTCGCCCAGACGGTAGCCGGGACGCAGGACCGCCGAGCACACCAGGCGGTCCGCAGCGGCGCGGACATGGTGGGTGAGTGCGTCGTGGCACGCGGGGTCGAACAGATCGCCCACCTCACCGAACGACGTGACGCCCAGCGAGCCGAGCTGCTCCTGCAGGCTGTCGTCGATGTCCCTCAGACCGGGCGTCAGCGGCTCGTGCGCCAACGCCCGGTCGACGGCGTCCAGCACGGGCAGCAGCGCCCGCACCACGTTGGCCACCGCGATCTCGCGCACGGCCAGGCGGTCCCGCCGCACCCGCTTGCGGTAGTTGTCGTACTCCGCCTTGACCCGCTGCAGGTCGGCGGTCCGCTCCTCCACCAGGCGCCGCAGCCTGTCCAGCTCGGTGCTCTGCGGACCGCTCCTGGTCATCGTCAACCAGCCTCCGGCTTGTCGTCGTCGACGATCTCTGCGTCCACCACGTCATCATCGGACGAACCACCGCTCGTACCACCGCCCGCGGACGCGCCGGCCGTACCCGCCGATTGCTCGGCGCGAGACTTCTCGTACAGGGCCGTTCCGATCTTCTGTGCGGCCTGCGCGGTACGGTCGACGGCCTGCCGGATCGCGGCCGTGTCCGCGTTCTCGTCCTTCAGCTTCTCCTTCAGGTCGGCCAGCGCCGCCTCCGTCTCGGACTTGGCGTCCGCCGGGATCTGCTCGGCGTTGTCCTTCAGGAGCTTCTCGGTCGAGTAGACGAGTTGCTCGCCCTGGTTGCGGGTCTCGGCCGCCTCCCGGCGCCGACGGTCCTCCTCGGCGTGCTGCTCGGCCTCGCGGACCATGCGGTCGATGTCGTCCTTGGGCAGCGCGGAGCCGCCCGTCACCGTCATCTTCTGTTCCTTGCCGGTGCCCAGGTCCTTGGCGGAGACGTGCATGATGCCGTTGGCGTCGATGTCGAAGGCGACCTCGATCTGCGGCACCCCGCGCGGCGCCGGGGCGATGCCGGTCAGCTCGAACATGCCGAGCTTCTTGTTGTACGCCGCGATCTCCCGCTCGCCCTGGAAGACCTGGATCGTCACGGAGGGCTGGTTGTCCTCGGCGGTGGTGAAGATCTCCGAACGGCGGGTCGGGATGGTGGTGTTGCGCTCGATGAGCTTGGTCATGATGCCGCCCTTGGTCTCGATACCGAGGGACAGCGGGGTGACGTCGAGCAGCAGGACGTCCTTGACCTCGCCCTTGAGGACACCCGCCTGCAGGCTCGCGCCGACGGCGACGACCTCGTCGGGGTTCACACCCTTGTGCGGCTCCTTGCCGGTCAGCTCCTTCACCAGCTCGGTCACCGCCGGCATACGGGTCGAGCCGCCCACCAGGACGACGTGGTCGATGTCGGAGACCTTGATCCCGGCATCCTTGATCGCGTTGTGGAACGGCGCCTTGCACCGCTCCAGCAGGTCGGCAGTGAGCTGCTCGAACTGGGCCCGGGTGAGCTTCTCGTCCAGGTGCAGCGGGCCCTCGGCCGAGGCGGTGATGTAGGGCAGGTTGATGGTCGTCTCGGTGGACGACGACAGCTCGACCTTCGCCTTCTCCGCCGCCTCCCTGAGGCGCTGCACGGCCATCTTGTCCTTGGACAGGTCGACGCCGTAGTGGTTCTTGAACTGCTTCACCAGGTGGTCGACGATCCGCTGGTCCCAGTCGTCGCCGCCCAGGTGCGTGTCGCCGTTGGTGGCCTTGACCTCGATGACGCCCTCACCCATCTCCAGCAGCGACACGTCGAAGGTGCCGCCGCCCAGGTCGAAGACGAGGACCGTCTGGTCGTTCTCCTTGTCCAGCCCGTACGCCAGTGCCGCGGCCGTCGGCTCGTTGATGATCCGCAGCACGTTCAGGCCTGCGATCTCTCCGGCCTCCTTGGTCGCCTGCCGCTGGGCGTCGTCGAAGTACGCGGGTACGGTGATCACCGCGTCGGTGACGTCCTCGCCCAGGTAGGACCCCGCGTCCCGCTTCAGCTTCTGCAGCACGCGCGCGGAGATCTCCTGCGCGGTGTAACGCTTGCCGTCGATGTCCCCGTGCTCGGGAAAGCGCCAGGCGTGGTCGCCCATGTGCCGCTTGACCGAACGCGCAGTACGGTCCACGTTCGTCACGGCCTGCCGCTTGGCCACCTCGCCGACCAGCACCTCGCCGTTCTTGGAGAACGCCACCACCGACGGGGTCGTCCGTGCGCCTTCGGTGTTGGTGATGACGGTGGGCTCGCCGCCCTCCAGGACCGAGACCACCGAGTTCGTCGTTCCCAGGTCGATACCAACCGCACGTGCCATCTGTGCTCTCCTCCTCGTCCTCACCTCGTTCTTCGGCTCACCGGCCGGGAATCCACCGGACCGGACCCGCACGCAGCGGCGGCTCAGGACGCAGGTCCCCTAGCACCACCGCGTACCGCCACGCGGACCGCGCCGGCACGGTAGGGACAGCTCCTCGATCAGGCGCCGGCAGCGTGGGCTCGAGGCGCTGGTCGTAGGCCGCCCGCAGGATGGGATCGCGCAGCGTCTCGTACGCCGACCGCACTTCACCGAACCGTGCGGCGGTGTCCGTGTCCACTCGGGTGTCGGGGCGCAGTTCCCGCACCCGGGCGCGGAAGGCCGAGGTGATCGCCTCGGCCGTCGCCGAGGGCTGCACCCCCAGCACCGCGTACAGGTCCGGTTCCTGCTCCCGCATCCGCACGTCCGGCCACCTCCTCGCCCATCCTGAGCTGCGGTTTCATATCCGCTTGCCTACCTTTCTGAAATAAAACTTGAGTCTTGCCTTGTCAAGTCCGGGCGAGGTATAGGGGAGGTGTCCGCGGTACTCCCGTGACTACTGCGCGGAACGCAGAGTGGCGCAGTCGGCGAAGGAGTGGCAGCAGAGATCCCAAGGACGCCGGCCGTGGGCGCCCGCGCAGACACCGAGACCCAGAGAGCAGGGTGCGGATCATGGCACTGTTCCTCGCGGCGCACTGGCAGAACGGCTGGGCCGTGATAGAGATCAAAGGCGTCCTGGACACGGCCACGGCCCGGGAACTGCGTGACTTCGCGGCGTCCGTCCACGCGCAGCACCAGCACGAGCATCTGATCCTGGACCTGTCCGAACTGACCCATGCCGACGCCGACGGCCTCGGCGCTCTGACGTCCGTGCGGACGCTGCTGGACCAGGACCAGGGGGAGCTGCGCCTGGTATGCCCGCAGGGGCGGACGGAGCGGCTGCTGCACAGCAGCGGCGCCGCTTCAGACCTGCCCGTGTATCCCTCCCTCGACGCGGCCCTGTCAGCCCGAACCGTGCCCGTACACCGGATGGGAGGTGAGGTGCAGTGATCACCGAACTCGCCGTCGCACATGTGGAGTGCACCTGCGGCTCGTGCTGGCACCGCTGGAGCGTCGGCTCCGACGTCCAGCGCCACCGAGACGCTCTCGACGCCGAGTAGGAGGCTGCTACCGCGACAACACCGAGTTTCCCTGCCGTATACGCCGCAGGGCGCCCCGCCCTGCGACCACTGCGGCCGCCGCTGGGTCGGACGCCTGGTGGCGCGCCGGCCCGTGCCGCTGCCCGGTGACGCCGAGGCGCCGCGCGGCCATGTCCCGGCCCAGGGCGCCGATCGCCCCGAGCGGCACACCACGCCGATCTCCACGCCGCCGGTCACCCACAGCCGCAACCCGGCGCACGAGCAGCCCCGCGTCCACGAAGCCCTCCGCGGGTGACCCCGACAGCGCGCGCCTGCCCCTTGAAGGCGGGCGCGCACTGTATGCCAGGCACTCTGGCGCGCCGACTTCCAGGGCGCTGCGGCGGAAGCCTGCGGATGGAGGATGGACGTCCGGTTGCCCGTCAGGTGTGAGCTGCAGCATTGCCGATCCGCGCGAACGGCCTCCACGATGACCGGATCAGAGACGTCAAGGAAGGCAGCTCCTCATGGGTGATCATGTACACGTGCGGCTCAGCCAGGGGCTGAGCGTGTCGGCCGACGGCGAGCTGATTGAGCACTCCCGCTGCCGATGCGGGGCCACCTTCACCAAGGTGTTCGACGCCGACGGAGGGGAACCGGAACGCCCACCCGGCTCCTGATGCCGGCCCCGCCGCCGTGCGGCCGGTGTGCTCGGATGCATCAGACTGGGCAGCGGTAGTGGCTCGGCGTCGGGCTCTGCCCTGCATGGCGGGGCAACGCCATGGCCAGAGGGACCGTCACCCGCAGGCCCCCCGATCTCTGACGTCCGGTATGCCCCGAGAGGCCAGGGACGGCGTCAGGGCCCCGGACTGATGCCCGGAGCCCTGAAGGAGTGGTGTTGCTGTGGCGTCAGCCGCCCAGTTCCTTGCGCTCGCTGCCGCCGCTGATGGCGATCTTGCGGGACTTGGCCTGCTCGGCGACCGGGATCTGCAGCCTCAGCACACCGGCCTCGTAGGAGGCTTCGATCTTGTCGGTGTCGAGGGTCTCGCCGAGGAACAGCTGCCGGCTGAACGTCCCCGCGGGCCGCTCGGTGATCACTGTGTCGCTGTTCTCGCCGTACGCCGGCTTGCGTTCGGCCTTCACGGTCAGGACGTTGCGCTCGACATCGAGGTCGATCGACTCCGGGTCCACGCCCGGCAGGTCCAGCTCCACGAAGAAGGTCTCGCCCTCACGCCAGGCGTCCAACGGCATGCCCGCCGGGTGCGCGGCCGTGCCCCAGACCCGCTCGACGAGCCGGTCAAGCTCGCGGAAGGGATCTGTACGCATCAGCATCTTCATCCCTCCTTGTCGTCTATCTCGCGCCCTTCACTCTCTTCTGATGTACCACTGCGCCGGAAAGTTGACAAGTGTGGGCTCAACTTTTTTCGGCACTTGTTGGCGGTGGTCTGCCGCAGCCAGCCTGCGTCGGCCTCCGGATCGGGGGTGGACACAGCCAGACGGGCGTAGGGGGCGTCGTGACCGAAGGTCGTCACGACGAGCACTGGGCCCCGGGCGCTCAGGGCGGCGAAGTCCCGGCCCCGACTGTGCTCCAGCTCGCCCACGCACCAGCGCCCCGGGCAGAAGCGGTAGCGGGGCCCGGGATGCGGGCGGACCGCGCGCCACCAGTGCGGCTCCACGCGGACCTCGTCCACGAACTCAAGCGGCAGGCGCACGCTGCGGCGCCGCGCCGCCAGCGCCCACCGCCACGGCAGACGCACCACCAGATCGCCGCCGTTGGTGTGCAGCCGCGTCACGATGCTCACCTGCCTTTCGGTAAACGTGCCGCACCGCAGGCCGCTGCGGGCCCGCGGCGCGGCGCCCTGGGGGTGCAGGGAGCACGGTGGTCAGTGGGCCACGCGGGCACCGGACGCCGGGCTGGTCCACGACCGCGAACCGTGCTCGGCACGGGTGCGGTACTCCCGCCAGCCCGCGATCAGCCACAGGCCGCCCGCGATCAGCGCGTACACGCCGAGGACCAGGGCGATGGCAACGGCGCCGGCATCCGGGCGCAGCCAGAGCAGCACACCCGCCGCCACTGACACGACGGCGGAGGCCCGCCACCACCACGCATGCCGCAGCTCGTGCCGCATCCGCGTGGCGGCCCACAACTCCAGGCATCCCGTCACGATGGCCCAGGCACCCGCTGTGACCACCAGCGCCAAGGCCGTCAGGCCCGGCCACAGGGCCGTGACCAGTCCGGCCACCACCCCCAGGGCGCCGGCCGCCGCACAGGCCGCGGTGGGTCGGTGTTCATGCCGGTGCCGCCACGCCGTAGCGATGAGCATCGCGCCGTCCACCAGGGCGTACGCGCCGAATACCCAGGCCAGGGCCAGCACCGTCAACTGCGGCCAGAGCAGCGTCAGCACGCCGAAAACGACCGCCGAAACGCCGCGGGCCCCCAGCAGCCAGACACTCCTCATCTCTTCCGTCACCAGCTCCTCCCTTCCGGCCTTCCCGTGCGCCGACCGCCCAGACCGCCCCCGGCAGCCAAGGCCATCGGTGCAGCCGAACAGTCACTGCATGTGATAGTGAATTGAGTCTCTCCGTGTCAACTTCATGCAGTCGGCACTTGTCAGTGAATCTCTCGTCGGTTATACGGATAGCCGGTACTCGATCGTCGGGCCGCAGCCCCTGCGGCCTGCCTTCAGGGAGGGAGAAGTTGGACATGCTTGCGCGTACGGGCGGTCTGGGGGATCTCGAACGGCTCACCCATCAGCTCGCGCATGCCGCCGCCCCAGCCGGCACCGTCATCCCGGCGGATGCCTGGCGCGACGACGAAGCGCTCTACCTGCAATTCGACCTGCCCGGCATGGACCGCTCCACCATCGAGCTGACCACGGAACAGCACGCGCTGACCCTGACCGCCGAGCGGCCTTCCCCGGTCCCGGCCGACGCCCGAGCCGTACTGATCGAGCGGCCCACCGGCCGGTTCACCCGCCGACTGGCCCTGTCCGACGCCCTGGACACGGCTGCCGCCGAGGCCGCGTACGACAACGGCGTCCTCACCCTGCGCATCCCCCTGGCCGCACACGCAAAGCCCCGCAAGATCGCCATCTCCGGCGGCACATCCAAGCAGCTGACCGCCTGAAAGCTGCCTGACCCGCCCATCGCATCGGAAGGAGGCTGAAGCCGTGGGCGCCCTGCTGTGGCTGCTCATCCCGCTCGTCGCCGGCATCGCCGCCAGCGTCTGGGCCTGGAGCGCCGGACACCGCAACCCCAGCCCGCCCGACCACGACACCTGGGAAGATCTCGACCGCTACCAGCGACTGCGGACCGTCCTGAGCGCCAATGAGCACTGCAAGGCGGCGTGAGCCAGATGATCGCGGGACCAAGCGAGCCGCACGCACACTGCGGGGCTCCTCACTGCGCGCGAGGTCGCCGGCGTCGATACACGACGCCAGGGTCGCCCAACCGGCGTGCCATCGTGGGCGATTGGCGGCCGCCGGAACCGTGCCGTGCTTCAGCGGCGCCATACCCGGCGGGTAGCCGATCAGAAGCCCGGACTCCGTGGCTGCGGCCTCTTCTGGGCCTGCACACACCCAGGACCGTGCGCGCCCGGCGACCACGCTCTGGTTCACAGGCTCTCCGCCCGGCTCGCTCGTGACGTAGGCCATGAACGGGGTGTCGTCGGACGTCCTTCGGCGAGGCGTAGCCCGCGGCCCTGGCTCCGCCACATCCGTCCGGCAGCACGGCGTGACGAGGGGCTGGGGCTGTGACGTCCACCGCCGTCCCGGCAACTCCGATGTCGGGGTTCGCCGAGTCCGCACCCGGCGTGCCCCGCGCGCGGGCCGTGCCGGACCTGGTGGCCAGCCTGCGCTCGGAGGGCCGAGCCGCACTTGCCAAGCGGGCGGGCCCGCCCCGGTGGGGGCGCTCCGTACGGCTGTCAGCCGGCGATCTCGATGCGTCGGGGCTTGGCCTTCTCCGCCTTGAGGACCTTGACGGTGAGCACGCCGTCGGCGAGCTCGGCGCTGACGTGTTCTTCGTCGGTGTCCTGCGGCCGTGTCACCCGGTAGTCGAAGTGGCCGGATGGGGACACCCCCAGTAGGAGAGACCGGCTCCGCCGGGATCACCAGCTGGATACGGCCGACCCCTCGGGGTCGGGTCAGCGGCCGGTGGGCTGAGTGACCGTGAGCCTCCTACGGCCCGCACGGCAAGGCGGAGGCGCTGCTCCGGCCCGCTGGTAACGCCGGGACAGAATCCGAGGAAGCCATGCGTCCTCGTCGCTGCTGCTCTGCCGGCGCGGATGCTCCCCACCCGTGCGCGGTCGAGGCCCGTTGTGATCTCCCGTGATCAGTCGGTGCTGCCGGTGGTGTAGCCGTGACTGTGGGCCCAGACGATCGCCTCAGCGCGGGTGCTGACGCCGAGTTTGGCGAACAGGTGGTTGACGTGGGTTTTGACCGTGGCCGGGCCGATGAGCAGTCGGCGGGCGATGGGGGCGTTCGGCAGTCCGGTGGCGAGCAGCCGCAGCACGTCCTCCTCGCGGGGTGTGAGCTGGAGGGCCGAGGGCGGTGCCTGCGGTTCGTGGTCCTGGTCGTGGCGGTCTGGTGGCCGGTGGCCGCGCACGGCTGCGGCCAGCAGCCGCTGCTGGACTTCGGGGGCGAGGGTGACCTGCCGGGAGACCGCCGCCTGGATGGCGCGGGCGATCTGGTCCTTGCCTGCGTCCTTGGTGAGGTAGCCGACGGCGCCGGCCTGCAGGGCGTGGATGATCATCTCTTCGTCGGCCAGGGTGGTCAGCACCACCACGGCCACGCCGGGTAGTTCGCCGGTGATCCGGCGGGTGGCGGCCACGCCGTCCAGGACGGGCATGACCAGGTCCATGAGGACGCCGTCGACATGGTCCACGCCGAACTCGACATGGGTGCCTATAACACCGGCATCAAGGTCACAGACCTCCGCCAGGGCTTCGTCCGTGACGACCTGGGCGCGGCAGCAGTTTCGATGACGCCAGCCTGGCCACCGAACAGCTCCGCGCGGAGCACGGCCCGGACGTCTTCGTCCACTACTCCTCGGTCAATGCCGCAGGATTCCGCGCTCTGGAAGAGAACCAGGTGGTCAATTTCGACGTCACCCGGGGGCCCAAGGGCCCCCGGGCGGAGAACGTCACGCCTGCATGATCGGTGCCACCTGAACGGGTGAGTTCCGCTGACCACCTAATCCGTAGGCAGGGCGTCCATGCCCCCCATGGGCCGCCGCTGGATTCCGTCTGCCGCGCCTGGACCACCCATCCTCGGGACACACGTCCTCGACGCCGACCATGACCGGGACGGACGAAGCTTCCGGCAAGGACAGAGCCGTTGGCAGGACCGTACTACTTGCTCTTGATCTGTACGCGCTTGATGTTCACCGGCAGCGTCGGAAAGCCGTCTCCCGGCCCGTTCTGATCGTCCTCGCCGCCCACCGCGATCTTCTGGAGCACGTCGAGGCCCGCCGTGACTTTGCCGAACGGCGTGTAGGCGGGCGAGAGTTTGGTGTCCTTCCAGACGAAGAAGAACTGGCTTCCGTTGGTGTTGGGCCCAGCGTTGGCCATAGCCACCGTACCGGCAGGATAGGTCGCCCCGGTCAAGTTCTCGTCGGGGAAGGAGTAACCGGGTCCGCCGCTCCCGGTGCCGGTCGGGTCGCCGCACTGGAGCACGTAGATGCGCGCGGTGGTGAGCCGGTGGCAGTGTGAGCGGTCGAAGTAGTCGCGCTGGGCGAGGAACTTGAAGGAGTACGTGGTGCAGGGAGCCTTGTCGGTCAGTGCCCGGAAGGTGATCGCGCCCTGGCCGGTGCGCAGCGTTGCGCTGTACGGCTTGGCGGCCTTCACCGGGTCGAAGACCGGTATCCCCTTGAAGTTGTCTGCGGGAACGGCCGGCGTGTAGGTGCAGGCGGCCGACGGTGCGGCAGGGGGCGGGGTGTCGGCCGCGGCCTGCGTCGCGGTGCCGAGGAGGAGCAGGGCGGAGGCGGCGAGCAGCGCGCTTGGCTTACGGAGCACGAGACGGTTCCCTTCGGGTCAGTACCGTATGGGTATGTCATGGCCGCCTCATCCTGCCCGCTCTGTCGTCGGGGTGAAACACCCTGTTCCGGGCACCGTCAACTTGGGGGGCGGACGCCCCTGCAAGCGAACGGCGGCCGCCCCCAGGGACAGGACCACGTCGCCGACGACTAGGCCGTTGAGCTGGAGCCGAGCGAGCGGGACCTCGCGGACCTGCGCGCCGCCGCTACAGGCGAACTGATGCACGGTGAGACGGCGCTGATTCTCTCGGCGGTCGACGTCATTGGCCGCACTGCTGCTGGGGGCATCTACGGCGAGCGCCTGTGCGCCGCGCATTTCCAGCTCGAGAGCGGCTCGCGCAGCTCGCTGATGACCTACGGACAGCGGTAGGAGGCCGACGTGACCGAGAGGACCAACACCCCTGATCAGGGCGCCACCGGCGTCACCGCCGGGTTGTCCGGTGGCCGCCTCGCCCGAGTCGCCCTGCGCCAGGCCCGCGAGGCCGCGGGGAAGAACGGTGGCGAGGCCCGCGTGCCGTGCCACCGTTACGTGGGCGCCGTGAAGCGGGACGGACGGGAGCCGGCCGGCTTCGCCGCCGTGCTGGCGCGCCTGACGGCCGACAGGGCCTGGGAACTGCCGGCTGCCGGCGCCAGCGTCCTGGACCGCTGGCCCGAGACCGCGGCTGCCGTCGCCCTGCAGCTGCCGAGCCACGTCGTGACCGTCGCGTTCCACCCGGAGAGCGGTCAGCCTGGCCTGCGTCCGGACTCGGCCGCCTACGCCTCCCAGCCAACCACGCGGTCGCCACGGACGCGGTGCGCACCATCCGGGCCCTGCCCGTCGGCGCGACGCCCGCGCCCCGCCCTGCGCAGCCTGCCCTGTCGATCGCGGCGGAGCCTGAGGAACCGATGAAGACGCGGGAGACGGCGTCCGCCGGCTACAGGGAGGAGGCCCTCGCCGCGCACCAGGCGGTCGCGCTCCCGAGCCGTATCGACCCGTCGATCGCGGAGGCGGTGGAGCGACAGACGAAGGCGATGCGTGCGCTCGGCCTCTGGGCGTTCCCTGAATCGGAGGGCCTCGCCGCCGACGCCCCGGCTCCGATCGACGCGGCACGCGTCCGGCGTCGTCGTGAAGCCGACGCCTCCCACGCGGCGGCACTGCGCCGGGCCCGCGCGGAACGAGCAGGACGACAGCCCGAGACGGCGACCGCGGTGAAGGAGTCGGCGACGCTGCGGTCCACAGCGTGCCTGTCTCGTGCGATCCACGGCGACCAGGAGCGCCGGATCACCCGGTCCCGCAGGATGAACCTCCAGGCCGCCATCGGCATTGAGCACGGGGCGACGGTCCAGGTAGGTGCGTCGTGCCGTCCAGGTCCCGTTGGGCGAAGTCACCGGCGAAGACGAGCACCCCGTCGATCAGCTCTACTTTTCGCGCGCCGGTGGGCCACCGGCTGAGCAGTGCTTTCACCCTTGATGGCGCGGCCCCACTTGCCGTTCGAACGGGGAAGCGTCTGCTGGCGGAGGAGCGGCTGGCAGTCAGCATGCCGTGCTCACGAGCACGCCGCGGGAGCTCTGCGGCTTGTGGCCCACCACTTGACCCACCGGACAGGCCCTAGTTGTGCTTCGTCAGGTCAGGGCTGCACTGGTGCTCCATGGCCGTCACCCCTTGGAGGCGGCCTCCCGGATCAGCGGCTCGAACTCCCGCCGTACGTAGGCGTCGAACGGCTCCGTCAGTGCGCCGTCGATCACCCGCCGTACCCGGTGCTTTGCCGCGAACTCCTTGATCGCAGCGCGGGAATCCGGCTCCACACCTCCGCCGACGATCAGCACCCCGAACTCCTCGGTCCCCAACAGCTTTCGGGCCTCCTCGTCGGTGCTCACTCCCTCCGCGTCAAAGCCGTCCGCGCGCAGCGTGGCCAGCACCTCCGTCACCCTGGCGGGCGTTCTTCCCAGCACCAGCGTCCTCATGGCCGTTCCTCTCCGGTGAATCGACATCGGCGCCCCCGAACCTAGAAGCTCAACCGGACTTGAGGTCAACCCCCACCCAGGCAGCCACATGATCCGCCGGACAGGGCCCAGCGGTACTCGGCTCACCGTCACTGTCACCCGTCCGGCCGTCATCCCGTTCGCCCCATCCTGTGGCAGCGCACACCGGTCACGGTCCGGGGAGGGCCGCTTGTTCGGCTACGACGGCCGCCAGTCGGAGGGTCACACGAATTGACGCCGGGCCACCGGGGCCTCGTACTGAACACGACGGGCTCTTGGCCAAGAGTTTCCCCGCCAACCTCCACCATCCGTAACCTCCCCTCTCAGGGAGCCGCCATGACAGTGCAGCAACAGACAGCTACGACCTCGACGGTTTTGGTGTACGAGGACGACCCGGGATTCCCTCCCCGGGTGAACATGCCCGTACCGCATCCCGTTCCCCAGCTCGACACACAGCCCTTCCCGACGGCCATCGCGGACCCCGCGCCGCAGCCGGACGGAGCCGGACCGGGCACCGAGGCATTCCGCTACTGGGTGGCGGCCGATGCCCTCAGCAGGGCCAGCCAGACCTGGGGTCCCCTGGTTCCCACCGGCACCCAGTGGTATCCGGCGGTCGGCCGCGCCCTGACCGCGCACCTCAACGCGGGAACCGACCTCAACGCCTTCTACAACCGCAAAGGCCTGTGGTTCTTCCGCAGCACGGTGGCAGGGGTCACCGTGGCCGCCTGCGAGAGCCCCGAGGTCGTCGCGCACGAGACGGGTCACGCGATCCTCGACGCCCTGCGCCCCCAGTTGTTCAACGCCGCGAGTGCGGAGGCCGCCGCCCTGCACGAGGCCTTCGGCGACATGAGCGCACTGCTGACGTCGCTCCGGTTGGAACCGCTGCGGATCGCGGTACTGGCCGAGACACAGAGCGACCTCGAGCTGTCCTCGCGGGTGTCGAGGATGGCCGAGCAACTGGGCGCGGCGATCCGGCAGGGCCACCCGAACGCAGTCGACCCGGACTGCCTGCGCAACATGTCGAACAGCTTCTTCTACCGTGACCCGGTTCATCTGCCACCGAACGGGCCCGCGAACACGCTGACCAGCGAGCCGCACTCGTTCTCCCGGGTGTTCAGCGGCGCGTTCCTGAAGATCGTCGCTGGCATCTTCCGCCAGCAGGACCTGCAGGACCAGGCCGGCCTGGCCAGGGCGGCCGAGATCGCGGGCCAGCTGCTGGTGGACGCGGTCGTGGCCGCACCCGTGGTGTCCGCCTACTACGCGCAGGTCGCGGGCCACATGATCGCCGCGGACCAGCGCCGCAACGGCGGCGCGTACGGTCAGTCCCTGCGCTCGGCCTTCATCCGTCACGGCATCCTCTCCCTGGAGTCCGCCGTGGCCATCACCGAGCCTGAGGTGGCTCGCCGAAGCGCCGGAATGGCCGAGGCGACGCCGGGCGGCAGTGAGGAGGAGGGGCTGACGGCCGTCACGATCCACGGGGCGACGTACGGCATCACCCAGCCCCTCACCCTTTCCGCGCCCGCCCAGGAACGCCGGTTCGGCATCGCGGGCTCCGACCCCGCGGGCGGCTCGGTGCGGCCCGCCGACCCCGAGCAGGTCGCCACGTCGTACCTCGAAGACCTCTTCCGGCGTGGCCGCGTCCACGTACCCGAGGAGCACCGGACCGAGGCGGCGTTCGTCGACGACAGCCCCTCCCGGTTGAGAACCCACGAGATCACCCGGAGCACGACCGGTGAGGGTCTCGCCCTGATCCGGCGTTGCTTCGACTGAGCAGTCGGCCGGATCAGCCGAAGAAGCGCAGACGGCGGACGGTGAGCCGTCCGTCGTCCTCGCGCTTGATGATGTGCGTCGTCCTCGGCGTCGGCTCCTCACCCTCGTACACCGCCTCGCCTCGGGCCAGCAGGTCACTGACGAACTTCTCGGTCGCCCGGCGCTCGGTGTCGCCCGTCTGTCCGCCTTCCCCGGTGGTCTGCGAAGGTTCATGGCCCCGAACCGGAAAGGCCGCCGTGCCGTCCACCGGCCCTCGCAGCTCCACCCGGAATCCGGCGCGCTCGAGCGCTTCGGCTCCCTGCACGGTCACCATCGCGAGCACGAGGCGGTCAGAGACCGTCTCCACGACAACGGCCTCGGTGCCGTCCACCGCCGTGGACAGCTCGGGCAGGCCCCGGCCGTCCGGCAGCTCGATCCGCGCCCGCAGCACGGGACGGTTCTCCGTGGCGGCGCGCGCGAGCACCGGGTCGGCCGCCGTACGCATCCCCGCCTCCCGTGCGAACGCGCGCTCCTGGGCGTTCTCGCCCACGAAGACACAGTCGTCCGCCGCTCCCCCGCTGTCCGCGACCGCTTGGTCGAAGATCCCGCGACCGTCCTTCGCCCCCCAGTGCACGAGCGCCTCGTCCGTGAACCGGCCGGGGAACGCCACATGCAACGCGGCCGCCGCCCGTGACGCGGCATCGTCGCCCGGCCCGGGGTTGGAGATGATGCCCGTACGTACGTCGCGGAGGGCCTCGAGCACGGCCATGACACGCGGTCGCGGCTGGAGGATCAGGGAGCCGTCGGGTTCCACACGGGCATCCGCCAGAGTCGCCCCGATGTCGAAGAAAATCACAGGCATGCGGAGTGCCTCCCCGCCGCGGACCCTTTCGAGTCGGGACCGCCCGGGTGAGACTGTGCGCGCCGGCCTCCTGTCGTCCCGTTGCGGCAGCTCGAAGGGAGGTCCATCCCGGCGAGCGAGTCGGGGCACTGACACGAGCGCTGGGTTCGGCGAGGATCTCTGCGGCACTCACTCGTCCGGCGACCCGCGCCGCCAGCACTCTGGACGTCACCCGTTCCACGACGTCCCGGACGTACCCGGCCGGTGTCATGCCGTCCTCCAGCGCGGCGCACGCCGCGCCGACCGCGCCGCACGAGTCGTGGCCGAGGACCACGACCACCGGGCAGCCCAGCACGTCCACGCCGTATTCGATGCTGCCCAGCACCTCCGGGCCCATGACGTGGCCTGCGGTACGCACCACGAACAGGTCGCCCAGGCCGCGGTCGAAGACGATCTCGGCGGCCAGCCGGGAGTCGGAACAGCCGAACAGTACGGCGAAGGGCTGCCGGGGTGGTGCGATCGCGGCGCGGCGGGTGGCGTCCTGGTTCGGGTACTCGGGGTGCCCGCGACGAACCGCTGGTTACCGGCCACAGCAGCGCGAAGGCGTCGCGGGGCGTCGGGCTCTGAATCTCGGTCGTGGCCGCAGTCCAGGACCGGCGCCCGACGTCACATCGCCTGGCCATGTGTAAGCCTCTTTCCGCGACGCCGTCACACACCATCCCACGACACCGGCCGCGAGCCAGCGGTACGACCCACTGCCCACGAGCGAGCCCGGCAGGCGCGGGAGCCGGACCTTTCGTAAATTGAAGAGAGAGCCGCTGGCAGGAAATGCGTGTGACACCGGAGATCGACTACCCGGGGGTGTTCGCCGCCCTTCCGAGCCCGTGCCTGGTGCTCGGCACGGACCTGGTGGTCAGTGCTGCCAACCGGGCCTTCTGCGAGGTGACCGGACGGAGCCGGGCCGAGCTGCTCGGGCAGTACCTTTTCGATGTCTTCCCGGACAACCCCGCAGACCCGGAGGCTGACGGGGTGGACACACTGAAAACCTCACTGCACCGTGTCCTGTCCTCCGGCCAGACCGATCACATGGCGTTGCAGAAGTACGACATCCCGGTCCCCGGCAATCCCGAGGTGTTCAAGGAGCGGTGGTGGACCGCGATCAACGTGCCCGTCCTCGGCGCGGACGGCAAAGTCGCCTGGATCATCCACCGGTCCGAGGACATGACCGACGTCGTCCGCGCCTACCGCACGACGCACCAGCCGTCGGTCAGCCCCGGCCGGGAAGCGGCCATGGAAGCCGAGCTGTACGCCCGGGCGCGGCAACTGCAGCAGCTGAACGAGGAACTGCGACAAGCCCACGCCCGTGAACGGCGCATCGCCGTCGCCCTCCAAGAAGCCATGCTCCACTCCCCCGACCTGGACCGGCACCCGAACATCGCCGTCCGCTACCGGCCCGCCACCGGATCACTGAACGTGTGCGGCGACTGGTACGACGCGGTCGACCTGCCCGCCGACCGCTTCACCGTCACGGTCGGCGACGTGGTCGGCCACGGCCTGATGGCCGCCACCATCATGGGTCGGCTCCGCAGCGCACTGAGCGCCGCCACCCGCACCGTCCACGGCCCCGCCCAGGCACTGGAAGTCCTGGGGCTCTACGCCCGCTCGGTCGAGGGAGCACTGGCCGCCACCGCCGTCCAGGTCCTCGTCGACTGCCACAGCCACCTGCTCATCTACAGCAGCGCCGGCCATCCCCCACCCGTCCTGATGCACCCGGACGGCACCTGCGAGCTGCTCGACCAGGCCACCGACCCACCACTGGGCGCCCGCCCCGAACACGTCCCCCGCCCCCAGGCCAACGCCAGCTACCACCCGGGCGACACCCTCGTCCTCTACACCGACGGCCTGATCGAACGCCGCGACGAGGACATCGACACCGGCCTGACCCGCCTGACCTCCACGCTCGCCACCTGCACCGGCTTCGGCGCGGAACACCTCGCGGACGCCCTCCTCGCCCGCCTGGGCCTCGCCAGCGGCGCCAACGACGACATCGCCATCGTCGTCGTCCGCCTGGAGCAAACGACCCGACCGTACTGATCAAGCCCGGTTCGGCCATGGGGAAGGCGGGCGGCTTGGTGCGGTCGCACGGCGGCCCTGGCAGTACGCCCCGTCAACACAGCCGAGAGCGGCAGGGCTTTGGCGGAACCTGGGGCGTGAGCGACGACGGCGCAACTGTCTGGTGCCGCCTCCTCACGAGGGGAAGACGGGTACGCCATGTTGGACGACGTGGCGGATGCCCTCGACTCCGTCCCGCCGCCCGAGCACAAGGTCGAAGAACTGGAGCAGCTTCTCCGCGGCCACTGATGCGTGCCGTCCTTCCCGCGCTCGGCTGGACGAGTCCCGCCTTCCAAGCCGCCGAGGTGGTCGCCCGGCTGGTCGCGAACGGAGTCCGCCCCAGCCTGCCTGCCCGCCCACCTGATCACGCGACGACACGCAGCGTGCACCGCCTGCGGCAGGAGGCCGGCATGCGCGAGATCGAGGTCATCCGGCCCCGCGATCCGTGACCTGGTCCGCTTGTCCGACGCATGGGCTGGCCGTCCAGAGCTGTACGAGGCGTTCGTGACCGGCTACGGGCGGACGCTGGCCAGCCCCGCGGAGGAACGCCCGGTCATCGAGGCTGCCCTGGGTGCCGTGTCGGGAATCCAGTTCGGCATCGCCCACGGCGATCTGGAAGTGGTCGAAAGCGGCCGGCGAAACCTGGCACGCGTGCGTGCTCAGGCCCTGCTTCCCACCGGAGAGCCTCATCATGACCCGTGCCCCTGAGACCTGCCACGACGAGGTCCGTGTCCTGCCTGAGTTGTGGCAGCTGCTGACACCACCCAGGGACCTCGCGCGTCTGATCGCGCCGATTGGCTGCGCGCCGGGGCGGCGACGCCGTCTCCTTCGACACCTGGGTCTGGGAGGCAGCGTGAGTATCTGGGAGCTTCGCCAGGCTCGATCTTCACGGAGGTCCCCTACCGTCGTGCCTGAATTAGCGCGTGAGTTCCACTGGGCCTGTTGCGAAAGTGGATCGTCTGTCAGACCTGCCTGGGATGCTCTGAGTATGGAGATGACAGTGCAGCTGACGATCGACTGTTCCGATCCGCAGAGAATGGTGACTTTCTGGGCCGAGGCCCTGGGCTACGTGCCTGAGCCTCCGCCGGGCGGCCACGCCACGTGGCGTGCTTACTGGGCGGCGGTGGGGGTGCCCGAGGCAGAGTTGCCGGCCGGTGCCGGGGATGTTCCGGAGTCGATCATCGATCCTGCGGGACGTGGACCGAGGGTGTGGTTCCAGCAGGTTCCGGAGCCGAAGGTCGCCAAGAACCGGTGGCACTTCGACCTGAAGGTCGGTGGGGGCCGTGACGTCCCGCTGGACGTCCGCACACAGCGGGTCAGGGCTACGGTGGAACGGCTGGTCAAAGCTGGTGCCACCGTGCTGCGGATCAAGGATGAGCCGGACTTGGGGCTCTACGCCGCCGCCATGCAGGACCCCGAGGGCAACGAATTCGACGTCGTCTGAGGGCCGTTGACGGGGATCACCGAAAATGGAACTAATCTTCGGTCCATGGCCTTGCGACCTGACGAGTTCTACGACCACGCGCTTGCCGCTGCGGATGGTGAGCGTCGGCTCCCGCTCGCGCGCATGACAGGGTGGGAAATCAGCCCGTTCGAACCGGAAGGATTGCGCGTCGCGCCGCTGCGCCCTCCGGTTCTGCCCGAGCCTCCGCGACACGGCGAGGACCCGTCGAACTGCGAGGCGTGCCGTGACCGAGGCGACGGGATCTGGTTCAACGACACTTGGCGGCTCACCCGGATCACGGGAGTTGGCGTGCCGCTGGTGCTCATGCTGCATCCGCTTGAGCACTATGACATGGCTGACCTGCCCGATGAGCTGGCAGCCGAGCTGGGGATCCTGTCCACTCACATCGTCCGCCACGTGCAGGCCCTGCCCCACATTTCGCGTGCCCACGTCTACCGCATCGGAGATGGAGGTGCACACCTGCACATCTGGTTCTTCGCCCGGCCCGAGGGCCAGACCCAGCTGTACGGATCATGGATGCCCGTCTGGGACGATCTGCTGCCGGAATACCCGGCAGATGTTGCAGAGGCAGACGCGGCGATCGTGGCAGACGCATTGGTCGCCTCCATCGGGGGGTGTCGCTCGGCTGCCGGCGAATCCCCGCACGACTGATCTGCCGGCGGACCCAACGCTCGATCTCGACACTCACTTGCTGACGTACGGTCATGTTCGAGGAGTCCCCTCACTGACGGCCAGGGCATCCCGCTCGCAGGGTCACTGACCGGCGGCAACCGCAACGACGTCACCCAACCGCTGGTGTGTCCTGATGCCTCGCGGTAAATCTCGCCGCCGGGGCTTCACCCGTCCGAGGCGGTCACCGGACATGATGCCGACTCCCAGGCATCGAACCACTACCGAGCGGGACGGCGGTGGTGGCGTTCATGCAGGACAGTTGAGCGGTGGACGTCCGGCTAGAGTGATCGGCATGCGTGAGGTCGAAGGCGTCAGAGCCACACCCGGGGGACGTGTACGTGTCCAGTTCCATGACCACGGTTTCGTCGTCAGACGCGACCGGCTCGCCGGCCGCATCGCTGAAGCGTTCTTCGGCGATACGGCCGGGTGTGTCACGCTCTTGGTACTGCTCGCTTCAGTGGGCCTCTACAGCCTGCTGAACAAGGTCGGTGCGCCGCATGTCGTCGCCGTGAGTTGCCTCTGGGTGTTCATCGTCTCGGCCTGCTACGCGACGCTCCTCGCGCTGCTGCGGTGGGCGGCTGAGGTGGTGGCGAGCATCGTGGTCTTCTTCGTCGTCGTGGTGACCCTCCCGGGTCTGTTGTTTCCGGGTTATCGGCGGAAGGTGCTGCGCCGATGGCGTGGTGGCGGCCCGGAGTCCGAGGCGGGGTGGGTGCCTGCCACTGCCCTCGGCGGAGTGTGGCTGGGCCAGGAGGATCCGAGCACCGGCGCCGTGGTGACGCTCCAACTCGTCGACGGATCCGTCGTCACCTACACCGCCCCGCCCGACAAGTCCCGGGAACTGCATGGCGGGTTCGACGCGCTGCTGCGCACCCACCGCCCAGCACCCATGGCGATGCCGCATCAGCAGCCTGCGCCAGGAGCCGTGCCGTACCAGTCCTGGCGTCCGGGGCCGCCCCGCAGCTGACGACGATCGGCGTCGCCGCGCGTGACTGTCCCGTCCCCAACTCCCCGTTTCCGAAGCCGATACGACCATGTCCTTCTTCAGCGAGCGCCGTACCATCCGGCTCTCCGAGCACCGTACGGCCGACAGCTCGTTCGGGCCGGCGACCTGGTGAAGCGGCGCATGGTGGCGGGGTACACCTGCCCCGACCCCGACGGCGCCCCATCCTGGTCGGTGCGGTCGCCCCGGACTCCCCCGCACCCTGATCGACTACCACGACCGGATCGGCCACCCCCTGGCCATCATCCCGAGTCGCCGCCGCGACGTCTGAGGCGCCCCGCCCGCGACGTGGCACCAGTCCGGCACAGGGAGTAGGCGCCTTCCGTACTACTCCTGCGGATCTGCGTTCGGCAGCCCTGCCAGTCGGCGTACGACGCCAAGTCCGTCGCCAGTGCCGGGCCAGTGTCGGACCACCGCTTGTGTCCCGGCATTCCGGACGACGGTGCGCAGTACGAGCGCGACGGCGATGGCGTCGTCTGCATAGCCGAGGACCGGGATGAAGTCGGGGACCAGGTCGATGGGCAGGGCCAGATAGCCGGCCAGGATCCACAGCAGCCAGCGGGTACGGCGTGGCAGGGTGCGGTCGCGGGCGAGGCGGGAGACGAGGCGCAGCAGGTCGGGCAGGAGGCGGACAGCCTCCGTCAGCAGGTTGCCCTTGGGGCGGGCGATCGCAAGGGCACCGAGCAGCACCAGCCAGCACAGCAGCAGGCTCGCAGCGATCCCGATCAGGACCTGCCCTACCTCGCTCATCGGAACCCACTCCCACGTGCGAACCTGGCCGTGGAGGCTTACCTTCCTCAAGCTCAATGCTACGGGGGTCACACCCGGCACTTGCTGTGGGACCTTCCCCGTCGGTTCTACGCCCACATGTCTCGCGTCAGGCCGCCGGCCGGCGTGTCAGGGGTTCGGGGTGGAACCGGCGGTCGGTGCCTATCGGTGGCGGTGATGCGACCGCGGTCAGCGGGGTGCTCTCCTGGGCGGTGCGGGAGCGTGGAGTGATCACGACCGCAAGGGTGATGGCGGCTGCGGCGGAGATCGCGCCGCCGAGGATGAGGCTGAAGCGCGCGCCGAGGGTGTCGGAGACCAGGCCGACCAGAGGGGCGCCGACCGGAGTGCCTCCGAGCAGGACGAGCAGGTAGACGGAGACGATGCGGCCGCGCATGTCCGGGTCGGCGTTCAGCTGGGTCATGGCGTTGGCCGTGGTCATCACGGTCACGGAGGCGAGCCCGGTGGGCACGAGCACGAGCAGGAAGGTGGCGTAGCCGGGCATGAGGCCGGACAGGGCCTCCAGGGCTCCGAAGACGACCGTGGCGGTGACCAGGCGGCGGGCGGTGGGGGGTTTTCGCTTGCCGGCTCCTCTGAGCGCGCCGACGAGGCTGCCGATGGCGTAGGCGGCCGAGAGACAACCGAAAGCGGCGGAGCCCGAGTGGAAGACGGTTATGGCGATCAGCGAGATGGTGACCTGGAAATTGAAGCCGAAGGTACCGACGAAGGCGATGACCGTGATCGGCAGCAGCAGTTCGGGGGTGCCGCGGATGGCTCGGAAGGCATCTGACAGGCGGGTGTTTCCGCGGCTCTTCTCCTTGGGCGTGTGGAGTTCGTCGGCGCGGATGGCGATCAGTCCGTAGAGGACGGCGAGGTACGAGGCCGCGTTGGCCAGGAAGACAGGTCCGGTGCCCGCGGTCGCGACGGCCAGGCCCGCCACGGCCGGCCCGATCGCGCGGGCGACGTTGAACTGGGCGGAGTTCAGGCTGACGGCGTTGGCCAGGCGCTCCTTGCCGACGAGTTCGGAGACGAAGGCGTTGCGGGCCGGGCTGTCCAGCGCCGTGGCCGTTCCCAGCATGAAGGCCAGCAGGTAGACGGCCCACAGGCTCACCGCGCCGGTGACCGTCAGGACGCCCAGGACCAGCGACTGCATTCCCATGGCGGACTGGGTGAGGATCAGCAGGCGGCGTTTGGCGAAGCGGTCGGCGAAGACGCCCCCGGAGAGACCGAAGAGGGTCTGCGGCAGGAACTGCAGGGCGGTGAGTATGCCGACGGCGCTGCCGCTGTTGCCGGTGAGCTGGAGGACGAGCAGGTCCTGGGCGGCGCGCTGCATCCAGGTACCGATGTTGGAGACGAGCTGGCCGATCAGGTAGCGGCGGAAGTTGCGGGCCCCGAGCGTGGCGAGTGCTTCGCTCGGGGCCCGTCGCTTTCCGCCTCTGCGGACCCTTCGGTGCCGGCCGCCCATGTCGAGGGCGGCAAGGTGAGCGCGGAGGGTCTGCGTCCTGTCGCTGCTGGGGACACGGCGGTGCTTGGTCATGACCTTCTACGGGTGGGGGCCGGCGGGGACGGGATCGTGGTCGAGGTGGTGGAACTGTGGGGCGGGGTGCATCAGGAACTCGTGGTGGGAGATGTTCCAGGCGTACGCCCCGGCCAGAGCGAAGGCGATCCTGTCGCCGACACCCAGCCGTCCTGCCTGCACGCTGCGGGCCAGGACGTCCTTTGGCGTGCACAACTGCCCGACCAGCGTGATGAGTTCGTCCGTGACCCGGGGGCGCTCCCAGGGCCGGTCCCAGGTCTGGACGGGGATCGTGGTGAACGGCTGGTTGTGCTGTTTGGTGGCCGGTGTGCGCAGGTGATGTGTGCCGCCACGCAGGACGGCGAAGGCATGGCCGTGGCTGCGTTTGACGTCGAGGACCTCGGTGACATACCAGCCGCAGTACACCGTGACCGAGCGGCCCGGTTCGATCCGCAGGGTCAGGTCCGGGTGTCCCTCCAACAGGCGGCGCAGGCCGGCGCCGAAGGCCGCCCAGTCGAACCGCCGGTCGGGACGGCTGTAGTCGACCTCCATGCCACCGCCGAGGTTGACCTCGCTCAGCTCCACACCGTTGCGGTCCGCCCATCCCCTCGCCCAGGCCAGGACCCGGCCCGCGAGGTCGAGGTGTGCGGCGGCATCGAGGCCGCTGGCGAGGTGGACGTGGATGCCGCGCAGCCGGATGCGGGGGTCGTCGGCGATGAGGGTGAGGCAGCGGTCGAGGTGACTCGGGTCGAGGCCGAAGGGGCTGGGCCGGCCGCCCATGGCGAGGGCCACCGCGCCGAGGGCTACCGGGAGGTTGACCCGGAGCAGGACGTCCACGGTGCGCTCGCCGAGCATGCCGGTGAGTTGGTGGACCTCTTGTTCGCTCTCGATGTGGAGGCGGTCCACTCCGGCTTGCAGGGCCTGTTCGAGTTCGGTGGGTGTCTTGCCGGGGCCGCCGAAGGCGATCGGCGTGCCGGGGCAGGTGGTCCGGACGTGATGGAGTTCGCCGCCGGAAGCGACCTCGAAGCCGTCGACGTGGTCGCGCAGGGCATCCAGGAGCCGGGGGTCAGAGTTCGCCTTGGCGGCGTAGAAGAGCTGGACGCGTTCGGGCAGGGCGGCACGGACTGCCGCGGTGTGCTCGCGCAGGTCCTGCAGGTCGTAGACGTAGGCGGGGAGGTCTTCCGCGGCCAGCTCGGTGACGTACTGGAGTAGTCGCTGCCTCACCGGGTCACCTCGCGGGGGAAGCCCTCGCCGAGTGGGCTGGGCAGCGGGACGTAGCCGGCGTGCCGGTCGGCCTGCCGCGACCAGCGCAGTAGCAGGTTGGCCTTGGCGGGCAGCGGTACGCCCGAGAGCAGGGCGCGCAGCCGGGGCGGCTCGCCGGCGCGGCGGGAGTAGGCGTCGAGGTGGTCGCGGACCAGGCCCCACAGAGCGGGTTCCAGGGCGGGGTCGGTGTCGGCGAGGGCGGCGAGGACTTCGGCGGTGTGGTTGACCAGGAGGCAGTAGGCCACCCGGTTCCAGCCGCGCTCGGCGTCGTACGTCATCGGAGCGCGCACGTCCTCGGGCAGGCCGGCGAGGAACGGGCGGTGGTGTTCGGGGACGAGCTTGGTTCCCTCCAGGTCGCGGAAGATCACCTGGACGGGTGTGCCGTCGGCGCTCACTCCGACGACGACGTTCTGGAGGTGGGGTTCGAGGACGATGCCGTGCTCGAAGTAGGCGGTCAGGACGGGGGGCAGCAGCAGGCCGAGGTAGGCGTCCCACCAGGCGAGTGCGTCGCCGTCGCCGCGGGCCCGGAGGCGGGAGACGTGAGCCGGGCTGGTGGGGTGCTCGTCGGCGATCGCGGCGGCCAGCAGCGGGGTCACGCCCGGACGCAGGTGTTCGCGCAGGCCGGTACGGACGATGACACCGAAGCCCTCCACGAGGGAGAGGTCGTCACCGAGGGCGAGGGTGCGGTAGCCCGGCTCGGCGAGCAACGAGCTTCCGGCATGGGCACGGCCGATGCCGGCGAAGACCGGGCCCAGGAGCCGGTTGAGGGCGACTGCGCCGGACAGCTCGTAGGCGGCGTTCTTGCGGACGCAGTTGGTCAGCCGGACGTTGAGGCTGAACTTCAGGAACGTGTCGGCGTCCGGCTGGTAGAGGGTCCGTACGGAGGCGGTGGGGGCGAAGTCCGGGCCCATGACGCCCGTGTCGACGATCGAGCCGGCGGCCAGGGCCTCGCGCAGGGCGGGGTGGTCGCCGAGCATCCGGTACTGCCACGGGTGCACCGGCAGGGTCACGTAGTCCCTTCGCCCGAACGGATGAAGTGCGTCGAGCCTGCCCAGGTCACCTTCCTCGCGCACCAGACGACGGTGGACGGCGAGGTAGCGCAGCGGGAAGCGGGTGCCTGTCTCCGGGCCGTAGTCCAGCCAGTCCTCGGGGTCGCCGGTGCGCGACTTGGGCGAGGGGTGGAAGCGGTGACCGAAGACCAGGGACTGCTCGGACTCCAGATACGGGTCCTGCGGCAGCACCGCCGTGGCGCGCTGCTCCAGGACGGTGCGGATGGTGTTACGGCTGTCGGTGACCTGGGCCAGGAACTCGTCGTTGGACATGCCGGTCCGCAGTTCCAGCTCGTCCTGGATGTATCCGGCGAGCTCTCGCCACCCGATTGCGGACCAGTCCCCGCCCTCGTACCGCTTGACCGGACCGTCGAAGCGGTGCGCCCCGATCAGGGAGATGCGGCGGAGGGGGACGCGGAGCAGGACGTCGCGGCGGGGCAGCGACAGCAGCAGGTGGTCCTGGTCGACGGTGACCTGGCGCTCGGGTGCGGAGACTTCACGGATCAGGCAGTTGAGCAGGGTGTGGGCGGTGACGGCGTCGGCGACCAGGGTGGGACTGTCGGTCGTGGCGAGAACGCCGCCGGTGGTGCTGGGGACGGTCATGCGAAGGACTCCAGTCGGTGCAAGGAGATGGGGGAAGGCCGGCCGGGCCCGGCAGTCGGAAGCGGGCTGTCAGCGGTGGCGGGCCAGGGGGTTGGGGACGGGAGTCCATTGGGCGACGCCGGAGGCTTCGGCCAGGCGCATCGCGATGGTCGCCTTCAGCGGCAGCGTGTCGCCGAAGAACACCTCCCGGTCCGAGCCCGCATCGGGCAGTCCGGCGTAGACGCGGTGGCCGACGGCGGCCACGGCTGCCCACAGTTGCTCGGGGTCGGCACCGTGTGTGCGTGACAACACGGAGACCAGCTCGCTGAAGACGCCGCTGAGCAGGCCCCCGAACAGCTTGTTCCGCAGCGCCGTCTCGTCGTGCCCGGCCCGGGTGCCGGCCAGCGGCGGCAGCGAGAAGCCGTGGCGGGCGAGCCGCTCCGGGTGGATACGTACGCCGTCCAGGTCGCGGTAGAGGATCCGCACCGGGCGTCCGTCGCGCAGGGCGACGAGTGTGTTCTGGCCGTGGGCCTCCAGCGCCACGCCCATGGACAGCAGCGTCAGCGCGGGCGGCAGGACGAGTCCGGCGAACTCCGCCAGCCAGGTGACCGGGTCGCCGCTCACCATGTGCGCCCCGGTGGCCTGGATGGCGGTCAGCGGGACGGCGATCTCTTCCGGTCCGAGGTGCCGTTCGCTCGACTCGCGGATCATCGCGGCCAGGCTCGCCGAGGGCTTGCCGTCCACGCGGATGGCGCCGCCGGCGAGTTCGCGCAGGATGCGCAGGCTCTCGCCGTGGCCAGACTTGTCGACGACGGTGGTGACGAGCTCGGAAAGTGGGGCTCCGTCAGCCACCTCGGCCGGAGAGATGGTGCGACGGTAGTTGGTGACCTGCACGTCCAGCGCCGTCTTGATGTGGCAGCCAGGCAGGACGTCAAGGGGGGACATGGTCCGCATCGACAGCAGCGGGCGAGCGGTGATCGTGCGCTCGACAACGGCCAGGTCCGGCTGGTGTGCGAGTACGCGGTCGCGTTGCCAGGGGTGGACCGGCATCAGGACGGTGTCGCCATCGCGCAGTTCCTCAGGCCAGTCGCCCGTGGCCCACCAGCGATCGGCCGGTACGGCGACGAGCGCCAGCTCGATGACGGGATGGTGCTCGGGCGCGTAGGCGAGCACCTCGGCGACGGAGAGTCCGGTGCGGGTACGGCAGCAGGGGTGCTGCGGATGGCCGTCGACCACGGACTGTTCGGCATCAGCGGAGTCCCGTACCTCCCGCGGCTCGTGGTTCGCCGCGCGGGCCAGGGCCAGGTTGGTGATGCTGTTGCCGAGTTCGGCGGCCAGACGTGACACGGCGTCCCCGCGGGCTCCGAGGGCGGCGAGGAGCCGGGCCGGCTCGGCGATCGGGCCGTCGGGGCCCTGCACGGTGAAATCGACGGGGACCGGGGCGAATCGTTCGGCCGCGATGGCAGGGCCCGCGAGCTGCCCCCCGCCCGTGAGGCGGACGACGAGGGTGTCGGCGTCGTGGCTGCAGTCGGCGATACCTGGCAGAGGTTCGCGGGCGAATGCGCCCCACAGCCGCCCGAGCACCGTGGCACGCGCACCGGGAAGTGCGGCCATGAAGGGGTCGACCAGATCGGGGCGCACGTGGCGCAGTTCGTCGGTCGTGCTGCTGTACGGCATGTTTCACCGTCCCGTGGCATAGGAAAGCAAGGGGCAGGCTGCGGAGGCGAAAAGAGAGCGCGAATGCGAGCGCCGTCCGTGATCAGCTGCCGACAACGTTACGGGATCGTTAGTTAACTGATCGCCAGAGAAAAGGAAGGCCGGCATCAGAATCGATCCAGCATTCCGCCCGCTCCATCGCGCCGAACAATAGAACTGTCAGCGGACAATTGACAGTATGTCCTGCGTCGCCCGCCTCAGGCAACGGGCGGCTGCGCCCGGCTGCCACTTGCCCAGGAAGCGGTTACTGGATGACAAAGACTGCGCTGCGGTTTCTTAACACTCTGCTTGCACTGTGCTGCCACTTCACTGACGTTGCGCTGCAGCGGGGCCCGTAGAGTCACATGGCAGGCAGGAGACAGTAAGGAATACGATTGTTCAGGTCCGCCGAAGTTAATTCACGCGACATTCGGTCGGTTTCTCAGCGCGACGGACCGCCTGCTTGTGAATCTGTCGGCATGCGTCTCTTACTGATCGAGGACGACGACCGGGTCGCCGGCCCGCTGATGGAGGGCCTGAGCCGTTTCGGGTTCACCGTCGAGCACGCCCGTACCGGCGCTGACGGACTCGCCGCGGCGGAAGCGGAGATGGTGCTGCTGGATCTGGGGTTGCCGGACATGGACGGCATCGATGTCTGCCGGACGCTCCGACTGCGCTCCCAGGTGCCCATCATCATGATCAGCGCGAGAAACGACGAGGTCGACCGCGTTCTCGGTCTCGAGCTGGGGGCCGACGACTACCTGTCCAAACCGTTCGGAGTGCGGGAACTGGTCGCACGGATCCGGGCCGTCTTCCGTCGTGTCCGACCCGCCGCAGCCGAGCCGGTGGCGGTCACGTCCGCTGCGGGAGGCGGTCACCCGGCTCCGGTGGCCCACGTTCAGCGGATCGGACCGCTGAGCATCGACCGGCGGGGCCGCCAAGTCCACCTGCACCAGCGCTCCATCGCCCTGTCGCCCAAGGAGTTCGACCTGCTCGCCCATCTCGCCGACGACCCCGGCGCCGTCCGCACGCGACAGCAGATCCTGGACGCCGTATGGGAACCGAACTACTTCGGCCCTACGAAGACCCTGGACGTCCACGTGGCCGCCCTACGCCGCAAACTCGGTGACCCCGCCTGGATCGACAACATCCGCGGCGTAGGATTTCGGCTCACGCCGCCCGCCGACGTCGCAGTCGCCAGGCAGGTGGAAGAGAACGTCCGAGGAGGTGACCGGTGACCCGTCGCCTCCTGCTCAGCTATCTCAGCCTCACCCTGCTGGTGCTGCTGTGCCTGGAAGTGCCGTTCGGTTACGTCTACGCGCGCGGGGAGATGTCCCGCTTCACCGGCAACGGCCGGCAGGCCGCGGGCATGCTCGCAGAGGTTCTGGAGGAGAAGGTCGAGCGGCGGGGCGCCTCCGACGTCCCCGAACTGGTGGCGAACTTCGCCCGGCGCACCGGCAGCCATGTCATCGTCGTGGACGACGAGGGAAAACTGCTCGCGGACTCGCGCAACGTGGTGACCGTCGGCTCGGACTTGTCCGCTCAGCCAGACATCGCGACCGCTCTGGCCAACCGGTCCAGGTCCACAACCCGGCAGGATCCGGTCCTGGACGAAGACGTCTTCCTCGTCACCGTGCCGGGCGCCTCGGGCAGCACGGTCCGCTGCGTCGTACGGGCGTCCTTCCCGCTGACCGCGGTGACGTCCAAGGTCCACGACGCCTGGCTGGCACTGGCTGCCGTGGGGCTGGGGGTACTGGCGGCCGTCACACTGATAGCTCTCGCGCTGGCCCGCTGGATCACCCGCCCGGTGCGGGCGCTGGAGCACGCCACGACGCAACTCGCCGACGGCACCCTGACGGACCTGCCCGCCACCGACCTCGGGCCCCCTGAGCTGCGGCGCCTGGCCGCCAGCTTCGTCCGCACCGCAACCCGGCTGCAGCATCTGCTCAAAGCCCAGCACGCCTTCGCCTCAGAGGCGTCCCACCAGCTGAAGACGCCGCTGACCGCGCTGCGGCTGCGACTGGAGAACTTCGAGCCTTATCTCGACCCGCGCGCCCAGCCCAGCCTCGACGAGGCGGTCGGCGAGGTGGAACGGCTCAGCCGCATGGTGCACGGGCTGCTCGCTCTGGCCCGCTTGGAGAACGCAGCGACCACGCCGGAGGCCACCGACCTGGACTCCGTCATCGCCGACCGCGCGGCCGTGTGGGCGGCCTTCGCCGGCGAGCACTACGTAGACATCGTCGTGTCCGGGCCGAAGATCGGCCAGGTGTGGGCCCTCCCCGACGCGCTGGAGCAGATCATCGACAACCTGCTCTCCAACGCGCTGCGGGTCGCACCGCCCCAGACCACGATCACCTTGGCCACCGCCTGGGCGAACGGTGCGCCCGCAACCGTCGAACTGCACGTGATCGACCAGGGCCCGGGCATGACCGAGGAACAGCGGCGACGCGCCTTCGACCGCTTCTGGCGGGCGCACGACGCCGACCACGAAGGCACCGGGCTCGGGCTGCCCATCGTCAAGCAACTGGCCCGCGCCTCGGGCGGCGAAGTGACCTTGCAGGCCGCACCCGGCGTGGGACTCGATGCCGTTGTCCGCCTCAGGGCCGCCGAGGCGCACCCCCCAGGGCACCCTCGACGTCCCCGATCGGCGATGCGAGCCAGACAGACCGGAGTGCCGCCCTTCGCCACCGACCGCCCGTATGCCGTGTCCGACTGGCAGCAGTGAGGCACCGCACTCCGGCGGCGATCGGGGTGCCCAAGCGTGCGAGTGCTGCGAGGCGTTGGCTGATTCTTGGCCGTCCGCTACCCGTTCACTGACATTGCGCTGCAATGCCTCCCTCTAAAGTCCCTGGGGTGGCCGGCTCTTCCCCACTGCAGATGGCTGCCTGCCAGCCGCGACTGTGCACGCAACGGGCCCATTCCATTCGGTGCTCATGAAGGAGGGGAGGAAGCGGCAGCTGTCGAGGGGTGCGATCCGCGCCGGTCACAACGACACCCCGTCGGCCAGCCGCTCAACGGCTCCGGCCGCCGGCCGACGAGGTCAGGACAGCCATGGACATAGCCAGACACAACCCAGCGATCGACGGCCGGCAACTCTTCGCCGACGTGGGTCCCTACGACATGACAGCGGTGTTTCCGCCTCTTCCTGCCGTCCACGTCTCCAGCGGTGACCCGACGCTCTTTCACACCACCGCCAGCTCCAGGCCCGATTTCGCACCAGCAGCCGGTGTCCGTGCAGCGGACAGGGGAAGGCCGCAGGACAGTGCCTTCCCCAGGGCTCCGCGGAAACACGCCCGCCGGCACCACCGCGGCCCCGGCCCTCAGCGGACCCGGCCCCATGGGTCACTTGACCCGGCCGCTGCGCCGGCAACCCGTGAGCGTGCCCCGGGAACGGCCGCTCCTCCCGCTCCAGCTACCAGGAGCGAAGGCGGGGGCAACCGCCTCCTCGTCGTCCCTACGTTCTGGGCGCTCCGGGCCACCAGCGTCGCCCTCGCCTTGCTGGCCGTCCGCTCGGCATGCCGCCGGGTACGCTACGAGATCTGGTACGTCCCGCACCTGACCGCTTACCTGGTGCTGCTGCTCGGCTACGGTCACCAGTTCACGCTCGGCGCCGACCTGCAGTCCCCGCTGGCCCGCGGCTACTGGACCGTCCTGTACACGCCCGTGATCGCCTGCCCGGCCTGGGGACGCCTGGTGGGACCACTCGTGCTGACTCTGCGCCACCGACTGAAGGTCACCGCCGTGGTGCCCGAGGCCGACGGCATTTTCTTCCGTCGCCACCCAGGGCAGACACCTGGACAGGCTCGGTCTGACGGCACAGAGCGCGACCAACCGCGCTGTCTCCGGCGCGAGTTTCACCAGCGCCTCGTACAAGCAGTCACTCCACGCAGCCATCGACACCGCCAAGGCGTGAGTCACCTGCGAACCACGTGGGACGCCCGTCCCCATACCGGAATGGGCCATCCGCTCACACGACGCTGGACTGCTTCTGCTTCCGAGCTGCCCCCCTCACCCGTAGGGTCGTGCCCACAGTCCACACTCTCAGCCGCACGAGGAGCACCGTCACCACCACCGCACGCCGCGACACCAGCGGCGAACAATCCACATGATCACGGACACACCCATGCCGACGCATAGCGATCCCTCGTACACCGCAGGGGCCGAGCAGGTCGTCCCGGCCGAACCCCCAACAGAGACCATGCGGCTCCTGCTCGTCGAAGACGACGACCGGATCGCTGGCCCCGTCATGGAGGGGCTGAACCGCTACGGCTTCGCCGTCGACCACGTCAAATCCGGGGCATCCGCTCTGTCGGCCTCCACCGCCGACCTCGTCCTTCTGGACCTCGGCCTGCCCGACATGGACGGCATCGATGTATGCCGGGCCCTGCGTGCCCGTTCCACCGTCCCCATCATCATGATCACCGCACGAAGTGAGGAGACCGACCGCGTCGTCGGCCTGGAAGTCGGAGCGGACGACTACCTCTCCAAGCCCTTCGGCGTACGCGAGTTGGTCGCCAGGATCCGAGCCGTCACGCGCCGCACCCATCCCGAGCGGCACGCCCCGCCGGCGCTTGGCACCGCCACAACCGGGCTCCCCCTTCAGCGCACGCAACTCCCGGAGGAGCGTGGCGTCCAGCGCCTGGGCCCGCTGACCATCAACCGGCGCACCAGAGGCGTCACCATTGATGGCCGCCCTCTCACCCTCACCCCGAAGGAATTCGATCTCCTGGCCCAACTGGCCGGCGATCCTGGCGCCGTGTACTCCCGTCAGCAGATCCTCGACACGGTGTGGGACCCCAACTACTTCGGCCCCACCCGCACTCTCGACGTGCACGTCTCGGCGCTACGTCGCAAGCTGGGCGACCCCGCCTGGATCGCCACTGTCCGCGGCATCGGCTTCCGGCTCACCGTCCCCGGCGACAGCGCTTACGCCTGAACGGCAGCGCACATGGAAGTCATGTGCGCTGCCCAACCCGTCCCTGGCGCGACTTCCTTCGGCTCTGGGCGTCGGACGCCATCGGCGGACCGCACGGCCCGCCTCCCGCCGGGCCTCTACTCCCCGAGCACCATCAACCTGAAGGCCCACGTCCACACCCGCCCAGTCGGCCAGCGCCCTTGATCTGGTCCGATTCGCTCGTCGTTCCAGATGATCTGGTCCCGCGGGTCTGCATCTTCGGTCTCGCCGGCCCTGGTGGCATCTGAGCTGTCCCGGGTGCTGACCGATGGGGGCAGGAGCTGGTCAGAGCCGTGCGGCCGTGCGGATCAGGCCGGCCAGGGCGAGGGAGCGGCTGTGGGCGGGCCAGGCGATGTGGGTCACGACGGGAGGCGCGTCGGTCAAGGGGACGGCCGTGTGCTCGGCCCACAGCCAGGAGCGGGCGGAGTCGGGGACGACCGCCACGGTGCGTCCGAGGGCGATCAACTGGGCCAGTTGCGTCTGGTTGTGGATCTCGGGGCCCGGGCCGGGCGCGTAGGTGCCGTGGGTGGGCCAGCGGGCGAGCGGCAGATCGGGGACGCCCCTGACATCGGCCAGGGACAGGGTCTCGCGGGCGGCGAGGGGGTGCCCGGCAGGCAGGACGGCAACCTGCCCCTCGGTCGTCAGTGCCTCGCTGTCGAACCCGGCGAGGGAGTTCCACGGCGTGTGCATGAGCGCGACATCAGCACGTCCGTCGCGCAGCAGCTCTTCCTGCTCGGAAATGCCGCACGGCAGCACATCGATCTCGGCACTGTCGGGCTCGGCCGCGTAGGCGTCGAGAAGTTTCCGCAGCAGTTCGTGTGACGCGGCGGCCTTCACCGCGAGGACCAGCCGACCGCGGGGGCCGCCAGGGCTGTCGGCACCGCCGGCGCGCCGGGTGCGGCGAGCGGCGGCAGCGGTCGCGTCGAGGGCCGCCCGGCCCTCGTGCAACAGCACCTCTCCGGCACCGGTCAGGCGGACGCCACGGCGGTTGCGCTGCAGCAGGCTGACCCCGAGGCGCCGTTCGAGCTGCTGGATCGCCCGCGACAGCGGCGGCTGGGCCATGCCGAGGCGCTCGGCGGCGCGCCCGAAGTGCAGTTCCTCGGCGACGGCCACGAAGTACCTCAGCTCGCGGGTCTCCAGGGTGTCCACGGCCGCAGCATACGCGGTGATACCTGGCAGGTATGACAGGACACCGTATCGGTGTTGGCCGCGCCACTCGTCCGCGAGCCAACATCATCAGCATGAGCGAAACGATGATCGCGCTGGTGACCGGCGCGAACAAGGGCATCGGGTACGAGATCGCGGCCGGGCTGGGCAGCCTCGGGTACCGCGTGGGCGTGGGAGCCCGCGACGCCACCCGACGCGAAACCGCCGTCGGGAAGCTGCGCGCGGTCGGCGTGGACGCGTTCGGGGTACCGCTGGACGTGACCGACGACCAGAGCGTCACTGATGCCGCGGAACTGATCGAACGGCTGGCCGGGCGCCTGGACGCCCTGGTCAACAATGCCGGCATCTCGGGCGAGATGGGCCCGGGGTGGGTGCAGGACCCGACCGCGCTCGACCTGGAGGTGCTCCGCACGGTCGTGGATACCAACGTCATGGGTGTGGTCCGGGTGACCAACGCGATGCTGCCACTGCTGCGGCGCTCGGCCTCGCCACGCATCGTCAACGTCTCCAGCAGCGTCGGCTCCCTGGCCCGGCAGGCGGACCCGGACACCGAGATACCGATCATGGCGGCCTACGCGCCGTCGAAGTCGTTCCTCAACGCCCTGACCTTGCAGTACGCCCGGCAGTTCGCCGGTACGAACATCCTGATCAACGCCGCCTGCCCGGGCCTGGTCGCGACCGACTTCACAGGCTTCCAAGGGCCCCGCACTCCTGAACAGGGCGCGGCCACAGCGATCCGGCTCGCCACCCTGCCCGACGGCGGCCCGACCGGTTCGTTCTTCGAGGACGACGGCGTCGTCCCCTGGTGATCACGAACCCGCCGTGAATCGACGAGGCTCCGGTAGGTCCACGAAACGGTGGGGAAGGACCAGATCGGCTGAGGCAGCGTCAGGCATCTGCCCGACAGGGTCCAGACCGACTGGGATCTCCGGCGACGCGGCGTCTCAACCGATCCGGTCACCGCAGGCAACGGCCCGGATCCCGGACCAGGTCATCGAAGACGGGACAACCTGATCACGGGACGCCCGCGGTAGTTCGGAGAAGCCAACCAGTACGCAAGGTCAGGATTCGCAGGTGATCAGACGGACGGCCGGAGCTGAGACCACCTGGGTATGGCGGGCGCCGGGGAGTCGGACGTGGACGAAGCCGCCCTCCAGTGCGAACTCGACGTCCGCGGCGCGGCTGGCGGAACGGCCCTCGGCGTCGGTGATGGTGTAACCGGCCACGAGCTCGATCGAGCCCCTGCGCCACTCGCGGATCACGCGGACACCTCCGGGAAGTCGAGGTCCGGCTGGGCAAGGTGGTTGAAGTAGTTGGACAGCGTGTTGAGTGCGATGTGGGCGACGATCTCGGCCAGCTCGGCATCGGTCACCCCGGCTCGGCGGGCTGCGGCCAGCGCCGTGTCCTCCACGCGGCCCCCGGTGCGCATGACCTCGCGGGCGAGCCGCAGCACTGCGTCGGCGTGCGGGTCGGTGTCGTCGGCAGCCTCGCGGGTGCGGATCAGTTCCTCGTCACTCAGGCCCAGCTTCCGGCCCCGCAGCGTGTGGGCGCTGACGCAGTACGTGCAGTGGTTCTCCTGCGCGGCCAGGAGCGCGAGCTGCTCACGGAGGCGTGCGGGCAGAACGCCGCGGCCGAGGTGATCGCGCAGGGCCAGGTACCCGGCGAGTGCCGCCGGGCCGTTGGCCAGCGCCGCATACAGGTTGGGCAGTCGGCCGAGCTGGCGGCGGGTCTGGTCGAGAAGCCCCGAGGGGTCGTCGGCGAGCTGTGGCATGCGTGACACGAGCCCTCCAGATGGTACCGATCGGTTCCGTTTCCTTGCGTCAGGACGGTACTGATCGGTTCCGTAATCGTCAAGATCGGGATAGCCTGGCCCCATGGCCACCCGTGCACGCGAACGCCTCCTCGACGCCGCCGAGGAACTCTTCTACGCCGAGGGCATCCGCGCCGTCGGCGTAGAGCGCATCCTGGCCGAGTCCGGAGTCGGCCGCGCCTCCTTCTACCGGCATTTCGCCAGCAAGGACGACCTGGTCGTGGCCGTCCTGCAACGACGCGACCAGGCCTGGCGCGCCTGGCTGGCCGAACGCGTGGACGCCCTCGGCGGAGAGCCCCTGGATGTCTTCCATGCGCTGGCCGAGCGTTTCGCCGACGCCGACTTCCGCGGCTGCGCCTTCATCAACACCATGGCCGAGACCGCCGACACCGGCAGCGCGGCGTACCGGGTGGCTGCCGAGCACAAGGAGCGCGTCACCGCGTACGTTGCGAGCCTGCTCGCCAAGAGTGGGCACGAGGACGCCGGGGCACTCGCCCGACGGTTCGTTCTGCTGATGGACGGTGCGATCGTCACCGCGCTGCGGGAACGCACGTCGGCTCCCGCAGCGGAGGCACGCGCGGTAGCGGCAGCCATGCTTTGCAACGCAGCGTGATTGCCTGCTGGTCGGTGAGATGCCTGAGAACCAGAGCGCTCACACGAGGACGGCCGTGTTCGACGACCTGCCCCCGACTGGTCATCACCAACGGACCGACCGGTCGGCAGCTGGATCGGGTTCGAGGAGGAGTTCAGATTCGGTACGACGTGACGGTGGCAGCAGTGAAGGCCGTGACCGTCCAGTGACGCAGGGGCTTGTCTATTTCGCCGCAGCCGAGTACCCGCAGCGCCCAGCATTCGCACTGGTCGGATCAGTGGTCCACATGCTGTACCGGCGACGGCCGACAGGCGACGCTTGGCTCCACCGACCGTGCCCTACCAGCCGGGCGACTGGTTGAGATCCGCTACAACCTCGTGGCCCGCATCGTCGAGGCCTAACGCGAAGGACGGCAGGGCGAGTTGGAAGGGCCTGAGGTCGACCTTCCCGGTTCACGGCGCCGGCCACACGTGTGCGAAGGAGCTGCGACCAGCAACGATCACCGAGTTGCGTGATCGGTTGGCCTGTTACACAGGGTCGGGGAACGATGATGGGGGGATGACTTCGAGAAAGCGTGCTCGTTCGTTCAACTCGGCCGCCGTCCAATACGGGGTGAGCCGCCCTTCGTATCCGTCGGCGCTCTTCCACTCTGTTGAGGAGTTCCTGGGCCGTTCTCTGGCGGGGGTCCGCGCCGCCGATGTCGGTGCGGGTACGGGCATTGCGACCGCGCTGCTGTGCGAGCGGGGTGCTGAGGTGATCGCGGTCGAGCCCGGTGAGGGAATGGCCGCCGAGTTTCGCCGGTTCCTCCCTGACGTGCCGATCGTCCGGGGCGACGGCAATGCCCTGCCTCTCGCCGATTCCTCTCACGACCTCATCACTTACGCACAGTCCTGGCAGTGGACGGATACCGGGCGTTCTGTCCCGGAGGCACTGCGTGTGCTGCGCCCGGACGGTGCGCTCGCGATCTGGTGGAACACGACCGCTTTCGACGTGCCGTGGATTCGTGCCCAGCACGAGCGCCTGGCGCACCATTGCGGTGTGCCTCCGCGTTCCGCGGTGCGCCCCGACGACAGGGAGGCCGTCCGGCTCGCGGGCCTGACAGGGCTGCGGGTGGTGCGCCGGCAGATCCGCTGGCAGCGCGTGGTCACCCTCGACACCCATCTGGCCAACATCAGCAGTCGTTCGGCGTTCCTTGTCATGGAGCAGGCCGCCAACCGAGCGTTTCTCGCCGCGGAACGCAGGCGACTGCGCGAGGCCTTCCCCGATGAGGTGCTGGAAGAGACCTACCTGGTTGACCTGCTGCTCGCTGCTCACCCATGACGTGAGCCGCTTCCTCACGGGCTTGATCGGCCGGTCACCGCATCGAGGGCCGCCTCCACTGTTTTCTGCAACTGTTCGGGGTCGTCGTTGGTGACGCGTCGGGACAGCGCCGGTGGCCGCCCACGTCGATCGCGACGCAGTGATGGTGGGCTTTTCCTGCGCCAATGCCAGCCCGGATCACAGCCATGGCGCCCCGATGCGGGGGGATTCCCAACTGGCAGCCGAGTCGTCGTGGGGCGCCGAGCAGCCAATCGTTACCAGCTATCAGCAGCAGCTCAGTCAGAGCCACGCTCGACGCCCCTGGGTGGGTGAACCATGCGAAGAGCTCACCACGGCGCGCAGAACAACGTAGGGATCAGTTGCTGGTGCAGGCACCCCAGGTACTGCGAACCGTAGGACGCCTCCAGCTCCTCCACGCTCTCGGAACGGCGATCGTGCGCCTTCGCGAGCACCGCGCGGAACGGACGTGATACCCAGAGCCCTCATACAGAGGATGAGATCTATGTTGTCACGGCCGGGCGCGCCAAGATCATGACGCCGGACCGGACGACCGAAGTGGGCCCAGGAGCGGTGATCTTCGTGCCGGCGGGTGAGGAGCACCGAATTCGTCGACGTGAGTGAAGACTCGGCGTTGCTCGTGGTGTTGGGTCCGGCGTTCGGGTCGCGCATGCCCGAGTCGTAGACGCCGCAGGGCTCCTGGGTACCGCGGCTGCATGCGCTGCAAGGGCCTGCGGAGCGCTATGCGTCGACCTCTGGGCGGGTGTGCTGGTCCGGCCGTTCGCTTCGTGTGACGACTCGCCCGGGATCGTGGACGATGACGTGTGGGCACTGCTCGAACCGCTGCTGCCTCCCTGGCCGGAGCGGTCGCCGGGCCACGTCGTCATCGGCGTCGGCTTAGCGGTCGCGTCTGTGGTGCACACTCCCCGTCAGGCCGGAACGTCGTGGCCCCAATCGCGGACCGGGTCGTAACTAGGCCTGAGAAGGGGGCCCCGGCCTGGAACACGGCGACGATGACCTAGGTTCGGCGGGCGAGGATGGACCGGGCGAGGGGGAACACTGCATAGGCCGTGACAGACCGCAGCGTCGACTGTTGTCAATCGCCGCGCCGGCGGTGCCCGCCGAGGTTAGAGTCTGCGCTGAACAGCCTTGGGGGGCTTCATGATCATCAGACGCGCGGCCATCGCCGCCTCTGCCATCTGCGCACTCACAACCGCCGGCTGCGGTACCGGCAAGGGCGCCGGACACGGCACCGGTCCCATCGTGCCCAAGGTAGCCGTCGGCCTGCCCCGCACGCTCGTGGGCAGCGACTACAACTCCGTCAGCGTCCTCGAGACCCAGACACGGAACGGCACCATCACCGGCACCCTCGACGAGACCGAGGTGAAATACAGCAGCCCTGATCACCAGCGTGGGGTCGTCACTGGAACCCTGACGGGGTCCCAGGTCACCCTCAATGTGAAGTTCACGCTGGGCAGCACGGTCATCAACGGCACCCTGAACGGTGACACTCTCACCCTCCAGGTGCCGCAGCCGAACGGCCAGATCGAGGACTACGCGCTTCAGCCGGGCAGCGTCGACGACTACAACCAGCGCGTCGCTCAGCTCGAATCCGGAGGCAGCCCCAGCCCGACGGTCCAGCCCTCCAAGTTCTACTGAGTTCCCTCGACCGTGCAAGTCCGGTTCGGCCGAGATACCGGTGGGCGCCGGCGGGTTGGGACAGCGGAGTGCGCGCCTGCGCCCCCACCAGTCGGGGGGTGCTCGCGGTGGGCGAATCCGTGATGTCGGCTGATTTGGTCGTGGCGAGCAATCAGATGCCGCTTACGGAGGGCGAAGTCGACATCAATCAGCGGGTCGCGGCGTACACGAGGCGGGGCTCACGGGAAGCGTCCTGCCTGAAGGGGCGAGAGTCACGGCGTGGGAGCTGGCGACATCCCGCCAGTCGGGCCGTACGACGTACGCGCGCGTCGGGCTTCGACGCGGAGCCGGCGGACCAGTTCGGTCGCGTTGCTGAAGTACATGCGGTGGCCGGCGTCGACGGCAGCCCGGCCGAGTGTGCCTGCGAGCATGGTCTTGCCGCCGCCGGGAGGCCGACGAACAGCACGTCGGAGGCGCCGTCGAGGAACCTCACATCGACAACCGCTCGGAGCGGGCCTGGTCGAGGAGCCGGTTGAGGGGCTCGGCTGCGTCGTTCAGTGGGAGACAGGACAGATGAGCCCGCACTTGCTGGTAACGGTGTGCTTCACTCATCTGCATCGGCGTCGTACTCACTCCTCGTTGTCCCTCCTCCTTCGGCGGAGGAACGGTCCGCAGGCCTTCCGCCACGGCGACACAGTGAGAGAGGCCAGCCTCCGTGAGCGCGGCCTCGGACGGCGGGCGGCGGACCTTCGACTTGCAGGGCCTGTCGGAGAAGGACTCCAGCACCCTGCGTTCCAGCGCCATCACATGCCCGGCATCGCGGACGGTCTGACCTGCCCCCGAGGCACCCGGCGATCACCGCCCGGCTCGGGCGGCCATGCTCGGGAAGTCCTCTTCACGACGGTGGACGACACGCACTCGCCCGCCGGACGGCGAGCGCGGCGCACGGTCCCCGGGATCCTCGCGACGACTGCCTCCTGCCGGATGAGCCCTGCACGGAGGACCGGCTACCGAAGGCGGACGGCCCGCCTTCCCCTCGCGGAAATCGACCCCGTTGGCTCCGCTCGCGTCGCCGGGCCGCGATGCGTGAGGGCCTCGACCGAGTGCGCGAGGCGCGGGGCTCTGGCCGAGTTGGCGCCACCCCTTGCATGGTGTCATGTACGGGTCCAGAATCCGGCTTGCGAACACGCGTGCACCTCGCGCGAACGTCCTTCACCCCCACCACCGGACGCCCCCGGCTTCCTGAAGGGATGTTCAGTGTCACGCTCCACACCAAGCCGGAAACGGCTGATCACCGCATTCACCACGCGTGCGGCCACGGTCAGCCCAGCAACTCGGAGCGGCGGGAAAGCAGCCAAGTCGTCGACAACCGCCATGGGCACGATCGGGACCACCAACACGCCCAGCAGTACCGCCGCTTGGAGCGCGCCGCCCCTCTGATCGGTGTCGGCGTGGCTCGCCGCATGCCGGACCCAGGCACGACGCTCACGCGTCGGGCCGTGACGCAGCCACGCGAAACCCCCGCATCACCACGCGAGTCCGCCGTGTCGCGTTCCTGCCGGTTTTGCCGCCCTTCGCCAGCGGTCGCCGGTACCCACACACATACTGCCAGGAGAGACATGTCCAGACCGGCAAGAGGAAGAGCCTCCCTGCTCATCGGTGCTCTGGCCGCGGCGATGGCGTTCGCCGCCCCGGCCTTCGCCAACCCCGCGAGCTCAGCGGCCGCCTTAGCGGCCCCTCACGCCGCTGCCTCCTCTCTGGCGCAGGTCAGCAGTGACCCGTACTCCGACTCGCAGGCCCAGCACGCCACCGAGGTCGAGCCGGACACCTACAGCTTCGGTGGTACCGTCGTCGCCGCCTTCCAGGTCGGCCGGGTCTCAGGCGGCGGCGCGTCCAACATCGGGTGGTCAACCTCCACCGACAACGGGCAGAGCTGGACGCACGGCTTCCTGCCCAACTCCACCACGAACACCGGCGGCCCGTACGCCGCCGCCAGTGACGCCTCCGTGGCCTACGACGCCAAGGACGGCGTGTGGATGGTGTCATGGCTGGGCATCCGCTCCGGAAACAGCGTCGACGTCGATGTCAGCCGCTCCACGGACGGCGGCCACACCTGGGGCGCCCCGGTCGTCCTCTCCACCGGCACCTTCGACGACAAGAACTGGACGGTCTGCGACAACCACCCGTCCAGCCCGTACTACGGCCGCTGCTATACCGAATACGACGACGCCAACGCCGGCGACGCCGAGCACATGAAGACCTCGACCGACGGAGGCGCGACCTGGGGCGCCCAGCAGAGCCCGGCCGACCGACCCAGCGGGCTCGGTGGTCAGCCCGTCGTGCAGCCCAACGGCACCGTCGTCGTGCCGTTCTCCTCCGGCAGCGAGGACAGCGAACGGGCGTTCATCTCCACGAACGGTGGCAGCAGTTGGGGCACCAGCGTTCAGATCGCCGCGGTCTCGCACCACCCGGTCACCGGTCTTGAGGACGACGCCGCCGACATGTCTCGGCTGGACACCCTGCGCGAAGGGCCCCTGCCGTCCTCGGAGGTCGATGCCGCCGGCCGCGTCTATGTGGTCTGGTCCGACTGCCGCTTCCGTACCAACTGCACGAGCAACGACATCATCATGTCGACGTCGACGAACGGTACTTCGTGGAGTTCGCCGAGCCGCGTACCGATCGACGCCGCCAACAGCTCCGCCGACCACTTCGTGCCTGGCATCGGCGTGGACCCGAGCAGCTCCGGCAACACCGCCCGCATCGGACTGACGTACTACTACTACCCGAACGCCTCCTGCACGGACACGACCTGCCAGCTCGACGCCGGCTACGTCTCCTCCGCCGACGGCGGCGCCACGTGGACGGCACCGACCCAGCTCGCGGGCCCCATGACGCTGGCCTGGCTGCCGAACACCACGCAGGGCCGGATGTTCGGCGACTACATTTCGACGTCCGTCCTGTCCGGCGGCAACGCCATCACCGTGATCCCCATCGCCCACGCCCCCAGCGGCAGCACCTTCGACGTGGCGATGTACGCACCGACCGGCGGCCTGCCGATCGGCGGCCAGACGGGCGGCAACACCGTCACCGTCGCCAACCCCGGCGACCAGACGGGCACGGTCGGCAGCTCGGCAAGCCTGCAGATCATCGCGACCGACTCCTCCGCGTCCGCCAAGCTCACCTACAGCGCGACCGGTCTGCCACCCGGCCTGACCATCGCCTCCGGCACCGGCTTGATCTCCGGCACGCCCACCGCTCCTGGCACCTACCACGTCAGCGCCACCGCAACTGACAACACGGGCGCCTCCGGCTCCACCACCTTCACCTGGACGGTCAACCCGGCCGGCGGCGACACCTGCACCAGCCAGCGGCTCGGCAACCCGGGCTTCGAGTCCGGCAACACGGTGTGGTCCGCCAGCGCCAACGTCATCGGGCAGTACAGCTCACAGGGCGAGCCCCCGCACAGCGGCACGTGGGACGCATGGCTGGACGGCTACGGCAGCTCCCACACCGACACCCTTTCCCAGTCCGTGACGATCCCCTCGGGCTGCAGGGCAACCCTCAGCTTCTACCTGCACATCGACACCGCCGAGACGACCACGTCCACGGCATACGACAAGCTCACCGTCAAGGCGGGCAGCACCACCCTGGCGACCTACTCCAATCTCAACGCCGCCACCGGCTACAGCCAGAAGACCTTCGACCTCTCCTCCCTCGCCGGTCAAACCGTCACCATCACCTTCACCGGCACCGAAGACCAGTCTCTCCAGACCTCATACGTCATCGACGACACCTCCCTCGCACTCGGCTGACCCTCAACCACTTGCGCTGGACGTTCCGGTGCGGCGCCGTCCGTCGGCGCCGCCTGGCGTCCTCACCGACACCCAGGGCATCCCGCTCGGACGTGTCCCTGACGGGCGGCAACCGCGGCAACGTCACCCAACAGCTCCCCTGCCGGACAAGGTCCCCGCCGCTGCCGGCCGCTGCTACGACCACGACAAGGCAGCGCGACGTCCGTCCGATGATCTTCGAACGCGGCCCACCGCACGGACCTGTCGCCGACGACGATCATGGCACTCGTCGCCGGACTGCTCAGTCGCGACCCCGCACAGCGGCCCCGATCTACGCATCAGTTTCACGAGGGCCTCACGCGTGTTCACCTGGACCGGGTGAAAGGCATCATGGTCCAGGCGATCGGGTTGCCCGAGTGGCACTTGTCCCCGCCTTCGCAGCCGAACGAACATCCCCCGAGCAACGTTGGCCGTCGGCCCGCAGTGAGCCGCCTGCCGGTAGGTGCCCGTCACGCGTTGAAGAGGTCTGACGAGGGTGCAGGCGGCATTGGCGGGCCGGCGCCCTCGACGGACGACGACGCCGGGCCTCTACCGGGACCTTGCCCAGCACAGGCAGCAGGTGGGTGACGTTGTTGCGGTTGCCGCCAGTGAGCGACCTCGCGAGCGGGATGCCCCGAGTGATCGATTCGTGAACGGCGGGTCTGCAGCTGGAGGCCCGGCTGGTCGCTGTCCCTCCCACGACCCTGGATACTCATTCCGTCACATGATCGTCTTGCCGTGCGGCGGGTGCCGAGCCGTGCCCATTTCAGGAGAAAGATCCCAGCATGTTCCAGGAAACCCCGATCTTCAACCGGCTTGTCGCAGAGCGCGGAGATGTCCCCGCCCAGGCTCGTGGTGAAGCCGACCGCGTACGTCACGAGCTGGCGCAGGTCTTGCCCTCCGCGCCCTGGCCTGCCGCCCACCTGCCCCGGCAACAGCCGCAGCTGCCCGGCAGGGGCGTCTCTGCCGCTGTCTTGTGAACAGTGCTTGGGCAGAAATGGCCGTCCGCCGGTGTCCGGCCGACGCCCTGGCCCCTTGTCCCCCTTATCCCCTGGCCCCCTGGCCCCCTGGCCCCCTGGCCCCCTGGCCCCCTGGCCCCCTGGCCCGATGCTGCCCTCCCTGCGGGGACGGGCCTGCTCAACTTCCTCTGTCTGGACACCGACTCCGAGACGCGCGATCCCGCCTCCTCCAAGCCAGCGCTGAAGTACGACTGCTTCGGCCGTCGGGCCGGGCAAGTGATCGCAGCCCGTTCCGCATACGCCGTCGAGTCGAACCCACTCGCCCACCGGGTCCGGCGTGTGCCCGCCACAAAGCGCCAAGCGGGCCGGCGGCGGAGCCGCAGGCGGCGACTCCGAGGGCTCGGGTGTCTGTGCAGTGGTGGTGCCCGGCGGGACGCGAGTGGCTGGAGGGCATCGTCATCCATGTCCGGCTGCGCAGGGGGCTGTCGGATGAAAGCCGTTGGGACGGCTCACGCCGCCGCCCGCCCCTCCTACGGCCGTCTTGTCAGTCGATCAGGACGCCTGGGTTGAGGATGCGGTTGGGATCCAGGGCGTCCTTGGCGGCGCGCAGGGCCAGGGCGAAGGGCTCCGGGCGCTGGAGGTCGTAGCTGTGGCGGTGGTCGCGGCCGACGGCGTGGTGGTGGGTGATGGTCGCTCGGTAGCGGTGCAGGACGTCGTTCGCGGCGGCTTTGATGTCGTCCCAGACCTCAACCTCCTCACCGGCTCGGCCGGCGACGGCCACGGTGAAGTAGGGGGCGGCGCCGTCGGGGTAGACGTGGGTCAGGCGACAGTTGATGGTGGCCGGGTGCCCGGTGGCCTTCAGGGCGGCGGCGCCGACCTGGGTGCGGACGGCGTCGATCAGGGCTGGAATCCTGTCCCAGGTGGCGGCGGTCTCGAAGGTCTCGACAACCGCGCCCATGCGGGCCAGACCGTCGCGTAGGTAGGGCATCCGCAGGAACGCCGAACGCCAGGCGCTGACGGCCGTGTCGGCCGGGGCGTCGCGATCCGCCGCCGGTGCCCCGCCGCGGCCGCCGTGCGCGCGGGCCAGCTCCAGGGCGCTCGTGAGGTGCTCGTCGACGCGGGTACTGGCGGATTCGAAGCCCAGGACCAGGACGGCCGAGCCATCGTGCGAGGCGCCGGACAGCAGTGCCTCGCCGGAATCGAGCAGACGGCAGTTGGCCGGGGAGAGGTCGGACTGCGCGATGGCACGCACCGCGCCCAGCGCTTGGTGGAAGTCGGCGAAGGCCACGGACGTCGAGGCCTTGTACCGCGGGCGCTCCTGCAGGCGCATCCACGCCTCGGTGATGACGCCGAGCGCGCCCTCCGAGCCGAGGAACAGGCGGTCCGGAGACGGTCCGGCGCCGGATGCGGGCAGCCGCCAGGACGCCCCGGAGCCTGCGGGTGTGACGACCTGCAGGGACTGCACGAAGTCGTCGATGTGGGTGCGGACGGTGGCGTAGTGGCCGCCGGCCCGGGTGGCAAGCCAGCCGCCGAGGGTGGAGAACTCGAAGCTCTGTGGGAAGTGACGCAGGGTGAGGCCGTGGAGGCGCAACTGCTCTTCCAGCACGGGACCTAGCGCGCCGGCCTGGATACGGGCTGAGCGGCTGACGGCGTCGATCTCCAGGACTCTGTCCATCGAGGTCAGGTCGAGCGACAGCACGGCGCGATGCGCGTCGCCGCGGTACTCCACGCCGCCAACCACCGACGAGCCGCCGCCGAAGGGGATGACGGCCACGCCCTGCCCGCCGGCCCAGTCCAGCAGATCAGCCACCTCCTGGTCATCGGTCGGTCGGGCGACCAGGTCGGGAATCCGGCCGGGCCGACCGCGCAGGGCCCGGATGACGTCGCGGTAGGCCTTGCCCATGGCGTGAGCGGCGCGTGCCTCGGGATGGGCGGTGACCAGGTGCGCCAGCGCGGGCGGTGGTGTCGCGCGGGGGCGGGCGATCAGCAGGTCGGTGACCCGGGGTATCGACAGCGGGCGGGCCAGGGTGCCCGGCAGCAGGGCGCCCATGGCGGTGCATTCGGCGTCGTCGGGGTGGGCGTCGGCGTAACCCCAGCCCCACCAGGAGCGGGTACGGGAGGTTCTGGCGTCGGACGGGGTGGCAGGCATGAGTGTGCTCCCAGCGTGTCCTGTAATTTACCCAACAGGAAATTACCCTACGGTAATATCGGCTTCCATGACAGCACTCTCCTCCAGGGCCGGCACCAAGGGCGTGCCCAGGGCCACACGCGAACGACAGGTCCTGGCCGCGGCCACCGAGGAGTTCGGCCGCCACGGCTACGAGGCCACCACCGTTGCCGCCATCGCCGCCCGCGTGGGCGTCACCAAACCACTGCTGCACCACTACTTCGGCAGCAAGCAAGACCTCTATCTCGCCTGCCTGAACCCGGTTGGCGACCGGCTGCTGGACGCCATCCGCGCCGCGATGACCGCACCCGCTTCCGGCGCGCCGCCCACCCCCCTGCGCGTACTGCACGCTCTGTTCACCACCCTGGACGGACAACGCGAGGCGTGGTTCGTGCTGTACGACGCCACACTGCCGCCCGACAGCGACGCCGCCCGACGCGCGGCGTACTACCGCGACGCCATCGACGGCCTCGCCGCGATCGGTACCGCCGGCCTCCTGCACGAGGCAGGCTCCCGCGACCCCCTTGACGCCGACGCCCTCACATACGCCTGGCGCGGTCTGTGCACCGCCCTGGTCCGCTGGTGGGTCAATCATCCCGACCAGTCACCCGAAGCCATGACACAACGCTGCGCACGGCTCTTCGCGGCCAGCCGTACCATTCTCGCCGCCGACGACGAGAACAGGTGAGCCCGGACGCCCTGCCTTCGTCTGGCTACGCCGGCGGGAGCACTGCTGATGGGAGCGTGCCGTGGTCGAACCAGCCCATCCCCTTGCCTGCCGCGGGGAGTCCGCGCCGCCGCTGCCCGGCGGGGGCTGAGATCGGGTGCGTCCGCGGCGAACAGGTCCAGCAGCTTCTGCCACGCCTCGTGACTCGCCGGCACCCGGAGCCAAATCGGTCCTCCACAGTAGGTGGTGGCGTCCGGGGGCCGGTCATGCGGCGGGGGCTCCTGTCAGGCGGCGCTCTTCTTGCGGCGACGTCTGCTCGCGAGTGAGTCGATGAGCTCCTCTCGGCTCATCTTGGACCGGCCGGCAACATCCTGACCGGTCGCCCGCTGGAACAGTGCCGCCTTGCTCAACTTCTGCAGCTCGCTCTTGCCGCCGGTGCCGGGGCCACGGGAGCGCGCCGATGCCGCCCTGGCCTTCTTCGGCGGGGCCTTGCGCTCCGGCGTCTTCGCCGCCTTCCTGGCCGCAGCGGTGCGGGCGGTCTTGCGCGGCTCGGGCTCGCTCCTCCGCCTGGCCGGTTCCTCGCCGCCGCGGCCGGGCCGGGCGGCCTGCAAGCTGCCCTCGAGAACCTTCATCAGGTCGATGCCGTTGGTCGCCTCCGGCGGCGCCTCAGCCGCCGCGATCTCCTCCGCGCGCACGCCGTCAGGTACTGCTTGTTGCGCAGGACGAACGTGGCGCCACCTGCCTTGTTCGCCTCCTTGAGGGCGGCACGCAGCAGCTCGTAGACCCTGGTGGGGCCAGGGCTCGACCGCGGTCGCCTGCGACCCCACTCATGTGCGCGCCTAGGACCAGAACCTGTTCACCGAGTGGCACTCCCGCTACGGCGGCCGCGCACACGGCACCACCATGCACGTCGAGGCCAACTGCACCGACAGGCATGGCCGGTCGGAGATCGGGTTCGGCATCACGAGGCTGCTGAACTACTACCTGTTGCCGCGCATCAAGCGGATCAACACGGTAAAGCTGTACTGGCCGACAGCCGGCGTGCCGGACCCGTACCCGCGGCTCGCTCTTGCGCTGACCCGCCCGATCCGCTGGAAACTGATTGCCCAGCAGTACGACCGGATGATCAAGTACGCGACCGCGATCCGTAGGCGGACCGCGTCCACCGCGACGATCCCGCGCCGCTTCACCCGTGACGCCTCCCACCCACCTACGCGGCCATGCTGGCGGTCGGCCGTGCACGGAAGGCCATCTTCGTCGCCCGCCGTCCGAGGCGCATCCTCCGGTCGCCGTACGGGGTGGAACAGCGGGTGCACTTGGAATACCCAAGCGATTACTTGGAAAACCCAAGCGACATCGCTACGCTGACTCAGCATGATCACAGGCACGAAAGACGGCTACGAACTCTCCACGGACCTGGACCGCCTTGATGTCGGCCTGGTGCACCACTGGCTGTCGACCGACGCGTTCTGGGCGCTGGGCCGCAGCCGGGAAGCCGTCGAGCGGTCCGTACGCCACTCCCTCAACTTCGCCGTCTACGACGTCGCGGGTTCCCAAGTCGCCTACGCCCGCGTCGTCACCGACTGGGCGACCTTCGCCTGGCTGTGCGACGTCTACGTCGCCCCCGCGCACCGCGGTAAGGGCCTGGGCACCTGGCTGGCCCGCGCCGCCCGCGACCACCTCGCCCCCCTACCACCTCAAGCGCGTCCTGCTCACCACACGCGACGCCCACGAGGTCTACGCGAAGGCAGGCTTCACACCCTTCCCGAACCCTGAACACCTGATGGTCTTGAGCCCGGCGCAATGAACCGACCTGCCCAGCGAAACCGGCCAACCCCGGAGGAAGAGAAAGGTGAGGAGCCCGGCATGCGTGTGGTGGTCCTGTGCGGCGGAGAGAGCTCGGAACGCGAGGTCTCCTTGGCCTCGGGGTGGTCGGTGGCCCGGGCCCTGCTCGAACGTGGGCACGAGGTGGTGCTGATCGACCCGGCCGCCGCGGTGCCGCTCCTGGCCGGTCCGCTGACCGGTGGTGACGCGGTCGGGGGATCCGTGGTGGGGAATGAGCCGCCGCCGTCCTCGAACCGGCGCCAGTTGCGAGAACGCATGCACGCCGCCCTGACCGGCGGCTTCGTCCTGGATCTGCTTCGTGACGCGGCAATGGTGTTCGTGGCGCTGCACGGCGGCTGGGGCGAGGACGGGCATGTGCAGGCGCTGTTGGAGATGGCCGGTGTGCGGTTCACCGGTGCGGGAAGCCCGGCGTGTTCGGCGGCCTGGCACAAGGGGCGGTCCCAGGCCGTGCTGGGCGCGGCAGGAGTGCCGGTGCCCGAGCGGGCGCTGTGGCGGCCCGGAACGTGCGAGGCTCCGCGGGACGTGAAGCGGCTGGTGGCGGCCGGACCCGTGGTGGCCAAGCCGGTCACGGACGGTTCGAGTGTGTCGGTCCACCGGGTCGACTCGCTCTCGCAGCTGACGCGGGTAGCGGCCGAGGTGCACTCCGGTGAGAGCGCGCTGCTGGTGGAGCCCTTCCTTCCGGGACGGGAGTTCACCGTGGCCGTGGTCGGCGACCAGGTGCTTCCCGTGGTGGAGATCGAGCTGACGACACCGGTGTTCGACTACACCGCCAAATACCAGCCGGGCGCGGTTGGCGAAGTGTGTCCAGCTCACATTACCGATGATCTCGCCTCCCACTTGCAGAGCTTGGCCTTGCGCGCGCACAAGGCGCTCGGGTTCGGCAGTGACACGTACTCCCGCACCGACTTCCGCTGTGACGCCAGCGGCGAGCCGATGTGCCTCGAGGTCAACGCCCTTCCTGGCATGACGGCGACGAGCCTGCTGCCACGCGCGGCGACCGGCGCCGGCTGGTCCTACCCCCGCCTGGTTCAGCGCATCGTCGACCTCGCCACTCCAGACGAGCACGTTCGGCCTCCTGTCCGGCAGTAACTGGGCCTTGGGTTCCAGTGGGGGGTTCCGGGTGTCGACAGACGACCGTCTGCCGACGCTCACCCCTGCCAGTAAGTGCCAGGTGGGCCGGGGCGAGAGCCACATAGACCTCACTCGCTGCGTAGACGCTCATCGTCCGGCCCGGACGCACCGATACGTTCCAGCAGGGCTCGGTGGGCGAGAGCCGTTCGTCGATGTCCAGCAGTGGTCGAACGCCATCTCACCCATCAGCGCGACCAGCCGGAGGTCTGTGGCCTCTGAGCTTGCGAGGACGATGCCTGCGCGCCCAGGGTGTTGTACACCAGTTCGCCGTCCGGTCGGCGCCGCAGCACGGCGAGGACGGCCTCGGCGCCCTCCGGGCCGGCGTGACTCTTGAGGACGAGCAGGGCGCTGGCATGGTCAGCTCCCCCAAAGCGATGTCACGTCATAGCGTGCGCGCGCCGCTCATGCGCGCCTTGCCCTGGCGTTCGGCACGCCGACCGCCAGGTTCATCGAGGGCACGGAGAGCCGGTACGCGAGACGGGGTATGAGCACGCCCGTGCCGCAGCCCCACAGGACGGCAGCCGCGATGATCAGCAACGTCTCCACCGGACAGAGCCCATGCTCAGCTGAGTGACAGCTTGGCAACGGCGCTGGCGTGCTTGGACTCAGCTGCGCTCCGACCACTCCTTGAGCGTGTCGGCCAGTGCCGTATGTACACGTCTCCGACCGTCACCCGCTCGACCAGGCGGCGGCCTCCTTGGCGGTGAAACAGGCCTATGTCCTGGGGTGTGGGGATCTGACGAACGACCGAGTCCGGGCCGACGAGGATGCGACTTAGAATCGCACCTCCCAGCGCAAACGCGGCTCTGGGTGGCTGCGGCGAGCGCCGCCAGGCAGCGGCTCTCGGACATGGAGCAATCACATGGGGTACTGGGGTTCTCTCATCGTCGCCCGCCATCGGCACCCGCTGAACGGGGCGGCAACCTTCACTGACGGGGCGCACATGGAGCTTCTTCAGGAGCGCGCCGATGACTGGCGGCTCTGGTCGTTGGAAGGTCAGACCTCACTCGACGAGGAGACTCTCATCGAGCTTGTGGAAGTCACTGGCCGCCCGGTCCTTGCCGGATTCGTCATGGACAGTGACTGCCTTGTGCTGGAAGGCCGAACCAGGGACCAGGCAACCTGGCGCGCATGTCTCGACCGGACAGCCATGTCCGGCTACATGGCGGAGGGCGGCCAATCCGTCGACGATTGGTTCCTGGGGCCGGAGGAGGCTGCGGAGCGCGCTGTGGCCTGGGCACGGGCCGCTGGCCTGACCCCCCTGCCCAAGACGATCGCCGATGTCCTGTCGAAGCGGTCCGACCCGTTCGTGGAGGATCTGTTCCAGGAGTTCCTGAACGGCCTGGGCATCGAGCGCTGAACCGCCGCAGGACCCAGGACGGTCTTGCGTCGGCACCTTCAGTTCAGCAGCGGACGCTCTTGGCCTCGACCCGCCGCCATACCGCTCCGCCGTCATCCAGTCGGCTTCCAGCCGGCCCCGGACGTACCGTCAGACGAGGATGATGTTGGTCTTACGCTGCGCGGCATTCGCTCGGAGGAGGCGGCCGTCCTGTGGACGCCCCACCCGGCGTCCAGGCCCGCGTCGTAGCCGGTCTTGAGACAGGTGGCACCGGCGTCGATGGCCCCCTCCATGAGGGCACCGGCGTTGCCCGGCGGGGACACCACCAGCGACAGTGCGAATCCACGGAAGCCGGTCAGCTTTCGCCGGGCCCACGTCAGCGGGCGGCCGGGCTTCTTGCCCCTCGGCAACAACGGCCGCAGCACCGCCCCTTGCCCGTCCGTCAGATCCCCACGTACCGCGTACCAAGATCATCTTACGACCAACGACCTGGGGAGCGAGTACCGGTGAGACGGTTGGCGGGTCAGGGCCGTGAGACGTTGAGCGGCAGATCCCGGTGGAAGACGGCCATAGCCCGGCCAGGGCCGTTGTAGTCGTCGACGATCTTCGTATCGAAGCCGAGGCTGCGGTGGAAGGCGATCGAGCCGGTGTTCTCGACTGACGTGATCGCCTTCAGCTTCCGCGCACCCTGACGTTCTGCTGCTTCAGCGAACGCCGTGTACAGACGACGCCCGAGACCGGCGCCACGGGCATCATCCCGCGTGGCGATCAGATGCACATACCCGGTGCCGTCTGGGGTGACGAACCCGAAGATGTACCCCCGGATTCCGTCCTCGGCCCGGGCAACCAAGCAGGTGGAACCGAACTCCTGCACCAGGGCCAGAAGGTGCAGCGACCGAAGGTCGCGTTCGCCCCAGTAACGGGAGTGATCAGTCAGGACCTGGTGGAAGTCGGCCACCGAGGCCGGTGCGATGTGTATCCCCATGATGACGATCATGGCAGGCGCCTTGGCCGTTACAGCCGCAGGTCCGCACGGGTTGGGCAAGTGGTGACCCAAGCTGGGCCGCCTTCGCCCCCTACGCCCGCCCACTGTCGGCGGACATCCTGCCGCGTTTCGAGAAGGCCGCCACGCGGCAACGCGACGCGACGTCGGTGACGAGGACGCCGAGCTGCCGTTGCGAGCCGAGGAGACGACGTCGCGAGCCTGCTTCCTGTCTCCGCCGAGCCTGCGCGCCGGTCGGTGTTCGCCGGAGCGGACGTCACCGCAACTGCCCGCCTCGCCTGGCGGGAGCTCTACCCGCGGCCGCGCTTCGAGGACGATGTGTGGTCTCTCGTCGGCTGGGCCGATGCACCGGTCGGGATGAGGGTGGGGGGAGAAGAAGAACTGGCCGTTCGACCGCATCGCCCACCCGCCCTGGCGCGTGGTCGCCAAGGAACTCGCCCTGGCCTGGATCGCGACCCAGGACGAGCGCGTCCTCGCCTTGCCGCGCGCCCGCCGGATTCCGCGGCACCTCCGCACCGTCTGTGCACGGATCTACCACCTCACCTTCTGGCTGAACTGACTGCACGAGCGCCGGATCACCACGCTCGCCGCGGTCACCCAGGACCACTGCGAGGCGTTTCTGCGTGAGTACGGCGTCGTCCGGGACAAGGAGACCGGAGCAGCCCTGCGGAACAAGGCCGGAGGTTCGCTGCGGACGGTGGTGTCGGCCATGCAGGACATCACCGATCACGGCGAGCTGCTGTCCACAGACCGGCACCGGCCCGCCTTCCGGCCCTGGGAAGCGCGCGATCGCCCCGCACCGTCACCGGCGCACCGTCCCGGCCCCAAGTGGTGATCAAGACCGAACCCTTGGACGACAGTGTCCTGCGTCCGCTGCTGACGGCGTACCTTCACCTGGTCCACGTCCTCGGGCCGCACATCGTGGACCTGCGGACCACGCGGCAGGCCGAGCGCGAGGCCCGGCAGAAAGTCGAGTGGTCCCGGAACCTGCGGGACGCCGACCGTCTCGCCCCGCTCGTCGACGCGCACCTGCGAACAGGCCAGCCGCTGGCGCGGCTTGAAGACGCGCAGGTGACCAAGCGCCACCGGTCCGGCGGGGATCCCAAGGATCCATTGCTCGACTTCACCTTTCAGCATCTGCTGCGGCCGACCGGACACCGTGACATCGGCAAGTCTCTCCTTGCCCAGGCCCGGCCGCTGCTGGAAGAGGCGGTCGCCGAGGTCGGCACCGAGTACATGTGGTGTCGCAGCGCGGCCGACGCCCCCCGCGCGGACACCGACGAGATGATTCCGTGGTCTTTGCCCTGTCGCACAGGTCCGCCGATGCCCTGATCCGGGTCGCCGGTCCCGCTTGCAAGGTGGCCACCTCCGCGCTGACCGGGATGCGGTCCAGCGAACTGAAATGGCGCCTGCGACGTCAAGACGCTCGCTCGCGAGGCGGGCATCTCCCGCGCCTCTCTCTACCGAACCTGGGGCCACCTCAACCAGCGGCTCACCGGCGAACTCGCCCGCACCCACACGGAGTTCACCCAGCTCGAGGAGCGACACCAACTTCTCCCGTCCGTCCTGGGCCGCCAAGGGCGATGAACTCCAGCAGCTTCGCCGCGAACTGAGCATCTCCAGCTGCACCGGCCAGGTGTTCGTCCCGGAACCGCAACAGGGGAACAAGGCCGGCAGCGTCGTCCCCCTGCATCGCCACTGACGTCACAGGCGATCGTGCCTGCTATGCTCCACGGCATCAGTTGAGCCTTTCCGGCCGGATAAACCTCCGCCGGAAAGGCTCTTTTTTTGTGCTCAGATCCGGACTGTCCGGGCCGCTCATTGAATGGAGTCCCATGCCAGAGATATCCGTGCGCTTGGCAGATGCCGCCGACCGTCCCCTGGTGGAGCGGCTATGGCTGATGTTCCGCCACGACTTGTCAGAATTCGATGGAGTCCTTCCTGATGCCGACGGGACCTTCTATGCCGATCGGCTCAACGTCGCTCTCACTGACACCGACTGGGCGGCCTACCTCGTGACGATTGACACACGCCCAGCTGGTCTTGCCTTCGTTCGGGGGCTGACCGGTCCGAAGCTCGTGCTGAACAGCTTCTTCGTCGTTCGTGGAGCTCGCAGGGCAGGGATCGGTCTGAGCGCTGTTCAGCAGGTAATAGCCAGGCACCAGGGGCCCTGGGAGATCGCCTTCCAAGACGCCAACGTGGGAGCAGTCCACTTCTGGCGTCGTGTTGCCGGGGAGATCGCCGGTGATGCATGGGCTGAGGAGCGCAGGCCCGTGAGCCATCGGCCAGACCTGCCGCCCGACGTCTGGATCTCGTTCGACCCGAGGTAGGAGGAGTACGGGCTTTGAGGGCCAGCGCGGCGCGCACGCCTGCGGACGTCATCCGCCCATCGCCAGGGCCCTGCCGATCGGGCACGAGGTCGCCCACCGGGGCCGCGCATCCGGTGGCCAGCGGCGTGCGTGGCCCCCAAGATGTCGTAAACCGCGCGCCCTCCCAGGATGCTTCGGTCTGGCTGCGGTCAGCTGGCCGGCGATGCGCCGGGCCTGGTCGGGGTGCAGCTGGGTACTGCGGCCGACGAGCCGTGGCACCCGACCTTGGTCATAGCGGCCCAGAAGGACGCTCTGGGGCCGGCGCAGGCTGCCGGTGACGGCGCTGACGCTGCCCACGGTGGCGCGCCGACGACGGCTCTTGTGCCAGCCTCGGACGCCCGGCAGACACCTTTGCTCCCGACCTTTGATCACGAGCCCTTCCACGCCGGGGCCATCGGTCCAGAAGGTCAGTCAGCCCAGCGGTTCCTCGGCCAACCGTGCGGCCGTCCGGCCGCTGGAGGCGGCGTGGCGTTGCGGCACCTCGAAAGAGAGCTCGCCGACCCACGCGACCAGCTCGCCGTCGAGGACAAGGCAGTCGGGCCATCTCACCGGCGGCCCGGACCAGGTCGGGGAACGGGGCCTGGATCAAGGCACCCCCAAGGGAGTGGATCAGCACAGGGCGCGGAAGACCGGACTGCCGGGTGAGTCGGCGGTGGCAGACAAGGGTGCTGGCGATGCCGACAAAAGCCAGGAAGTGACTGGCCTTGCGTTTTGACGCCGGTGGCGGCGTCGGCATCCGGCGAGCCAGGCCATGGCGCGTTCGATGGTCCAGCGGTGCCGCCCCAGCCGCTGGCTGCCCGGTACCCATGGGATCAGATCCTGGCTGTCGTGCAGGTTCGCGCCCAAGATCCCGATGAACAAGGGCAGACCGGTCGACTCTGCGACCAAGTCACGTTGAGTGCTGAACATGTCACCCATAGAGACGAATCAGCAGGCATATGCCACAGATCGAACATACGGTCTTACTTGCTCAGCGCTTCGGCGAGCTGGAACTGCCGGTCGGCCCCCCGCTTTCGGACCCTGCCCCTGCCCCATACGAGCGGACCATCGCGCTGGCACGGAACGGAAAGGAAAGAGGCGAGTTCGATGTTGCTGGCCCAGGTCGCTCTTGTATCCGAAACCAACCAGATCACCGCCGCGCAGCTCAGCCGTGTGACGGCCGCGCTGCAGAAGCAGGTCACCCGGGACTTCGGCCCGCTCTGGAACGTCTCCGCGACCGTGGACGCGTTCGACCGACTGGAGGACGTCCCCGTCGGGTACTGGCCGGTCATCGTGGCCGACGACATCAACGAGCCAGCCGGTGTCGACGGCATCCACCTCGATGAGCACGGGCAACCGTTCGCCCTCGTCCAGTACAGCGACAGTTGGTCGCTCACGGCGAGTCACGAGGTTCTGGAAATGCTGGCCGACCCGGCCGGCAACAGGCTCATGGCAGGCCACTCCCCCAAGCCAGACCAGGGTGTGGTCGAATTCCTGGTCGAGGTGGCCGATCCCCCGGAGGACCCGCAGTTCGGGTACACCGTGAACGGATTTCTCGTCTCGGATTTCATCACGCCGCACTTCTACGATCCGGTGACGGCGGACGGTGTCCGCTACAGCTTCGGGGGCAACATCAAGGAGCCCCGTTCGATCCGCGAGGGCGGGTACATCACCTGGCTCGACCGCACGACCAATCTCTGGTGGCAGCAGGTCTGGTTCGGCACATCCAAGCCGGCATTCCGCAAGCTGGGGCGCATGACGAACCGCATCGGCAGTATCCGGTCCGCGGTCGACGCCAAGACGGAAACGGCTCGCCGCATCGCTCAGACCGGATCGCAGTCCCTCAAGTTCGCCGACGCCCGCTCACTGACCGCGCAAATCAAGAAGACCACTGCCTCGCGGGCGCAGGGTTGGCGGGACCAGATCGACGCTCTGAAGGCGGGCAAGATCGTCGAGGCTTCCTGGGAGGGGGGCGAGGAGGAGAATGAGTAGTACGCCATCCCTGGGAACGGGAGGACTGCCATGGGCGAAGCAGACGAAAAGGAGAGAAGGGCTCGCGCGGCCCGGTTGCGTCAGCAGATCGAGAGGATGAAGGCGGGGGCGTCAGGGTCGCGACAGCCGCGAACGGATGAACCATCCGACGGCGAGAGTATGCGCGAGTACACCCAGCGGCGCATGCGCGAGTACGAGACCGCCGAACCGGACGAGCAGACGGAACGGGATCAGTAGAAGGCCTTGGGCCGACGGCAATCCGTGTGCCGTCGCCCGGGCGCAGGCCGGAAAGCGCGCCCCCGTCACCGCAGCTTAGTCGGCGACCGCGCCTCTGACCTGGGACGACCGGGTTGGCTGTCAAACAGGCCACCTCGGCATGCGCACCGTGAGGCAGCACGGTGGTCATCCGACACCAGTTACGAGGTAGTGACAATCGGGGGCCAACTTGTTAGCGCGCCAACTGCTCTTCTTCGGTGAAAGCGCGGCAACTAGGCAGTAGATAGCTGCGAGTTGACGCGAAGGCAACGAAGAAGTCCAAGGAGACCTGAGCATGAAGCTTGGTATGAAGCGTCTCGCGGCAGTCGGCGCGCTGGGTGTGATCTCAGCAGCACTCGCTGTATCCCCGGCGTTCGCGAAGAGTGACATCTCGATTCAGGCCACCCCCCACACCGCGCACGCCGGGCATGTGGTGAAGGTACATGGCCAGGGTGGCGACGACGCCGAGCGGTACACCATGCTCGTCATACAGGAGCGGTCCGGCAAACCCGGCCACTGGGGCCACTGGCACGCCGTCGCGCAGAGCTTCAACGCCGATGCGCGCGCAAACATCAAGGTCACGCACACGGGCGAGCTGCAGTTCCGTTCAGTGCTGTACTCGACCGACAGCCACCACCAGCACGCGAAGACGGACCGCGTCTCCACGCCAGTGACCGTCCACGTCGTCCGCTAGAGGCTGTCCCGTACGGAAGGCCGGCGTCTCAGGCATGCCGGCGCTCGTTGCCGTCGCGGTCCGGATCCAGGACGGGAGCCTGAGTGCCTGAGCTGCGCTGCGGCATCGTCGAGGTGCAGTTCGTTGATGCTGCGGGACAACGCTGGTCTTTGATCGACAAGAGCTCGATCTTCGCGTTCTCCGCTGAGCCGACTCCCGACTCGGTCTATCCGGTGAAGACGACGGTGGCATGCGTGATCCAGGGCGATGTCGAGGTGACCGCTGGCGACGAGATCGTGACGGTCTCCACCTCTCCGGACGGAGTCATGACGCTGGAGGGCAAACACACCTTCACCGTGAACCGAAGCCAGCTCCTCCCGTGAGTGCGAGGTTCTGAAGTCGCGACATTTTTCGCGAGTTCCGGTCGCCGCCGGGCTTACACACGGCGTCTTCTCACGACACCCGTCCGCTTGTGTACAGGCGGTCAATGGCCGCGGCCTTCAGTCATCGCAGCCGATTGCGAGGAAATGCCTTCGCTGTGAGGGCTCGGTCCCGGCAAGATGCCCACCGTGCACGAAGACAAGGATCATCGCGGGCGCATGCGGTACACGCTGTCTGAGACGGAACACGGGCAGGCCTGGGGCACCTGTGCCGAGGTAGAAGGGCTGTTCGGGGAATCCCAGCGCGGGATCTACGAGCTGTTCGGCTGGATTCCACGTGCAGAAGTGCGTGGCTGGGTCGGCAACCGAGTGTGGCTGGTGCCGGACGACGATTCACTCGAACCCTGGCTGCTGCAGGACGCGGAGGTCCTGGACCGGGCCGCTGGGCCAGACAGTCTCGTACTCACTGGCCTGGACGACTACGAAGGTCCGCCCGAGGGACACAGAGGTCGCGTTCGGGTGCACGACGGGCAGCGCTGGCTGGGCTCCTGCCGGGAATTCACCCGCATCCTGCCGCCGGAGCAGTCGGTGCCCCCGCTCGTCCTGCGGGGGCTTGCCCAGGGTGATCAGTTGCGGGCAGCACTGTCGAAGGGCACCCGGCGGGCGCTGGACCTGGAGCAAGCCGCTCTGGAGATACGCGATGGCCAGGGTGGGCCGCTCACCGAACGCCTGTTGTGGGGCAGAGTCAGCGCCTGGCGCCCATCCTCCTACGGCACGGACCTGATCGACCTTGAGCTCGACGGCGGCTTCTTCACACCTGTTCCGGAATACGCGCGGCCCGTCTGGGACCGATGGCTCGCTGGGCCGCCGGACACCCAAGCCGTCTGGGCCCATTTCGACACCCGGCGGCGCTGGGCCTGGCTCGACCTGGTCCGGGAACGGCCCTGCCGAGGCGCCCACCATGACCGGCCGGCTGGTCACGCCTACGAACTTGACGGTCAGCACATCACCGATGAACCGGGCCTCTACCTGGCCCTTGGCGAGGCGGTGAACGGGCCAGGTGGCTACTTCGGCGGCTGCCTCGCCGCCCTCGACGACTGCCTGGGCGGGAACTTCGGCTACACCGCCCCCGCAACCCTGCTGTGGCGGAACGCCGCGACCGCACGCACGCGCCTGTCCCAGGCCCTGACACCGGACGGCCAGCGCTACGACCTCTTCGCCGAGGTCCTCGACGTCCTGGCCGAGGGCGGCATGCACGTCACGTTGGCGTGAGCTGGCGGTATCGAGCACGCTCGCCCACTCGGCGAGCCGCAAAGTCCTGCGGAGCGACCTCATTCCACCGAGGTCCGTATATTCCGAACAACCTCGGCGAGAGTGCGGCGGCACCCCGTAGGCAGAGCGGTCCGCGCTCGGCCCACTGCCGTCCGGGGCGGGGCATCAGGGTGAGCGGGCCGAACTCATCGAGACATAAGACGACTTCGGGCTCATACCCCCCGGGCATGACCTCACGATCGGCGATCGCGTAGAGGCGCTCTTCTTGATCTCGCGCCGTTCAGGCAGCGTGAACGTCACCTCGGCGGCCCCCGTGCGCCGTGCTGCCCAGCGTCGTCGCCCGCTACCTCTTCCACACCGCCCAGGCACACTTCGACCTGGGTGAGATCGACGCCGCCGCCCACACCGCCCTGTATGCCGTGGACGGTCTCCACGGCATGCCGTCCGCCCACACCTGCCGTCTCCGCCACCTGTTCCAGATCCATGGCACCCTGGCCGGGGGCCGCGCATTTCTTGAGCAGACCGACTGAAGCGTGTTACGCGTGGCCCTGAGCCGAACGTCTGACGATGTCGCCCGACCGGCCGCCGCGTCCCTGACGCCCTGTCGTTTCCGTTTGCCGGACTTCGCGGACATGGTCAGAGGAACACGTCGACGAGCATGAAGGCGGCGACCGCGAGGAGGACGTGGGCGAAGATCCGCTGGAGTGTCGTCCCCTCGATCCTGCGGGAGAGGCGTTTGCCGTCCCAGGCGCCCAGGATCGCCGCCGCGGTGAACGGCGCGACGACCGACCAGTCCAGCCGCCCTCCGGTGCCGGCCCGGGCGACGAGGGCGGCCAGGGAGTTGATCGTGATGACCAGCAGACTGGTGCCGACCGCCCGGCGCATGGTCAGTCCGAGGACGCTCACCAGCGCGGGTACTGCGAGGAAGCCGCCGCCCACGCCGAGGAATCCGGTGACCGTGCCGAGTCCGGCGCCGACCGAACCGGCCTTGGCGGGGTGCACCTTGCCGGACGGCTCGGTACGGGCGGGCCGCAGCATACGCAGGGCGGCGAGTGCGGCTATCACGGCGAAGGCGCCGGTCAGCATGGTCGCGGGCAGATGCCCGGAGACCGCTCCGGCGACCATCGCGGGCCCGATGCCCGCGGCGGCGAAGAGCAGCCCCGTGCGCCAGGCCACGTTGCCGTCCCGGGCGTGGGCGGTCAGTGCCGTGACCGAGGTAAGGGTGACGATCACCAGGCTGGCCGTCGTCGCTTCCGCCGGGGTGAAGTGGAGCAGGTAGATCAGCGCGGGGACGGCGAGGACACTGCCGCCTCCGCCGAGGCCGCCCAGGGCCAGGCCGATGACGGCACCGGCAGCGAGCGCGAGGATCAGGGCGGTCATGCTATACAGCCGTTGTCCCCGCGTTCATCGACGACCGGGTGACCGGCGGCGGCCCACGCCTGCGTGCCGCCCTTCACGTCGACGGTGTCGGCGCCGCGTGCGGGCAGCACTGCGGCGGCCCACTGCGAGCGGTGCCCACTGCGGCAGATCACCGCCGACGGCCGTGCCTGAGCCACACCGGGCGATGCCTCATCCGCGGCCAGACAGGACAGTGGCACGTGGACGGCGCCGGGCGCATGCCCGGTCCTCCACTCGACTTGCTCGCGTACGTCCAACAGGACGGCCGCGGGGTCGGGGCCCCGGGTGCGCCGGTGGGCCTCGTCCACGGTGCCGCGGTCTGCGCCACGACGGAGAAGGGGCATCGCACAACCTCTCGAGAGTTCTGCAGCTGACCGAACGGATCGGGTCAGCCGGTGACGACGGTCAACCCGGCGGCCGCGGCGGCGCTGAAGCCGTCGTCGACGGCCACGACGTCACGGCCCGCGGCGTCCAGCAGCGAAGCGGCGATACCGGCCCGCATCCCGCCGGCGCAGTGCACCCAGACGGTTCCGGCCGGCACCTCACATAGCCGCTTGTGCAGCTGATGGATCGGAATGTGGACCGAGCCCTCGATGTGGCCGGCGGCTCTCTCCGAGTCGCGCCGTACGTCGAGGACGACGATGCCGTCCGTGGCGTGCTCGGCCAGCCCTGCGAACGTGGAGCGGGGGAAGGAGGCGAGACTCTCACCCGCAGTCGCCCATTCCTGCGGTGTACCGGTCGCAGCGGCGGCGGGCCGGTCGATGCCGACCCGGACGAGTTCGCGCTGGGCGGCGGCCAGTTGCCCGGGGGACTCGGCGAGCAAGGTCACGGGCTTGCCCCACGGGATCATCCAGGCGAGGTACGTGGCGATCTTGCCGTCGGCCTCGAAGTTGAAGGACCCCGCGACGTGGCCCTCGGCGAACGCGACTCGACTGCGCAGGTCCACGACCCACTCGCCGGCCGCGAGACGGGTGGCGATCTCGTCGGCGTCCGCGATGGCCGGTGGGGTCAGGTCCACGGGTGCGGGCCCGGCGGCGTTGACCGGACCCATGTGGGTGTAGTACGCGGGGATGTCGTCGAGCTCTGCGAGCAGCCGCGCGACGAAGGAGTCGGCATCGGTGGTGAGCGCCGCGTTGGCGGACTTCTCCTTGCCGATGGTGGTGGTGTCCCCCTCGGCCTGCCCCGAGGTGCAGAAGCTGCCGAAGCCGTGCGTGGGCAGCACGGACGTCTCGTCCGGCAACTCGGCCGCCAGGCGGTGTGCGGAGGCGTGCTGGGCGCGGGCCAGTTGCTCGGTCAGTCGCGGCTCGACCAGGTCCGGCCGGCCCACCGTGCCGATCAGCAGCGATCCGCCGGTGAAGGCCGCCACCGGCTGTTCCTCCTCCCGCAGGACGTAGGAGGTGTGGTGTGGGGTGTGGCCGGGTGTGGCGACGGCACGCAGCTCCAGCCCGCTGTCGATGGTGACGGTGTCGCCGTCGGCCACAGGTATCCGTGCGAACGACACGCGGGCCCCGGCGGGCACCAGGTAGGCGGCGCCGGTCACCCGGGCCAGCTCCAGACCGCCGGTGACGTAGTCGTTGTGGATGTGGGTCTCCACCACGTGGGAGATCCGTACGCCGCGACGTGCGGCCACTGCCAGCACCTGGTCGAAGTCGCGCGGCGGGTCGATGGCTGCGGCCGACAGCCGGCCGCCGGCGAGGTAACTGCGGTTGCCGAGGCCCTCGAGGTCAATGGTGTCGATGAAGAACACGGGGATCTTTCCTTCCCACTGGGATTACCCCGGGGGGTATGCGTACCACCCTGGCAATAATACCCCCGGGGGTATTTCTGGGCGTGTGCGTCTCCCCGGGCGGGCGCGTGGTCCGGTGTCCGCCCTGTGCGACGCGCTGCGTCTGCCGGGCAGGGGAAGACGGGCTCGGGTCGGAGGAAACCCGGGCCGGTCGGTTCAGAGGCGGCCGGTCAGCATGCCGTGCCAGTACACCTGCGGCAGGACGTACCGCTTGAAGGCCCACATGTCCCGCCGTTCCTTGAAGGTGTCGATCAGCGGGAAGGTGGGTGAGGGCTTCAGGTCGTAGTCGAACTCGGCGAGGAGCATGCGGTCCCGGGCAGTCACCAGCGGGCACGACGTATAGCCGTCGTACCGGCGCGCCGGGCTGTTGCCGTTCATCACGTCGAGCAGGTTGGCCGCCACGACCGGAGCCTGCTTGCGTATGGCCGCACCGGTCTTCGAGGTCGGCAGGTTGGCCACGTCGCCGAGCGCGAACACGTTCGCGTACCGCGGGTGTTGCAGCGTGTACTTTTCCGCGGCGACGAACCCCAGAGCACTCGCGGGGTCGGCGAGCGGGCTGCCCTTCACCCAGTCGGGCGCGCTCTGCGGAGGCACGGCGTGCAGAAGGTCGTAGCGGACGGTCTCCGCGGTGCCCCTCGCGTGGTCGGTGAGGACGACTTCGCGGCGGTCGCCGTTCACGGCGGTCATCTCGGACCGAAGCCGCACTTCGATGCCGTACCTGCCGGCCACCTGCTCCAGAGTGCGGGCCCATTCGGGCACCTTGAACAGGACGGGATCGGGAATGACGAGGATGACCCGGATGCGGTCGAGGACCTTCTGCCTGCGCCAGTGGTCGGCGGCCAGGTAGGCGATCTTCTGTGGTGCGCCGCCGCACTTGAGCGGAGTCGCCGGGTGCGTGAAGACGGCTGTGCCGGAACGCATGCGCTTGATCAGCTCCCAGGTACGCGGGGCGTATTCCGGCGCGTAGTTGCTGCACACCTGGTCGTGTCCCACCGCCTCGGCGAGACCGGGCACGGCATCCCAGTCGAGTTGCAGTCCGGGAGCCATGACGAGGTACTCGTAGGCGAGTCGGGCGCCACCGGAGAGCGTGACGGTCCGCGCGTCGGGGTCGACGGCGAGGGCGTGCCGGCGTAACCAGCGCACTCCGTCCGGGATGACGGAGGCCTCGGCACGCCGGGTGATGCGCAGGGGTGCCTGACCGCCACCGACCAGGGTCCACAGGGGCTGGTACCAGTGGCTGTCGGACGGTTCGACGAGGGTGATGTCGGTGACGCCGGCGCGGCGCAGGCGGGCGGCGACGCTGATTCCGGCGCTGCCGCCGCCGATGATGGCGACGCGGTGCCGTCCTGCGATCGTCTCGCCGCTGGGCGAGGGGCTGGCGACCATGGTGGTGCTCCTTCCGTCTGGTCCTGAGGCCATGAGGCGGATGGTGGTGCCGGCACGCAGGCACCTGCGGTGCCGGCGCGAAGCAGCCTCGGCAAGGGCGTGTTGGAGGGCCATGCCGCCGCGCGCGAGGTACTTCTCGGCAGGGCCGCACCTTCGGGGCGAGTCTCTTTGCGCGGCCAATGGTTGTCTCCTCAAATACCCCCGGGGGTGTATCGACGACGAAGCTACGGCGACCCGAGGAGGCGGGTCAAATACCCCAGCGGGTATTTGCCTGTCGGGCAAAACCTGCCGCACGGAAGTGGTCTGCATGAGCTCGGCCGTCCTGCCCTCTGCCGGGCGATCTGCGCGAGTGGGCAAAGACCGGTACAAGAGGCAGGTCGGATACCGGGACGGCCTGGCATACGCCCACGACCGATTTCGCGGCGGCTCCCGTGGACGGAACGGCAAGTCCGGGGCGTCCCTTCATCCACCCAGCCGGAATTCCTCACGCCAAGGACAGGAACAGCTTCTCCAGTCGCGCACGCATCGCCTCCGAGTCCTCACCGCTCCCCCGGCCGGACTCGATGTCCGCCACACACTGCTGCAGGCCGGTGGCGATGATCGCGAAACCGGCCCTGTCGAGGGCCCGCGAGGCGGCGGCCAGCTGCGTGATCACGTCTTCACAGTCCCGCCCCTCCTCGATCATCCGGATCACTCCGGAGATCTGACCCTGCGCACGCCGCAGCCGGTTCAGCACAGCCTTCAGGGACGCGCCCTCAAGATCCAATTCCACGACCACTCCTCGAAGAAATACCCCCAGGGGTACTCTACGTCTCGGTTCGCCAGACAGCGCCCACGATCACCTCTGCCGTGACCGGCCCTCGCCCCCGGCACCGGACCAAGCCCGCCCCCGCCTGCACGGACTCGCCGACCTCGCCACGACGCTCGCCCGGCTGGCGCGACAAGGTGTCGCCTCCGCTTCACCAGCAGCAACCCCGGCAGTCACCGGGAGGTCAGCCGATCCGGTCGAGCACGGCCTGGAGGTCTTCGAAGGCGTAGGCCCAGTTGTGGCACTTGAAGCTACGCAGATCCGTGATCGCCTCTCCGCAACCGTGGCACCGCAGTCCGGCGATGGCCTCGGGTGCCTCGGAATTCACGTACTTGTGCACGCCCAGGATCACTTCCGCGATCATGCGTCGCTCATGCGTACGGGAGAGCGCCGACGAGACGATGTCCAGCCAACTGGGTTCCCGGCCGCACGATCCGCAGGCGCGGGAGTCGCCGCTCACCCAGAGGGGTGCGCCGATCGTCCCGGCCTCCATGCCGAGAAGTTCTTCCACCTTACGTACGTCCTCGTCCTTGGTGACCCAGCGGTGGCGGCCGGGCAGCGCGGCGGGCGAGTCGTAGACGACCTGGAACACTGCGTTGCTGACTCTGCGGGTTTCACGCTGTGACGTCATGGAGACTGCCTTCCACCTGGTTCGTTCACGGAAGTCCGGGCTGCCCCGGTCCCGCGCGGTCCGGCACCGGCCGGTAGCGTGTGCCTCGCCTGCTTAGTGACCGCCGCGCGGCCTGTTCGCACGCAACAGCCCCGGAGATCGTCCGAGAGGATCGCCCCGGCACACCATCGGAGGACATGTCCGCCGAGGTCCAGCAGGCCGCACCAGGGAGTGGGTCTGCGTGCGCGACCACGTCTCCGAGCGCGAGCACCGTGCCGCACTCGCCGACCTCCTGAACTACGACAACCACGAGCGGCCGCATGCCGCCCTGGGCGAGGAGCCGCCGACCAGCCGGACGTCCGGCAGCGGCTACCGCGTCGCCTTCGATCACTCGCCGGAACCGCTCGACACCTTTCCTCAGCAACTGGCCGTCGAGCACTTCGTGGAACTTCGTCGCGAATCCGCGGGTGTCCCGGACGGTGTCGGCGGAGCCCCGGGGGGCCGAGCACGGTGGAGAAGCGGACGACGACCCCGTCGCCCTCTTCGTGGCGGGAGCCAGGGCGTATCTGGAGGGTGCTTGGGGCAACCGGGCTCGGCGGACTCCTCGCGGTCGACGACGGGCCCGCGGGTTTCGACGCGTTGCGCCGCCAGTGGGACCGCGCACGGGTACGGTGCGATGCCCGGCTGCTGGAGGTGGACGAGCGGCGACGCACCGGCCGGGTCCGGGGGCGTACTGACCACCGTCATCGCAGGGGCGGCGCGCCAGCTGGGCGGCTGCGGGGACGGGACGGAGGCCCGGGAGATCAGGGAAGAGGCCTTCGCGCCCGGGTTCAGCTGCCGGATCAGCGGTGACCGGGGAACCGCAGGGCGTTCGCCCAGAGCCGGGTGACCGTGGACACGAGCTCCTCGAAGTCCACCCGCGGACTTTGCTCTTGCTGTTCGCCGAGCACGAAGGCGTTGTAGGCCATGACGCTGACCATGCCCGACAGCGCACGGGAGGCCGTTATCGGATCGACCTCGCGGTCCGCGACACCCCGTGCCTGCAGGTCGGCGATGCCGCGGGCGTTGCGGCGGATGAAGGCGTCAGCGCGCCGGCTCCGGAACTCACGGAACTCCGGCTCCACTTGGGCGACCTGCTCCAGTAGTGCCATCAGTTTCGCATTCCGTCTGTACGCCTCGAGATACGCGCGATTGCTCGCCTCAAGCACCGCATAGGGATCGTCGGTGCCCTGTACCCGGCCCATACCGGGGTGCATCATGTCCTCCTGCGCTTCCAGGAGGACGGCGGCAAGGACCTCTTCCTTGCTGGCGAAGTAGGTGTAGAAGGATCCCGCCGCGCACTGAGCCTCTTTGGTGATGTCGGTCAGGCGGGTGTCGAGGTAGCCGTCCCGTTCGAACACCTTGCGCGCGGCCTTCACGAGAGTGGCCCGTGTGCGCGCTCCGCGCTTCGTCGTGGGCGGCTCGCGAAGGTGCGAGAGGGGAGCCATGGGCGGTGCCTTCTCGCCGTCGATCTCCTCGGGCGACGTGCTGTTCATCCCGGGAACTCTACTTGAATCCGACGCCATGGTCAGAGAGCCGAAAGGCGGGTTCAGGCGGTGATCCCGAAGCGTTCGGCAAGTTGCCGGCGGGTGTCGGCGGCATGGGTGTGCAGCACGCCCCCGATGCCGATCCGGGCCGCTCCGTCGAGGTTCTGCTGCAGATCGTCGATCATGACCGCCTCCCCCGGATCGACACCGAGGCGTTCACAGGCGATCGCGTAGATCCGCCGGGAGGGCTTGCGGATTCCGACCTCGGCGGAGATGACGACCACATCGGCGACAGCGGCGAGGTCGACGCCGTCGTAGGTTCCGGTGCCGAACGAGTTGGACACCAGCGCAACCGGACGGCCGGCCGCCCGAAGGTCAGCGAGCAGCGAGAGCATGTCCTGGTCGATCGACAACCCCGCCTGCATCCGGGCCGTCAGGCCCTCGGCCGGTACGTCGGCGCCGTGGGCCCGGAGACGTTCGGCGAATCCCCGCTCGAAGGCTTCTGTGTCGATACGGCCGCACTCGTGGTCGGCCAGGAGGGTGCGTGATGGCTGATCCCTGCCGAGGAGGTCCAGAGGCAGCCGCGGGTCGCCGCCGAGCGAGGCGCCGAAGTCGGTGAAAGCCCGCAACACCGAGGACGTGATGACCCCGCCGAAGTCCACCAGGACCGCGGTTCGGATCCTTCCCGCCATGTTCGACACCGTATCCACGCCTCTCTCGCAGTTGGGTTGCGTCCGGCAGGGATGCCGAGTTCAGGCGACCTCGAACAGTCCGGCTGCGCCCATTCCGCCACCGACGCACATCGAGATCACCACGTACCGGACCCCTCGGCGCTTGCCCTCGATGAGGGCATGACCCACCAGGCGGGCTCCGGTCATTCCGTAAGGGTGACCGACCGAGATCGCGCCGCCATCGACGTTGAACCGCTCGGGATCGATGTGCAGTTCGTCGCGGCAGTACAGCGCCTGGGAGGCGAACGCCTCGTTGAGTTCCCACAGGCCGATGTCGTCGATGGTGAGGTTGTGCTGCTTCAGCAGTTTCGGGATGGCGAACACCGGACCGATGCCCATCTCGTCCGGGCCGCAACCGGCGACTGTCATCCCCCGGTAGACGCCCAGCGGTGCCAGTCCGCGACGCTCGGCCTCCCTCGACTCCATCAGCACCGACACCGAAGCCCCGTCCGACAGCTGCGATGAGTTGCCCGCCGTCACGCTGGACCGCGCGCTCACCTGACCGTCCGGCAGCACCGGCGCCAACCCGGCCAGGCCTTCGAGCGTCGTCGACGGGCGGTTGCCCTCGTCCCGGGTCAGGGTGACCTCCTCGTCCCGCACCTCCCCGGACTGCTTGTCGAGCACCTTCTTGACACTGTTGAGCGCGACGATCTCCCGGTCGAACCGGCCGGCCTCCTGCGCCGCCGCGGTGCGCTGCTGCGACACCAGCGCGAACTCGTCCTGGCGTTCCCGGCTCACGCCGTAGCGTTCGGCCACGATCTCCGCCGTCTGCAGCATCGGCATGTAGATACCCGGCTTGCGCTCGACCAGCCAGGGATCCGCCATGCGGTGGGTGTTCATGTGGTCGTTCTGCACCAGGGAGATCGACTCGACACCGCCGCCGGCAGCGATCTGCATACCGTCCGCGACGATCTGCTTGGCGGCCGTCGCGATGGCCATCAGGCCCGACGAGCACTGCCGGTCGATCGACATCCCCGAGACGGTGTCCGGAAGCCCGGCGCGGAGAGCGGCCTGACGCGCGACATTGAAACCGGAAGACCCCTGCTGCGCGGCGCAGCCGAGGATCACATCCTCGATCTCGCCTCCTTCGAGCCCGGCGCGCTGCACAGCGTGCGAGAGGGCGTGGGCGGCGAGTTCCTGCGCCTGGGTGTCGTTGAACGCGCCGCGGTAGGCCTTTCCGATCGGCGTCCGTGCCGTCGAAACGATGACTGCTTCCCTCATGTCGCCTCACTGCTTCCTGTTGGTCCGGTTCGCCCGGGAGCGACGGGGCGGGTATCGGTACGGGGATTCCGGGCTCCGCACGCCGGGATGGATGCCGGAAGGCGGCGCCGGGCGCCAACCACGGCGGGGCGAGGGCTCGTCGACCGTCCCCTCCGGTGCCCGATGACGTGAGCCATGACCGCAGGGTGACGGGGCGTCGGCCTCCGAACCGGTTATAGTTGAATCCGACGTCAGGTTCAATTAGATCCACACCACGCGCTCACACCCTTGACAGCCCACCCTCCCACCTGAAGGATACCGACCAGTTGGTATGAGGAGGGGGAGAGTGACCGAGCTGAGCATCTCCACCGTCGCGGGCGTGTTCGACGCGATCGCGGCGGGTCCGCCCGACGGTCGCCCGGTGCTGCTGCTGCACGGCTTCCCCCAGACCGGGCTGGTGTGGCAACGGCAGATCGCGGCGCTGGCCGCGCAGGGCCACCGGGTGGTGGCGCCCGACCAGCGTGGGTATTCCCCGGGCGCCCGCCCCCGGCGGCCCGAGGACTACCGCATGGGCCACCTCGTCGACGACGTGGTCGCGATAGCCGAACAGCTGGGCTGGGCGGCGTTCGACCTGGTCGGCCATGACTGGGGAGGCGCGGTGGCCTGGTGGACCGCTCACGCCCACCCCGGCCGGGTACGCACCCTGACGGTGGTGTCGACCCCTCATCCCGGCGCTCTGGCATCCGCGCTGCGCACCGACCAGGATCAGCGCGAACGCTCCCACTACATGATCGCCTGGCGCGAAACACCCGCGACCGAGGAGCGCATGCTCGCCGACGACGCCCGACAGCTTCGCGCGCTCTACGCCGGGAAGGTCCCCCAGGCCAGTGCCGAGGCCTACGTACGGCACCTGTCCGAGCCGGGCGCTCTCACCGCGGCGCTGAACTGGTACCGGGCCGGCCGCCCCGACGGCGCGATCGGTGTCATCGACGTGCCCACGCTGTACGTCTGGAGCACGCGGGACAGCGCGTTCGGCCCGGCGGCAGCGCAGCAGACCGGGCAGTGGGTCAGCGGGCCGTACCGGTTCGAGACCCTTCAGGGCGTCAGCCACTGGGTACCCGAGGAGGCACCCGAGACGCTGAGCCGCCTGCTGCTCGAACACCTGCGAACGCACGGTGAGTACGGAACAGCAGCGAATACCCCGTTCGTCGACTCTCCGAAGAGGTGACCCATGAAGACAGCGCGCGCGGCCTGGCGCGGACTCGAGCCCGTACACGCCATGATCTACTTCGTCCCCGAGGCAAGGCGACGGTACGCGGACCTGGGACTGAGCGGACGCGCCGGGTACTTCGCCTCGCGGAGCGCCGCGTTCGGCCGGGCATCCGCCGAGCTGGTCGTCTCGACCTTCTACAACTTCAATCCCGCTCTGGTGCGCCAGGCCCTCGACGGGGCCTGGGAGACAACGACGCCGCAGCAGGTGCTGGACGCGCGGTACGCCGCGGCGGACGAAGCCCTGCGGCAGGCGGGAATCCCTGAGCTGCCCCACTTGAAGGAGGTCCTGGCGCTGGCCCGCCGGGCAGCTGAGGCGGCGAGCGAACACGCGGAGGGCCGCCCCCTGTTCGCCGCGCACGCCGCACTTCCCTGGCCGAAGGAGCCGGTACTGCAGCTGTGGCACGCCCAGACGCTGCTTCGGGAGTTCCGTGGAGACGGGCATGTCGCCTGCCTGCTCAGCGAGGGTGTCGGTGGTTTGGAAGCCCTGGTTCTGCACGCCGCCACCGGTGAAATACCCGTCGACTTCCTCAGGGCGAGCCGCGCTTGGTCCGAGGACGAGTGGGCCGGCGCCCAGGAGCGCCTGCACGAGCGAGGCCTGTTGGACGGCGACTCCCTCAGCTCGGAAGGCGCACTCCTGCGCCGGCACATCGAGGACCGCACCGACCGTCTGGCGCTTCCGGCCTACGCCGCCCTGGGTGACGCCGGCTGTGAGCGTCTCGCCGAACTCGCGAGCCCCTTCGGCCGCGCCGTGGTCGAAGCCGGCCTCCTCAAACTCGGCTGACCCTGCCTGCTCGCTCGGCGAAACCGACTGCCGGTCACGCACCTGGTCCTAGGCGGGCGCTCGGCGCCAGCGGCGGTCTCCAGGAGAGTCGTGATCTGCAGCACACTCTGATCGAGCCGGTGGGCATGGACCATCCCGAGCTACCGAGGCATGTCCACCCTGCCGACGGCGTCCGACCCCCTATGCACGCGCGGTCGCGGCGGAGGCCATCTCGGTCGCGCGCTGCCCTCACTGGCTGATCCTCGACTCACCGCCCTGTGCGAGGCACTGGTCTGCCTGGCCTGGACGGAGGCGCTGCTGGAGCGCTCCGCCGAGGAAGCGGTCGCGACGGCGGGTGGCAGCACGGGATGGCGCGCCTCCCCTCGCCTCGACCGCCACCTACGCACCACTGTCAGCGCCCTCACCACCGTCGACAACCCCGCCTTGCTCCAGTGGATGCGCCGCGAAGCCCTTTCCAGGAGATGGACCGATCCGCGTCTCGTTGAGGCGCCGCCTCGATGCGCGCGGCAAAGGTCCCCTCACTCGTCATTGGGCATGACCCTCACCACCTTGCCCTTGGCATCCGCCTGGAGGTAGCCGAGCTGGTTGTAGGCGTTGCTGAGGTACACAGCCATGCCGACGGGCGTGCCGAAGTCTTTGTCCGCCAGTTCCAGGACGAGATAGCGCGTGGTCACGTGATCGACGTTCAGCTTCTTCTCGCCCTCGCGCAGCAGTGCCGGCACCGCGTCCCAGTCGAACCCGTCGAGGGTGACGGGTTTGTTGCCGTCGATCAGCGTCGAGCTGATGATGCCCTTCTCGACGGCCTGCCCGGGACGGTACGTGTACGTGTCGTACTTGGTGTCGCTGCCGTTCACCATCAGATCGGCGCTGACGTAGTCCTGATAGACCGTGAGGCCTCCGAAGCGGTCCCTGCCGGTCTCCTTCTTGAACGCCTCAACGGCGGTGCGGATACCGGCCGGTGTCAACAGGTCAGTCCTTCCGCTCCGTTCCTTCCCCGCCGGCGAGGCCGAGACGGGGACCGATCCACCCGATGGCGCCGCCGAAGTGGTGAAATCGGCGGACCGCGAGGGGCCGGACGAGCCGGAGGCATGGGTGTCACCGCCCGGACCCAGCGTCCATATGAGAGTTCCGGCGAGCGCCACTCCCGCCACGGGCAGGCCCACCCACATCCAGCGCCGTCGGCTCTGGTGTACCGCTGTGGTCGTGGCCCCGGGCCGCGCGTCCTCGCGACCCGGTGACGTGGTGTGTCCGGGGCGGCTGTCGTAGGGCCCCGGGGACATCGCGGGTGCCGGACCGAAACCGTTTGTCACCGTCGCGTTGCCGGGGGCCGGTGCCGCAGGCATCGCCGGCGCGGGGCCGGGAGCTGGCAGGGCAGGCCGCTCCGGCTCGAGGGCAAAAGCCGGTCCGCCGAGCGGGGGACGCAGTGGGTACGAGGTGGGTGTCACGGCCTCACGGGACGCGGCCTCCAGCATCCGCTCCAGCTCTGCCGCGCCAGGCCGTGCCGCAGGGTCGCGGACGAGGACCCGGGCCAGGACGTCCTTCAGAGCGCCTGCCCGGACGGGGGGCTGGATCTCTTCGTTCAGGACGGCGGCGAGCGTCGCGAGCGTCGTGTTCCGGCGCAGGGGGTGATGCCCCTCCACAGCGGTGTAGAGCATCATTCCCAGCGACCACAGGTCCGAAGAAGGTCCGCCGTCGTGGCCCGAGACCCGTTCCGGTGCCATGTAGTCGGGAGTGCCGATGATCGACCCGGTGGCCGTGAGGGCGGTCGACTCACGGATCGCCGCGATACCGAAGTCGGTGAGCACCGGACGGCCGTCGGGACGCAGGAGGACGTTGGCCGGTTTCACATCGCGGTGCTGGATGCCGGCCTCGTGCGCCGCTCGCAGGGCGGCCAGCACCTCGCGTCCGATCAGCGCCGCTTCCCGGGGTTTCATCGGTCCGCGGGTGAGACGATCGGCCAGGGAACCGCCGGTGACGAGTTCCATGACGATCCAGGGGTAGGTCCCCGCGCCGCCGTCCACAATGTGGTGGATCGTCACCACGTTGGGGTGGTCGACCCGAGCCAGGGCGCGAGCCTCCCGCAGGACCCGCTCTCGAAGCATCCGCGCGGCTTCCGGGTCGTACTCGGCGAGGTCCGGATCGGGCGGCCGGACCTCTTTGATGGCCACGCTCCGCTGCAGCACCAGATCCCGGGCCAGCCAGACCAAGCCCATACCGCCACCGCCGAGCCGTTTCTCCAGCTCGAACCGCCCGTCGACAACCCGTCTGCCGCTGTTGTCGCTGCCCGCATCACTCATGGACTGGAGCATAGTTGCCGCCCCCGACACCGTTCGCAGGCCACCCGTAGCCCTGCGGGCGCTGGCCGCTGGCTGCCGGGGCCGGGATGCCGATCGGCGCGGTCGTCGTGGGGATCGTGATCTCTCGGACCGAGCCGTATCCGGCGGGCATTGCCCGCAAGCACGAGGCGGTGCCGGTCCTCTACGTCGGCGCGGGCACCCTGTCTGCGCCGATCCTGCTGCGTCCGGTCACCCGGCTGCTGACCGGCCCGCTGCGCGGCTCGGGCAAGGCTGGTCCGTTGCCGGTGCGCGAGAACGTCCTCGCCTGCCGGCGGCGTACGGCCGCCACGGTGGCGCCGATCGTGATGGCCGTCGGGCTGGTCGGCGCCCTGCTGACCATGCAGAAGTCCGGTGACGCCGCGGTCCTCGCACGCCGGCAGCAGGAGATCAAGCCGGCGGACGTCGTCGTGCCCGGCGGTTCCGGGATCGACGCCCGCACGCTGCAGCGGCTGACGGCCGTGCCCGGCATCCGGGGCACCCCGGTCACCTGGATGGACGCCCGGACCGGCATCGCCCAGGGCGAGCAGATCGACTCGCTCACCACCAACGGTGTCCCCGGCGGCGCTGGGCACCACCATCACGCCGTCCGTGCTCTCCCGGGCGCTCGCCTCGCCGCGGGACGACTTCCTGATCGTCGACGAGCACGCGGCCCAGTCCGACAGCCTGCCGGCCGGGGACCACGTGGTCGCGCTGCTGCCGGCCGGCGAAAAGGTCCGAACCGTCATCGCGGCGGTGGTCGCGCGCGGTCTGCACGGCAACGACACCTCTGTGTCCGCGTCACTGACCGGCGCGGTGATGCCGAGCCAGGTCTACCTCGACTCGACGACGGGCGCGGGCCGGCCGCTCGACGAACGCCGACGGCCGCGGTGAACCTGGCGCTGACCGGCTCCGGCGCGCAGGTCCTGACCTACGGCGCCTGCCTGGAGGCCCAGCGCGCGCACGCTGCCGAGCAGACGAACAACACCGCGGTGGTCATCCTGGGGATCGCACTGGCCTACGCGCTGACCATGGCGATGGCCGGGCGGCGGCAGGATGGCGGATCGGCCTCGCGGACTTCCGGCCGGCCGAGCGGGAAGGGGCCGCGGCCATGGTCGGCACCGGCCCGCGGACCGCCGAGCGGTGGAGCAACCTCCGGGCGTTCGCCCTCGCCCGGCCCCGCTCACAGACATTCAAGCTGTCCACCGACCCCTCGTTCAGCGACAAGGTCCGCGACGTCGTCGGCCTCTGCCTCGACCGGTTCCAGCCCGTGCCGCCGATGGCCCACGGGGTCCCCGAACGCCGCAGCCATGACTACGTCCGCGTCGGCACCACCCTGTTCCCTTCCGCCTGCACTTCACACCGACGGGTTCGTCGTCCTTCGCTCCGTCCGGAACGAGGACCCCAGGGCCACCGCATGGGCCAAGACCGACGACGAGATCCTCGGCCAAGTGGCCGCGTATGCCGGCGAATCTCTGACTCAGGTCCCTAAGGGTGGTTGCGCGCGTCGGATTCGAGCAGCTCCACGATGTCGCGGAGGTTGTGCTCGAACAGGGGCTCGGGATCGGTCAGGGCGAAGTCCAGGTGTCCGAACACCTCGATGGACACCATGCCGTACAGGCGGGACCAGGCGAGGACGAAGACGTACAGCGCTTCCAGGGGTGGCTGTTCGGTGCCGAGGTGTTCCCTTATCTCGTTCAGCTGGGGGAGCCAGCCCGGGTCGAGGGTGCCGGGCTCAGGCAGAGCGAGGGTGCCGGCCCGCCAGAACTCCAGCATCAGGTCGACGAAGACGCCGCCGAAGCGCCAGCTGGCGGCGTGGCAGGGGTCGCCCGGTCCACAGTCGGCGTCGGGCATCGGCTTACTGAAGATAAGGGCGAACTCCGGTTTGTGTGTCACCGCCCAGGCCCGTAGCGCCCGCGCGGTGGCGGTGAGGCGGCCCCGCGGGGACTGCTCGGGCGCCTTGTCACGGGCGCTTTCCAGGGCAGCGGCGAGTTCGTCATAGAGGGCGGCCGTGAGGGCCTGGACCAGCTCACGATGGTCGGCGAAGTAGCGGTACAGCCCCGGAGCGGTCATCCCCATCTCGCGCGCGATGGCCCGCAGGGAGACGGCGGCGGGGCCCTCGTCCACCAGCAACTGGCGGGCATGCCGCAGGATCTCGGACTTCGTCTCGGTGCGCTGCCGCTCGCGCACCTCTTCGCGTTGCCGAGCGCGTCGCGCCGACGCGGGGTTACTGCTCACCCTGTGCCTCCTGAGCCATGGGCCGCCGACCGGCCCGCACTTGACAAGGTTAACGCTTATCACATGTAGTAAACGCCGTAAGCTTACAGCGTTTACAACACTTGGGGAAACGGGGGACCTCTGTCGTGACGACGACGATCATCCTGACCTACACCTTCAGCCCGACCTGGCTGGTGCTCTCCCGCGATGAGCGGAACGCGATGGCGGCGGCCCATATCCACCCGGTGTTCGCCAGGTACGCGGACCGCGTCTCCGCCCGCTTCTTCGACGCGGAGGCGTTCACCACCGCTTTCTCCGACTTCGCCGTGCTGGAGACGGAAGACCTCAAGGCGTACTACTTCCTCATCGAGGAGCTGCGCGACTCGCCGCTCATCGCGCAGGGCTATCTGGTCATGAACGACATCTTCATGGGCATCGAGGCCGGCTTCCAGGCGTTCGAGGCGCAGGCCCGCGCCGGGAGCGGTGAGGTGACGGGTGACTGATACGTCCACACAGGCTCCAGCTCCACGTCCGCGCCCAACGGAAGAGGAGTCACATTCCGGCAGAGCCGCGGAACGCTCCCGTACCTGGCCACTCACCCTGCTGCGCACCACCTCTCTGCTGTTCCTCCTCGACACCCTCCTCCAGGCGGCCCTGGCCGGCCTGTTCATCACCGGTGACGTGCGCTTCCTCGACCTGCACGCGGCCAACGCCCAGTTGGTCGCCACCATCGCCCTCTTCGAAGCGGTGGCCGCACTCCTGGTGTGGCGCTCGATGCGCGGACCGGCCTGGCCCGGCGCGCTCGCGGTCGGCCTGGTTGTGTTGGTCGGGGCGCAGACGGGGTTGGGCGCGGCTCGGGTGCTGGGCGGCCACGTGCCGCTGGCACTTGGCGTGTTCGGAGTGGGTGTGGCACTGGCCTGCTGGGCGTACACGTACCAGGGGCAGGTAGGCAGATGACATCTCGTCGACGGTTCCTGGGTCTGAGTGCCGGGGTCACGGCCGGGCTCGCGATACCCGCCGGAGCGGCGGCGTATGAGAAGTGGTCGGACGAGCGCACGGGATCGGTTCTGTCCAGCAGGGTCCGACCGCCCCGGCGGTTCGCCGTGCCGCTGCCCGTGCCGCCGTGCGCCCGCCCGTCGCGTACCACGGGCGGTACCGACGTCTACGACATCACCCAGCGCGAGGGGTCCGTGGAGATCGTCCCGGGGCTGAGGACGACCGTCTGGGGTTACGACGGCATTTTCCCCGGCCCCACCTTCACCGCCCGGTCGGGCCGCCGGATGGAGGTGCGGGTACTCAACAAGCTGTCCGTGCCCACTTCTCTGCACCTGCACGGGGGTGTCACCCCGCCGCACTCCGACGGCTACCCGACCGATGTGCTGGTGCCTGCGCAGTGCGGCGCCGAGTTCAGGGGCCGGGGAATGACGGACGGCATGGCGGGCATGCACGCCCCGGCGTCCGACTGGACGGTCTCGGAGGGCTACAAGACGTACGCGTACCCGATGGACCAGCGGGCCGCGACGCTCTGGTACCACGACCACCGGATGGACTTCAGCGCCCCGCAGGTCTGGCGCGGTCTGGCCGGGATGTTCCTGGTCCACGACCAGGAGGAGGAGGCCCTGCCGCTGCCCGGCGGCGAGCGGGACATCCCGCTGCTGATCTGCGACCGCTCCTTCGAGGAGGACGGCTCCTTCCGCTACCCGGGCCACTCGCCGACCTGCACCGGCACCCCCGGAGTCGAGGACGCGTACATGGACGGCGTTCTCGGCGACGTACAGCTGGTGAACGGGGCGCCCTGGCCCGAGGCGGAGGTCTCCGCGACCCGGCACCGGCTACGGCTGCTGAACGCCTCCAACGCCCGGCGCTACCACCTGGTGCTGGAGAGGGAACACGGCGGCACGCTTCCCTTCGTGCAGATCGGCGGCGACGGCGGCCTGCTCGCGGCACCCCAGCGTCTGGCCGGAGTTCCCATGGCACCGGCGGAACGCTTCGACGTGGTCGTGGACTTCACCGGATGCCCGGTGGGCAGCCACGTCACCCTGGTCAACAGCCTGGCGGACGGCCGTCTGCGCGAGGTCATGCGCTTCCGGGTCGCCCGCAAGGAGAAGGACGCCAGTCACGTCCCCGCCCGCCTCTCCCGGTACGCGGCCCTGCGCCCGGCGTCCGCCGTCGCCACGCGGCACTTCGACTTCCGCCGCTACGAGGACATGTGGACCATCAACGGCCGCCCCTTCAGCACCTCGGAGATCCTGGCGCGCCCGCGCCTGGGCACCGTCGAACGTTGGCGGTTCACCAGCGACTTCCACCACCCCGTGCATCTGCACCTGGCTCACTTCCAGGTCCTGTCGCGTGGCGGCCGGGCGCCCCTGTCAATCCCCTCGCGCCGTGGAGAGCTTTCAAGCGGCCAACTCCACGGTGGGGTCGGCCTGGCGGTCTTGTTCGTAGTCGATTGGGCTCCGGT